>JANMHB010000042.1:0-12619 GCA_031374935.1 Gemmatimonadaceae bacterium | reverse complement strand
CGACCAGCTTCTCCTGCTCGTCGGGTGACGTCGTCCTGCATACCGCATCCCAGCGCGATTCCAGGAGCACAAGACGTTCCTCGAAGCTCTCCGTGGCGTAGATGTCGAGCTGGGCGGGCGAGTGGACGATCACGGTTGCGTGTAGACGAACACCCAAATTCCCGCACCCGTGAACAGGCAATCTCCCGCAGCCATTGACGGGGCCGCCTGGGGCGGCCCCCTTCCGTGTCGGGCTCCTGCAGCCCGAAGCCCCCGGCACGGAGGAGCGCATGGCACGGCTGCGGAGAGAGCATGTGATGGTGGCCCAGGAAATGGTGGCGCGCGACGTTCCGGTGCGGCAGATCGCGCGGGACCTCGGCGTCGACGAGTCGACGGTGCGGTACCATGTGGCGCGGGGCGCCGATGCGCCGGATGGCCGGCGAGATCGCCCCTCGATCATGGACGAGTGGCAGGCGCGCGTCACGGCGGTCCTGCAGCGGTTCGACGATCCTCGCACGCGCGGCGACGCGGACACGGCGGTTGAAGCCGCGGTCGTGCATGGCGTGCTGCGGCGAGAGTTCGGCTTCGCCGGCAGCTATCAGGCGGTGCGGCGCTATCTGGTGCGGAGTTACCCCGCCGCCCCGGTGCAGGCGGTGCGGCGCGTGGAGACGCCCCCCGGCGTCCAAGCGCAGCATGACTGGTTTGACACCGTCGTCCGCGTGGCCAGCGCCGCGCTGCCGATCCACGGCTTGCTCGGCACGCTGTCGCATGCGCGGGCGCGCTTCGTTTGGGTCAGCCCGATCATGGATCAGCTGGCGTGGCAGAGTGGCCACGTCGCGCTCTTCCGGCGATATGGCGGCGTCCCGCTCTGGGTGCGCATCGACAATCTCAAGACGGGGGTCGCGTCGGGGGCTGGCCCGACGGCGGTGATCACGCCGGCGTATGCGACCTTCGCGCGCACGTGTGGCTTCGCGGTCGATCCGTGTCGGGCAGCGACCGGTAGTGACAAGGGGAAGATCGAGCGGCGCGTGCGCGCCGCCCGCGTCGACTTCGCGGACCTGTTCGTGGCGGAGTGGCCCGACGTGGCGACGCTGCAAGCCGCGCTCGATCAACGCAGCACCGAGATCCACCAGACGCGCCAGTGTCCGGTGACGGGGACCAGCATCGCGGACGCGCACGATGCGGAGCGGGCGCTCCTGCAGCCGCTGCCGACGCTCGATGAGCTCTTTGATTGTGTCGTTGCGCGGCGCGTGAGTCGCGACTGTCTCGTGAGCTTTGAGGGGCGTCGCTACTCGGTGCCGTTTGCGTCCGTCGGACGGACGGTCGAAGTGCGCGGGACGACGCAGCACGTCGTCGTGTGGAGCGATGGCGCAGAGATCGCCCGGCATCCCCGCGGGACCGCCCGACGCTTGCTTTTGGAGCCGACGCATTTCGAGGGACCCGACACGCCCACGGTCCGGGCGCCGACGCCACTCGGTCGTCGCGCGCAGCTCCAGCTCACCGCGCTGCCCCACGCGGCGACCGGCTTGCCGACGCCGAGCGCGATCACCCGGCCGCTGACGCAGTACACGCGTCTCCTGGCGCCGTGGATCGGGGAGGGCTGATGGCGACGAAGCCACGTCTCGCCCCCGTCACGACGCGTCTCGTGCCGAGCGGCAGCACCACCCTCGATCCGGTGGTGACCAAACTGACGACCCTCGGCCTCGAGTATCCGGCCAGTGCGTTGCCGGAGCTGCTCGAGCAAGCCGCGCGCGAGGACCTCAGCCCGCTCGCCTTCCTCGATCTGCTGCTGACGAGCCAACTCGAACGCAAGGACGAACGCCGCATCACGACGATGCTGAAACTCTCGGGCTTACCGCCCGGCAAAACGCTCGAGGACTTCGACTGGGGCTTTCAGCCGAAGGCGGATCGTCGACAGCTCGATACCCTCGCAACGTGCCAGTATCTGCGCGACAAAACCAATATTTTGTTTTTGGGTCCGCCGGGTGTCGGGAAAAGTCACTTGGCAGCCGGTCTCGGGGTGAAGGCGATCAAGAACGGCTTCAGCGTCGCGCACTTCGTGCTCGATGAACTGATGCATGTGCTGAAAGCGGATGCGGCGACGCCGCCCGCGCGACTGCGGGCGCGTCGCTACTTCAACTGCGGACTCTTGATCATCGACGAGATCGGCTTCCGGCCGCTCGACCGCGTCGAAGCCAACCTCTTCTTCCGGCTCGTCTCGACGCGCTACGAGCGGGGCTCGATCCTCCTCACGTCGAACAAACATGTCCGCGATTGGCCCGAGATCTTCGCCGATGACGAGATCCTGACGACGGCGATCCTGGATCGCTTGCTGCACCACGTCGCCGTGGTCCACATCGACGGCCAGAGCTATCGGCTCCGGGAACTCGGCGCCCTGCTCAGCCCCAACCGGGAGGGTCCACGGGCGGCAGAACCCCGCCAGACCTGATGGTGGTCGCTGCGGGAGATTGCCTGTTTACAAACTGCGGGAGCTTGGGTGTACTTGCACAAAGCTCTCGTCGTCGTTGCGGATCGCGTCGCGCTACGCGTTGCCCGTCTCGACCGTCGGGGCGATGCTGCAGCGCCGCAAACTGAATCGGCTGCCCTCGCTCGCACCGCCGCAGCCGCTCGTGCGGTATGTGCACGCGCGCCCAGGCGCGCTCCTACATCTCGACATCAAGAAGCTGGGGCGGATTCAGGGCGTAGGGCATCGAATCCACGGGGATCGGACGCGTCGGGCGCGCGGCGTGGGCTTGGGAGTATGTGCACGTCGCGATCGACGGAGCTCGCGCGTCGGCTACATCGAGGTCATGGCCGACGAAACGGGGCCAACCACCGCCGGCTATCTCGCGCGCGCCATCGCGTGGTACGCCCAACAGGGCGCCCTCATTCGGGGCCTGCTGACCGATAATGGCGCAGCGGCGACCTAGCCGACCGTCGTGATGCAGCATCGCCTGACCCACCGCCTCACCCGGCCTTAACGTCCGCAGATGAACGGCAAAGCCGAAGCTTCGTCCGCTTTCTCACCTACCACAACGTCCGACGCCGACGCCTTCAGGCGAACTTCCGTGATCCGACGAGTGCCCTCAACACCTTTGATTTCGCCAAGGACAAAGAGGTGAATCTCGCGCTCGACTTCGAGTTCGCAACGTGTCGTTTCATCACCCGGTGCAATGACCTGCTGTTGATCGGGCTGCCTGGTACCGGCAAGAGTCACCTCGCGAAGGCGAGTGGCTAGGTCGCGACCCAACAGGGGACATTGCGTGCTCCATCGGGCCGCGCCAAATCCCCGCTCGAGAGAAGCTGCAACGAACGCGCGTTGACGGATCCAGACCTCGAACCGCCCCGTCGATCACTGGGGCCAACTCTACGGCCGCACCGCAGCCGTGCCCGCGCTGCAACACTCACACGCCCAGATCTTCTGACCGCGCAGCTGGCAGACCATGCTCCAGTCGCTGACGAGTTCCGCCGCTGCACGCGCACACGGTCGCAGCGCGCCGGTCTGGTCTCCGGTCTCGCGGTGTCGATCAGTGGCCGGACTTGAGTTGTCTACCGAGGTGCCATGCACCGGACGACCGGCGCGGAGGACAGGAACATCGACCTGACAGCTCCGTTGCCGCTGCGGCTGAAAGGCTGGCCACTGCACACCGAGTGCAAAGCCGACCCCGGCTGATTCCCGCTCGCTTGTGCTGTGTCGCAGATTGCCGCATGATACAATCATGCGACCTTGCCAGACTTCAGTAGCCTCCGCTAAGGCTGCTCGGCATGCGAACGCTTCGATCCCGCGCGAGCCCACCCCCTCATCCCGGAGACGAACTGGATGGCCCTCCAAATCAAGTGCGCATGGTGCCGCGGCGACGGCGAAGATCGTAAGTGGAGAAAACCATGCCGAGTGTGCAACGCGGCGCGGGTACTCATCCTGCCGTATGACAATCCAGTGATGTGCGGCTGGTGTCGAGGCGACGGCGAGGACCGCCGGGCGAGTCTACCATGTCAGACATGTGGTGGCTCAGGAGTGATCCCTCCAACAATTCACATGGGCTAGTCGCTGCCTGCGAGGCTTACGTACGCGCAGATGGCTTCATTCCCATGCGTGAAGGTGGCGGAGCCGCTGCATCTGACGGACTTCCTGTGCATGACGCCCACGCGCGCTATAGGTGACGGCGGCGCAGTCAGGTTTCTATCAGCGTGACCGGTTCAGAGGAAGGCCCGCGACGTTCGCGGGACTGCAACGTCCGAGCGAATCCGCGCCATTGTACACAAAGTAAATAAGCAGACCGAACTGATTGCGACCCCCGACGGGAAGGTTGTCGACGTTACGAGCCCCAAGTTTCCGAATCGCGACGTCGCGAAGCCGCTGGGAGGACTTTCTTAAGGGTATCTCGATCGCTTGGGCGCGCCGCTGACCAGCGACCACCGACTCATCAGGATCGTAGCCACCAAACAGAAGTGCAATGCCAGGCTTTCCATTCGAAATGCCACGCGAAATCAGCGTGTCCGAAACGATCGAGTCGAACCGACGGGAAAACGCCGCACGATCCTCGAGTTCGGCGAGTGCGAAGGGGAAAAGAAATGGCTCGCAGCTCAAGTTCGACTGCAACGGCACGTGGTCCTGTATCGGGCGAAACGTCACGGATCCCAACCCGATCACGGCTAGCACCAGCAACAGATCAGCGAACAGCCATCCGGCGAGCAGCGAAGTGTTATGGCCATGATTGAGTTGAGCCATGCTGATTCAGCGCCTCTACGCCGGTGGTCGGAACAGCCACTTAGCTCGCGCGATTCGGGCGGTCCGAGCGCGAACTGGCGGCCCTGATCGCCTCCATGTCGTTTCGAACTTGCACTACGGTGAGCTCTGCTGACCGCGCAATTGTCTGCAGCGCCTCACTTGACTCAAGGATGCTCTGAGCAAGTTGCTCCGCCGCTGCATCCACGCGCAGCGTCGCATTCGCAGCAGTGTTCGTGCTGTTGCTGACAATTTTGCCTAGGCCCTGATCTAGTTGGACTGCGGCTCCTTGCAGAGCGGCCAGAATTCCGGTTACGGTCGACGCGACTGTGGTGGTCTGTTCGAGCAAGCGACTGGAGAACGCCGCCATTGAAGATTCCATGAACCTGCTCGCCAGATCGTGCTGGGACTGAGAAGACTCGGTAATCTTCGTGATGCCGAGATCCACGGTCTCGCGGAGTCTCGCTGCCGACTCTGCCAGCGACGTCTGCATCGTCTGAACGACGGTGGCCAAGCTCTGATGCTGCTTCGAGGCCGCGAGCAGTTCCTTGACAACATGCTCAAGCTCGGCTGCGCGAGGCGCGACTAGATCCGTCACGATACCTTGCAACACTACCGTGGAACTCGATGCGCTCGCAGTGACCTCCTCAATTTTCGTCTTGATCCCGTCGATTGCCGCTGAGGTTCGACCGAGCTCCGCAAGTAGAGTATCAGCACGAGAACTAAATGACGAGGTCAGGTCGGCTGCGACCTTTTCAAGCTGCGTTGCTGACGTGTTTCGAAGCGGTGCCATCCGCCACTCGATCGCAGCCAGCATGTCATCGTGCGTTCGCTGGAGTCGATCCAAGCGACCGGGCGATTCATAGTGCAAGGCAATAACGAGCGAGAAGAGCACGGTCACGATGATGAGCAGCGCATCCGCGTACGCCACCGCCGAGAACGCAGCCATCCCCTGCAAGCCCTGCCAGAACAGTAGGAAGGTCAATTCCTTATCCGGGTTCAACTGCATCGTGAGATCGAACTGCTCAATGGCATGAGCTAGCGACAGCCACGTAATGAGGATCGGCAAAAATATCAACGCGTTCCGCGCCGCGTACACAAGCGTCGATCCTTGAGACTGTGGCCTAAAGGGAAGCAGTGTCTCAAGATCTGTCGTGCTGTGGTTCGTCAGCGACGCATCCCCTTCCTCCCAGGCACTGAGCAGGCTGCTCACTGCCGCACCTCGTGAGGCGGCCTGCTCCCTTAGCCATGTCGCCACCGCATCCTTGTCGTGACCTGTGCGCCGAAGATCGGTCATGCCGCCCCCAGAAGTCTTCTAACCATTGCGAAGAATTCACGAAGTCCGGCGAACAGGGTTCGCGAGAACAAAGCCCAGACAGAGGGCGACAGCTCGCGGTCGACGCGAGGGAGCCGCTTCGCCGGTTGACCTGGATCATTTGCAGGCGCACTGCGCTCGCTTCCCGGGGCTGTCAGCCCGTCGATGGGTGGCGCCACCGAGACCGGGCTCAATGGTCCACGTGCTGGAAATGGCGCATCATTCCCCGACTGGCGTTGCGGCACGCCTAAGCCCGTTACGCGCTGTGCGACGGCTGAGGCGCGAAGCATGGCCTCGCGCTTGTCCGACAATAAACGGCATGAATCGTGTACTTGAGTTATCAACTCTCCGTCACGGAACATGAATGCCCATGTTACTCGCACGGACAATGAGCTCCTCTCTTCAGGCGCAGTAACCCGTACGGTTGGTGTTTCAGCTGATCGTTTGCTGCTGAATCGCGTGATCTTGCCGTCGGCAATTTCCGCAGTCACGATCGCGGCATTCACGGCAATTGTCGGCGGCCAAGACCAGCTGACGTTCCATGCAGTACCATCCCACACGAGCGAATGGGCAGGCTGTGGCGCGCCCGCAAGCGCGTGCTGTACCGCACGGAGAAGCGTTGCGCTCGTCCCATGCAACGCAGGCGCCGCATGGGCTGATGTCGCCGCAGCCTCGAATGCGCCTAGCGACATCAGGCGATTTGGATCGCCTGCTATACTCGCAATCTCTGCAGCGATCCTCGCTGGGACGTCGAGACGAAAATTGTGCCGCCGTTGGGCTGCGTCGTCTCGCGCTGGCACGGCGAAGATGCTTTGCGCTTCAAGCCGCGACTCCAGACGGATCTGGCGACGAACCGCTCGTGGGAGCGCCAACGGAGCCTCCTGCGGCCTCACGGGCAAGTGGTGATCGATCTCGCGCGCCCATCCTGTCGCGAACGCCTCACTCAGCCTCCGCTCGCACAGGTGCTCAGCTCGGAATGAACGCAGGCACAACTGAAGCATTTCGTTGGACGTGGTGCTTCCGTTCTGGTACAGCTCATGGATGGCAGCAAGAATGGCGTCTGGTATCCCCGATGTTTCCGAAGCTACGGACGCGATGCCGTTCGCTCGGGGATTTCGAAGCAACACGCGATGGATCAGCAACGCAGCGACGCTTCTGTCGCGTTGCCACGGATCCTTGAGGCTGGAGTTCGGCGAAAAATCCGGCGTGCCGATCGCGGTATGTGTAAAGCGGTCAGGGTGTCCGATCGAATCGCCTTCAAGGAGGAAAACCTGCGGTGAAGGAGTCAAGCGCCAAAGCACGTTCTTCGAGGAAATGTCGCCGTACACGGCGCCGTTGTTCCACAAGCAATCCAGTGTCCAGAGCATGTCGAGACACACTTCGATGCGCAATGCGAGATCAGGATCCTCCAAGTTGGATTCGCGCACCGCACGTCGATTACGAAATTCAGGATCGACGAGATACGAGGCTTCTTGAAGTATCGCGCGTCGCTGCCCAGAGCCGATCGTGGCGCGGAAGGAATACTCAGCAGGGACATGCTGCATCAAGACGCCAGCGATCGACTCCTCCGTTCCGTAGGCTTCCAGCGGCCATGAGATGGCACGGCGAAGCCGCTCTTCGTCGCTCGGCCGCAAGGTTGCGAGGAAGGCCTGCTGGAACAGAATGCGGTCTGCGTCTGGCCCACGTCGATCTTGCTTATACCGTTTGATGACGTAGCCTGGTCGCCCGACTTCGGTGAAGACGACTGCCTCGCCACCTGAGTGACTGGCCCCCGTCAGCAGCGGCAGGACCGGATTTAGTTTCACGATTTCCCGTGGCGAGGCAGCTTGATGACGGGCCGACTCTCTGGCGTGCTTAGCGTTCTGCTTGCGGGCATCCGGCCGGGCCGTGGCAAATTGATGATTGGCCTGCCTTCCAAGTTTTTCTCGCGAATCGCCGTCTTCAGTTCTGCGACCCAATGGTCGAGAGTCGGGCGGCCGCCTCGCGCCGTGGATTCCGTGATCAGCACCCCAATCCGCGCCTGAGCTCTGCTTAAGCCAGTGGCACGCAAGAAGTCCTTGGTTGGGGTACCTGTCGTCACCCAAAGCGCCCGATACGCAGCAAGTGCCAGCTTGTAAACGTCGGATTGCTGCGAAGTGTATGATCCTGCGAGATAAGGATCTTCCCAGTCCGGCGATTCCTTCGGGCGCGTGACTCCCGACTCACCAACACGTCGGAATCCATCATTATCGATCAGGACCACGCTCGGCTCCGGCGACAGTCGCCAGAGGACGTTTCGGCCAGAGATGTCGCCGATGATGAAGTCAGCCTGATGAAGAATCTGTGAAGTGGCGAACAAGTCCAAGAGCAATTTCAGCACTTGCTCCTCCGTCGGATCTGGAATCTCCGAGACGATGTTGGGATTCCCTCGCCGAGACTGACGATACGCAAGCCGGTTCCAGTCGAGCTCCACGCGTCTTGGGTACGCACGAATGCCATAACGGGAAAAACACTCGTCAGGGATGCGGGGCATTAGAAAGCCCACGCACTTCTTTCGCTTCTCAACGAGAGTAGTCGGCCACACCGATCGAGAAGAGAGCCAATCACGCGAGCTTTCGGGAAGATCTGAAAACGTCGCAACCAACTCACGCAGCGCATCAGCGCTGAAGTCCGGCGTCTTGAACTCCTTGAATACGTCCCCGGGGAAGCCCGACGGCTGAAAGACGGCGCCGTCGGCACCCTCGCCGATCGAGACGAGCCGGCCGAGCCTCGTGTAGGCGATCTTCACTTCCGCGCCCCGCTTCAGTCGCGACGCAGCGTCGCAGCGACAGCAGACTCCGACGCTGACGATGCACCGACGAACGGTGGAAACCAGACGACGACAGCCGTGCGATCATCATCCTCGCCACGTCGATCGTAGTTCGCGGCCGCGATGAATCTGGAGAACTCGGGCTCAGGATGGGGTCTACGCCAGGTCTCGGCAAGGTGGTAGCCCACCTCACTCTGCCCATCGCCTATCGCGGTGCCAATGCCGTCAGTGACGAAGATCAGCGCCGCCCCAGCTTCGCAATCCAACGATCGAATACGGGGCATAACTGCATGTTCGCGAGTGGGAAGTGCGTCGGTCGCAGTCTCCAACAAGTCATGCGACATCACATCGGCCATGAGTGGCTCGAGGAAGCGCGACTTGAGCTGGAACACCGGACTGTCTCCAATGCAGGCCACATATGCCCTGTACCTTCCGTCAGCACCGGGCTTCGTTGCGATCATAGCGCACGTTATGGTGCTGGATAGATCTTCTGGTCGAATCGACCCCGCAGGTTGCACGAATGGTGCCTCGATGGCATCGGGGTCGAAATTGAGCAACAGTGCATTTGCGTTCACGAGCGCCGTCGTGAGGTAGGACTCTGCTGCTTTCATCTGGATGTCGGCGACAACCTCGTCCCGGCACAAGGCACCCAAGACCCTGACGGTGGCGCGCGCCAGTCGCCTCGAGCCGTATTCCGCATATGCGGCGCTACTTACGCCATCACACACGGCAAGAGCGAGCCATGCACAAGATTCTGACGCATGAACCAGTGCGTAGGCATCCTGATTTGCTGTACCTTTAAACCGGTTCTTGTTACCAGCAATGCTGACTGCAGCAACAGCCAGATCGCCAGCGCGGCCGAAATCGGACTCAATGCTCGGATACGGTTGCCGCGACAGGCGATGGTAGCCGACCTGCCACCAAGGCAACTTGTTCATGCTAGACGGTGAGCCGATCACGAGATTTCCATTGGAACCGGCGGGATGCTTCGCTGTGGCTTTGTCCATGCTCCTGCCTCGGTAGCTCAGCTTCATCGGCCAGAGACCGTCAGGAGACGGTATCCAGTTCGATGATGTTCTTGATATTCGTTGGGACAACAAGCGTCGGAGTGCTGCTTCGAGCCGAAGTGACCATTGAGTCGGCGAGCGACTTGATGATCTCTCTAAGGGCTGGCCCAGGATCCGCATTCTTTTCCGCAAGGAAGGCGTGCTTCTTGCCCTTATATGCCGTCGCGACGTCAAGGATCGTCTGAGCCGTGGCACCCTTCACACCAAAGGAAATGATGTTTGGACGTAGCGCAAACGACTCGCTTGTCAGTTCAGCATGCGCCGTCCTCCAGTCTTGCGGGTTCGCATCGGTGGGCTCGCCGTCGCTGATGAAGAAACATGCAGGCCGGAGTACGAAGCTTTCCCCAGGCCGTCCCCTTTTCAGCTCGGCGACGTCCTTCTCGATCTGTTCTTTCAGCAGCCGAAACACGGCGAGATAACTTGTGCCGCCTCGCGATTGAACGCCGGGCATTTCAGCCAAGTCATCCATGCGCGTGAGGGGAACAAGAACCTCCGCCGTGTCGGAGAACGTAATCACGCAGACACTTGTCTTGTCGCAGACGTTTGGATCCGCAGCGATCGCCGAGTGCAACTCTGGGAGTGCCTTGTTGACGGCGTCGATGCTCTCGCCGGCCATCGAGCCCGATTCGTCAAGGACGATGTAGAACGGTAGTACTTTGTGACTGTTACCGGCACTGGCGCCATCAAGCGAGCTATCCGACATATTCGAGCAATGCCTCAGTGAATGGGGGAGTAGTTACCTAGCGACATTGCAAAACGTGCGACGACACTACCCAAGGCTTCGTACGACGTCAGGGCAGCGTCGGTCGCGCAACTGTGATCCACTGCGGCCGTATCGCGAATATCGTCTCGCGGCAAATAACAATTAGGTGGTTGTCATGCCTTATGGTCACGTCTGGTCGTTTCGCTGTCAAGCTGAGACCGTTTCGCGCACGGAAGCTGGGCCTATCGGAGATTTCTTGTTTGAGGCATAGCATGACGCCTGACCGGCGCGAGTATGCCGTGCGATGAGAAAGTAGTGGCGGCTACCGCTGAGGCCGTCACGGCCCTTGACGTTGGCTTGCTCCCCCGGTCGCAGCGCTGGGCGCGCCAACCGCCCGGAGAGGTGCCACGACACGCCATAAGGTAAACACCGACCCGCAGAAGCCCTGCTCGCAGTGCTCACAATTGAGGACGGTGGCATTAAGGCCGGCCTTAAGGCCCGAGCGGCCAGACCCAGGAAGGACATCGATGATCCGTTTCACTGGCGCGGCCTCCAGAAGGATCGATAGGCAATCATCACCGCATTGAATGTCGCGGAGGACGCGCGAGGCGAGTACCGGTAAATTGAAAAAGATCGGTTGTGCGTGTGACACAGTACCCAAGCGAGTGTACCCTCCCGAGATTCTTCGAATGGGCTACACACGTACCCTCTGCATGGTTCAGGTATTCGGCGGGCCGCAGCGCGTGCTGTTGTGGCGCGTACTGATATTCGCTTGGACGCGTGTCGAAATTCTCAGTGACGCGACAGACAGACGGGCCGCCGTAGGAGGCCGACCGTCGCGAGGAGTACCACCCCGCATGCGCGAGCTCGCGGGGCGGGGGTGCTGTGTACGTCACGGGGGCATGCGGTACTTGTGAACGCGCCTGACGTGCCCTCCGACGCAATCACACTCCTGCGCCCGTCACGCCACCGAAACACCCGTCGCCGGCGCAGGCAGCACTCGACCGTCTGCCACAATACACTTGACAACTAAAGCAACCTCCCCCACTCTCCCCCCTGCACCTCCCCGGGAGCCTGGATGAAGATCGCCTGTATCGGTGGCGGGCCCGCCGGCCTGTACTTCGCGTTGCTGATGAAAAAGCAGGACCCCACACACGACATCACCGTCGTCGAACGCAACAAGCCGTACGACACCTTCGGCTGGGGCGTGGTCTTCTCCGACCAGACGCTCGAGAACATGCGGCGCTGCGATGCGCCGACGGCCGAGTCGATCGAGTCGTCGTTCGTGCACTGGGACGACATCGAGCTCGACTTCAAGGGACGCACCATCCGCAGCGGTGGCCATGGATTCATCGGCATCGGACGCAAGCACCTGCTCAACATCCTGCAGACGCGCTGCGAGCAGCTCGGCGTCACACTGCGCTTCGAAGTGGAAGTGGACTCGGATGAGGACTTCCCTGACGCCGACCTGATCATCGCCTCCGACGGCATCAACTCGAAGATCCGCACCAAGTACGCCCACATCTTCCAGCCCGACATCGTCACCCGCCCAAATCGCTTCATCTGGCTCGGCACGAAGCGTACGTGGGACGCCTTCAACTTCACCTTCGAGAAGACCGAATACGGCTGGTTCCAGGCGCACATCTACAAGTTCGACGACAGCACCAGCACCTTCATCGTCGAAACGCCGGAACAGGTCTGGAAGGCGCACGGTCTCGACATGGCTGACGCCGATGCTTCAGTCGAATTCTGTGAACAGCTGTTCGCCCGCACGCTGCAAGGGCACTCGCTGATGACCAACGCCCGCCATCTGCGCGGCTCGGCGTGGCTCAACTTCCAGCGGGTGCGGTGCGCGGAATGGTCGCACTTCAATGGGCGCAACCACGTCGTGCTGATGGGCGACTCGGTACACACCGCACACTTCGCCATCGGGTCGGGCACCAAGCTGGCGATCGAAGACGCGATCGAATTGGCGAAACAGTTCTCGGCGCTCGGCGCCACGCCATCGGCGATTCCCGCAGTACTGGCCGAGTATCAGAAG
>JANMHB010000203.1:0-44627 GCA_031374935.1 Gemmatimonadaceae bacterium | reverse complement strand
TTTCGGCACCGGCTGTCAATCGACCCTGCCGTCAGGACTTCTACGGACGCCGACTACTGACCCACCACCCGAATCCGCGCCCCGTCCCGGTTGAACAGCTCGACACGGTCTGCCTGGCCGTCACCGTTGCGGTCGGTCCAGATTTGCACCAACCGACCGTCAGGGTCGAACCACTGCACGCGATCGGGGGCCCCTCCCCGCGGCGGCATGGTAAATCGTGCAGCCACGTTCTGACTGCCAAACCAGCGCTGCATGTCCGCCGGCCGCTGGCCTTCGGTCCAGAGTAGCGCAGAGCGCATCGATGGCAGAGGCGCGCGCGGCTCTTCGCACTTCGCGTCGCGCGATCCCTCCACACATGCCTCGGAACCCGACGGGTCGTCCGCTCCGCGAAATGGCGCGCGCAGTCGGTCGTCCTCACGTGACGGCCGCAGCGACGGTCGCGACCACTCGCTTGGCGCGATTTGGCTCCGCTTTGGCTCCGGCCCGTAGATCACCGTCGCATCCACCGGCTTGGTCCGCAGCGCCGAGCGACAGTCGGTCGGCGCCGGCTGCTGCATCGGCGGAACATCACGCAGCCACACGCGACACATCCCGGCCGGCGGCACATACGCAGGCGAAATCTCCGGCTGCGCAGGCGACGACTGCGCCGCAACCGCTGCGGCACCGCACGTCATCCACGCACACATGAGCCCCCACCTCCACGCACCGCTTGGCACTGTCGCTCCCGCTCCTTCCGCCGGTGTACTCGCCGCGAACCCAGACACAGCTCCTACCCGTCCAGCGCAGGGCCGGTGCCACCACCGCAGAAAACGGCAAGTGACGACCCATCAGTCACTTACCGTCTTCGCTCCACGCCAGGATCTCCGCAATTCGTCCCCTGCAGTGGACAGCTGTCTCATCACAGGGTAACGCGGCCAGCCACTGCGTGAATGTTCCCTCAGTCGCCGAAGGAGATCCCGGTCGCTCGGGCAGTGCGCACGATGTCGTGGTTCGGATCGACGCGCTTCACCTGACTCAGCGCCTCGACGATCGGAATCGTCACGATGTTCGGCGAGTGCAGGGCGACCATGTGGCCCCACTTCCCTTCCGCCACCGCGCGCACCGCCTCGCCGCCGAACCGAGTCGCCAGCAGCCGGTCGTAGCCGGTGGGCTGGCCGCCGCGCTGCAGGTGACCCAGCACCATCGACCGCGCCTCCTTTCCCGTCTTCTCCTGGAGCGTCCGCGCCAGGGGGCCGGCGATCCCGCCGACACGCTTCGCCTGTCCTGGCATCGAAGGGCCCAGAATCGACTCTTCGCCCCCGATCGGCACCGCCCCTTCGGCGACCACCACGATCGAGAAACGCCGGCCGGCCAGATCCCGCGACCGGATCTTCTTCACGACTGTCTCCACGTCGAACGGGATCTCCGGGATCAGCACCACATCGGCACTGGCTGCGACACCGGAATGCAATGCAATGAACCCCGCGTCGCGGCCCATCACTTCCAGAACCATGACACGATCATGGCTCTCTGCCGTGGTATGCAGTTTGTCGATCGCCTCGATCGCCGTCGTCACTGCCGTGTCGAAACCGAACGTGGTGATCGTCCCGCTCACGTCATTGTCGATGGTCTTCGGAACCGCCACCATCTGCATCCCCTTCTCCACCAGACGCTGCGCAATCGACAATGACCCGTCGCCACCGATCGTGATGATCGCGTCGATGCCGAGCGCCCTCGCGTTGGCCACCACTTCGTCCGAGCGATCCACCTCGCGGAAGGTCCCGTCGCCATTCGGCACCGGGTACGCGAAGGGATTGCCACGGTTCGTCGTCCGCAGGATTGTCCCGCCGAGGTGTCCGATCCCCGAGACCATGTCGCGGGTCATCGGCACCACGTCGTCTTCGCCAAGAAGCCCGTAGTAGCCACGCTTGATGCCAAGCACTTCCCAGCCGCGATCGAGGGCGGAGAGGACGGCGGCGCGGATGACAGCATTCAGGCCAGGGGCGTCGCCGCCACCGGTGGAGAGGGCAATACGCATGACGGGGGTGTTGTGGGGTGAAGTCAGCCATGCAAAGTAACCGGACTTGGCCATGTTCCCACGGGTCCGCATAGAATTCCCTGAATGCGCCTCGTCCCGTTCGTCTTCCTGTCTTTCGCCGTCGGTAACCTCTCCGCCCAGGCGCCTCAGACGCCGGCCCTCCCGGCGCGCCTTACCGGCGATCTCGACACCTGGATCACACGGGTCAATGCGAAGATGGTCACTTGGCGAGGCGACCTTCACGCGCACACGACCATCCTGATGGGCGTGGCGGAAGTGCTGGCAGAGATGAAAGCCTTGCTGCCCGGTTCGATCACACTCCTCCTTCAGGTGGCCGACGAGGCGCCACCGAACGGCGGCGCAAAGGCGATGGTTGCCGCTGGTGCGCTCGACAACCCGCGCGTCGAGGCCGTCTACGGCCCCCACGCCTGGCCCGGTCCGACCGGCACCATCTCGCCCGCAGCGGCGGCATGATGGCCAGCGCCGACAACTGGCGTGTGGTGACGTTCGGCACGATTCGCCCCTTCAACGAGACCGCGTGCGTCAGGGCCGCCGACCCGATCCGCACCATCGCCGAGCAGTATGCCGCGCCCGGTGGCGCAACCGCGACGGTGACGGTCAACCTTGGCTACTCGACCACCGCCAACGACGCACGCTGGTTCAATCGTGCCTCCTCGGTGCTGCGCAACACACTCGGCGACACACGGCTGCTCGACAGCGCCTCGTCGATGCCCGCCGAGGACTGCTCTGTGCTCCTGCAACGCGTCCCAGGGCTCTTCTTCGTCCTCGGTGTCACCACGCGCGGCCGTGATCCGTTCAACACCCCCGCCAACCCCTCACCGATGCATGACATCGACGAAGCCGCTATGCCCCTCAGCGTCAAGTCGCTCAGCGCGCTGGCGATCGACGCACTGCTGCACGCCGTACCATCGCTGCCACCGGTCAAGTGATGCCGCGGCCTGGCGCAGTGATCTTCGACTGTGACGGCGTGCTGGTGGACAGCGAGCGACTGATGAATCGCGAGTTCTCGGCGATGCTGAATGAGATCGGGCTGCCCTATTCTGCTGAGGAGACGACGCGCACATTCATGGGTCGCTCGATGAAGAGCTGCATGCAGATCGTCGAGGCGCAGCTGGGCCGTCCGGCGCCAGCCGATTTCCTCGAGGTGCTCGATCGGCGCGCCTACGCCGTTTTCGAACAGGACCTGCAGCCGGTCGCTGGCATCGAGGCGCTGCTCGATGCGCTCGACCGCACGAGGACGCCCTACGGCGTCGCCAGCAGCGGCTCGCACGAGAAGATGCGAAAGACCCTCGGCATTACCCGACTGCTGCCGCGTCTCGCCGGCCGCATCACCAGCGCGACCGAAGTGGCGCACGGCAAACCCGCGCCGGACGTCTTCCTGCTCGCCGCCGACCGGCTCGCCGTGCCAGCCAACGCCTGCATCGTCATCGAAGACTCACTGCTCGGTATCGAAGCCGCGCTGGCCGCAGGTATGCGGGTGATCGGCTACGCCGCCATGGTCCGTGCGGCGACGATGGTCGCGGCCGGGGCAACGCATGTCGCGGGTACCATGGCCGCGGTGCAGGAGCTGCTGGCGCTCGAGTGATGACGCGCGCACGATTCCGGTGCGCAGGCAAACGGGTGTTGTGCCATGCTGTCTCCGTCTCAACCACGGAGCGCAGATGCGGGCTGGCTACACGCTCATGGAAGTGCTGATCGTCCTGGCAATCACCGCGATCCTGTCCACCGTGTCGGTTCGGGCTCTCGTCGGCATGCGTGATCGCCTCGCTGTCCGGCTCGCCGCCACCGACGCCACCCGGGCACTCTCTGATGCACGCACCATCGCGATGGCGGCCGCTCGCCGCACCGCGGTGCGCATCGACGGCGTTCGCGGTACCATCGCCGTACTGCAGGGCACCGATACGCTCCGCCTCCTGCGACTGAACGACTACGGCGTTCGCATCAGGAGCACACGCGACTCGCTGGCATGGGGCCCCACCGGAATCGGCTGGGGCGCCAACACCGCGACCATCACCTTCACCCGCGGCAGCGTGTCCAGCGCGCTGGCCGTTTCCAGGCTCGGCCGCATTCGTCGATCGTGACACCGTGGCCCGCACTCACTCTCCCATCGCCACGATGCCGCCGACCGGGCGTCACGTGTCAGCCGGTACCGAAATCGAACCCGGGCACAGACACCCGCGGAATCTGCTGCCCGATCACCCGCTCGATCGTGCGCACCATCGCAATTTCGTCGGGCGCCATGAACGTCACCGCATCACCCGACGCCGCCGCGCGACCCGTGCGACCAATCCGATGCACGTAGTCTTCCGCCTGCTGCGGCACGTCGTAGTTGATGACGTGCGAGATGCCGTTGATGTCCAGCCCACGCTGCGCAATGTCGGTGGCGACCAGCACCCGGATGCTGCCATCGCGGAAGCCCTCCAGCGCCTTGATCCGCTGCGCCTGCGTCTTGTCAGCGTGCATGGCGGTCGAGGCAATCCGGTTCTTTTCGAGATTGCGCACCACCTTGTCGGCACCATGCTTCGTGCGTGTGAAGACCAGCACCGAATCCATCTTCGGCTGCTGCAGCAGGTGCACCAGCAGGTCCACCTTCTTCTCGGCCGGCACCGGATAGACCGCGTGCGCCACCGTCACCGCAGCGCTCGACCGGCGCCCCACCTGCACCACGATCGGGCGGCGCAGATACTTGCGCGCCAGCGCCTCGACCTCCGGCGGCATCGTGGCGCTGAAGAGCAACGTCTGCCGGTACTTCGGAATCTGCTCCACCACCCGATTGATCTGCGGGGCAAAGCCCATGTCGAGCATCCGATCGGCCTCGTCCAGCACCAACACTTCGAGATCATCCGGCACCATGTTCTGCTTCTCGAGATGATCGAGCAGCCGCCCCGGGGTGGCGACGACGATGTCGACGCCGCGACGCAGTGCGGTTTCCTGCGGCTCGTACGGCACGCCGCCGAAGATCGGTGCGACCTCGATACCGGTGCCGCGGGCGTACTTGCGCACACTCTCTTCGACCTGCAGCGCGAGCTCGCGCGTGGGCGTCAGCACCAGGGCGCGCGTGCGCTTCGGACCATCGAGCAATCGGCTGATCAGCGGCAGGGTGAACGCCGCCGTCTTGCCGGTACCGGTCTGCGCCAGTCCGATGATGTCGGAGCCACGCAAGGCGAGCGGAATCGCCTCGCGCTGAATGGGCGTCGGATACTCGTAACCCGCCGAAATCACCGAGGCCAGCAGACGCGGATCGAGATCAAGCTGCGCGAAGGTGACCCGTGCTTCATCGGCGGCCAACTGTGCCGCAATGGTCTCGGCCGTCTCCTCGACGGCGTCCGGCTCGAGATTGTGTTCGGCCTCACTGACCGTCGTCGGTCCTGCGCCAGCGGGGCGTGGGCGACCACCAGTGCGTGGGCGTCTGGTACGTGAATTCACAAGAAAGGAGTGTTGCCCCCAGGTCGCCTGTTCGGCTTACGCCGACCTGTGGAGCGGTCTGCAGCTGTCCCGGGCCCGGATGCCGTCGCAGCGACCGCTCTCGGCCGAAACGGGAAGCGTTGCGGACCGTCTGAGCGACCACCACGGGTGCACCGAGTGCTGTGCGCGTGGGACGCCGGCGATGTGGCGCGTCAGAGGGACGCGCGCCGCCGGTGAACATTCCGCCCAGGCGCGAGCGGTCGTTCGGATTGGAACGTACTCCGCCCGACGAACGACGGAAACCGCTACCCCGAAACTCAGCCAGCAGTCTGAACAATTGTGGCAGCGTGCAGCACCACTGGACGCAGAAATGGCAACAGGCGCTCCAACGCCCAGTCCGGCCGCTCCTCCGGCACGACATGGCCAGCCCCCTGCGCGATGTGGAGTTCCGCGCCGCGCATGCTGCGCGCCAGCGTCGGCACCACCGATTGTGGGCGCACCACCGGATCCCGATCCCCGAACATCAACAGCACCGGCTGCGTCACGCCCGCCAGCTCCGTGGGCGTCCATGGTGTCCAAGTGAAGCCGTGCAGCAGCAGCCTCATCGCATTCAGGAATGCCGGGAATTGGGTCGGCGCCCAGTACTCATCGACCTCGTGCTCATCGAACACGCCCGCCTCACCGCGCGAATGCCGCAGGGCAAACTTCACCGCCCAGCGCGGAATCCGACTGGGTAGCAGCGCGCCCGTGAGTGACGGTGGAAGCAACTGTGACCACGCAGCGCGATCCACGATGCCGAAGCCCACCGGGCCGAACAGCGCCAGCTGTGAAACGCGCGCCGGATTCCGCATCGCGAGCGCCATCGCCACCGCGCCCCCCATCGAGTGCGCGACAATCGGTGCCCGCTCGATACCCAGCGCATGCATCGTCGCCTCGAGATGGTCGACCATCTCGGCACGCCGGTACTTCGTCGGATCATCCGGACGATCGGACAATCCATGGCCGCGCAGGTCCACCGCCACCGCGCGCCACCCCGCATCGGCCAGCGGGCCGGCCAGATACCGCCACGCAAACGAAGAACATCCCCACCCGTGCAGCAGCAGCACGGGTGGGGATGTCGGATCCCCGGTTTCGACGATGCGCACGCGCTCGCCATCCGCCAATGTCACCCACGACGCCGTCGACCTGGCATCATGGGCCGGATACATCGCATCACTGGCTAGCGGAACGGCTCGGCTGGCCGATGGCATCAGTCGCGATCAGACGAGATTC
Source organism: Gemmatimonadaceae bacterium (assembly GCA_031374935.1). Classification (GTDB taxonomy): domain Bacteria; phylum Gemmatimonadota; class Gemmatimonadetes; order Gemmatimonadales; family Gemmatimonadaceae; genus JACMLX01. Next base: position 37,912 of record JANMHB010000203.1, on the reverse strand, counting down.
AGATCGCGCCCGATCAGTTTGGCGATCAGCGAGACGCGCAACGTCACATCACTCCACCGACGCTCGCCCTCCGTCGACACATCCTCGAGTGGATACCAGCCGATCAGGTCCGCCGCCGTGGTGACGGGCATCGCATCGCCCTTCATCGGATGCCACACGCCATACCGATCCGCGCTCTCGACGAACCGCTCGAACATCTTGATCCACGGCTCGTGACGACGGAAGACACCGAGTCTGACCATGATTTCAAGCCAGTGCAGCGCCGCCGGCACATCGGCCTCGAGCGCATTTCGGTGCGGCAGCCGATCGCCGAGCACGAAGTGCGGAACCGGAACCAGCGCACCTTCGATCTGCTGCACCGGTTCCTGACGGGGCTCGGGTTGCATCAGATGCCGGCCCAGGAGCTCCATACCCATGTGGTACTCCGTCCGCAGCTCTGGCATGAACGCCGCCATCCGGAGGAAACTCATCGTGGGCGGCGCCGCCTCGGACGCCAGCACCTGTTTGTTGCCAACACGAATCCACGGCTTCGCTGCCAGGGGCGACCGCAGGTAATCCATGACCCGCTGGGTGGCGCGAATGGCAGCCCCGCGAACTCTGGGATCACGCTCGTAGCCAGCCTGCGCAAGCAATGCCGCCGCCTCGACACGGATGTTGGCCCGCAGTCGCTTGGCCAACTCCTTGCTCTGGCCTGCCGTCGCCGCCTGCTCGTACAGCATGCTCGGTTCTTCATCCATCGCCAGCAGACGAAACAGGAATCGCCGCGCGACTGCCAGCGCTGGCGACTCCCGATCCCAACCACACTCCAGCAGGTGGCGGAAAGCCGAGAACGTCGCGGTATGGGGGGCCGCACCCGGCAGCGGAAACAGCCGCCCGCCCCACGAGCCATCGAGACTCATCGTGACCGCACATCGAATCGCCGACGCCTGTGTCAGCGTGATGCGCTCGACATCAGCCGCCGACTTCAGTTTGCCAAGCTCGACTATGGTGCGGAACTGCACCGCCCCTGTCCCCTCGCGCATCAACCATCGCACGGGGACACGAACAAGTGAATCCGGCATGTCCGGAAGGACGGGCTTCGGCGGCGGAGGCGGCGGACCGATCGGCGCCTCGACGACAGGCGCGAGCGGGGCGGCTGGAAGGCCAGTTTCGAGATCTGGGAGATCAGTCACAGGAGGGGTGCGGACGGAACACGTTGCGCCACAACAACCTTCAAGCTAGCACAGGATCATCGCAGCGGCATGCCCTGCCGCAGGGTTTTTCCGGCCGCGCACGCTTACGTGGACCGTTCCCCACCGAGAACGCCAATCGCGTGCTTTTATAGCGCAGTTTGCTTCGGCGCGATCATGGCGTACCGTTGGAGTCATGCAACCCGAGCTCAGGCCCCGGTGAGAGGAGAGTTTCTCGACATCGGCGGCGCCCGCATCTACTACTATGCCGCAGGAACACGCGGCGGTGGCGAGCCGCTGGTGCTCATTCATGGATTCCCGACCTCGTCGCACCTCTGGCAGGACCTCGTCCCGCTCCTCCCAGACGGACGCAGGGTCGTGGTGCTCGATCTGCTCGGCTACGGACGGAGCGATCCACCCGGTGCGATGGCGCTCGACATTAAAGCGCACGCCGATCGCCTGCTGATCGTGCTCGACCTCCTCGGCATCAACCGGGGGTGCCTCATCGGCCACGACATCGGAGGCGGAATCGCGCAAGCGGTGGCTGTGCGCTCCCCCCACCGCGTCTCGCATCTCTGCCTGATCAGCAGCGTCGGCTTCAACGACTGGCCCTCGCGCGAGGTCAAAATGGCCCGCGCCACATTGCCACTGACGCGCCACCTTCCGGCCACTTGGCTCCTCGGTGTGCTCAAGACCGAACTGGCACGAGGATTCGTCGATCAGGAACTCGGTGCTCGATCAATCGAGCGGTACACCCGGAACTTCTCGTCGCCGGAGGGACGTGATTTGCTCGTCGCACATCTCGAAGCGCTCGACAGCGCGGACACCGCCGAAATCGGCGCGCGACTCGGTTCGATCCCCGCGCCAACCGCCATCATCCATGGCGCCCACGATCCCTTTCTCCCGGTCAGCATCGCCAGGCGACTGCAGCAAGGCATCCAGGGTGCCACACTCGAACTGCTCCCATCCGGACGGCACTTCCTGCCCGAGGAATCTCCCGAGCGCCTGGCCGAAGTCATCGCCGAGCTGATCGAGCGATAGCGCCGGCGCACCGAGCCAGCGCATCAGCCGACAGGCGCCCGTGCGGCAGCGGCAAAGAGAGAGTAGCGGGATCCAGACTGTACCGGCTCAAATGCGATCGGCTTCGCGGGCGCCTTCGAGGAGGTACTCCAGATCCTTCGAGATCGCCGCCGCCTGCTCGGTACCCTGCCCGATCGCGGGGGCCGCGCGAGGCGTCGCATCGAGGCCCATCGAGCCGAGCCTGACCACCTTCAATCGCAGATTCTGCAGCATCAGGGACTTGCTCTCGAGCTGCTCCCGCAGCGTCACCCGTCCCCCTTCGAGCTGAGACAGCGACGCGCGCTGCTCGAGCAACAGGCTCAGCGTGTGATCGGAATCAGGTACACCGCGCGCGCGCAGCTCGGCGATCCGAGAGTCGAGGGATCCGTCGCCCCCAGCTCCGAGGTCGCGATCCAGCTGGTGGAGTGCCGTCGCCAGTTGGCTGATCCGCGCGACCAGCGCGTCGGCGGTCGGAAGCAGATCCCGCGGCAGCAGCGACGATTCCGCGCCACCGAGCCGCATCACCTGCAGTCTGATCGCCGTTCGGTCGTCCACCGCGAGCCGCAGGCGTTCGCCGTGCGCACTCATCACCACATCGGGTGGCGCCAGTTGGGACACGGCTTCCTCGCGCAGGCGAAACGCGGTGCCCGGGCTGCGCGCTGCTTCGCTGTCACGCCACGTCCCGTTCAGCAAGTCGCGTCGGCGGAATCCAAGACGCCGCAACGGGCTGGCGGCACGCATTGCGCCCAGGAGCGACAGCACCGCCACACCCGCGCCGCCCAGCGCCGGGATCGCGAGTGCCTTCGGACCACCGTGGGTCACGGCCACCACAAGAAAGGCGAACGCCGACACACTGGCCGCCGCCGCCGCCACTTTCATACGGCTGGCAAACCGCCGCGCGCGCCCTGCCAGACTGTTGCTGAACAGCTGCGCGGGTACCGAACCTTCCACGCCCGCGTCGTGAATGGCGCGCCGACTGCGGATGACATCGCGGAACGAGAGTCCGGCATCACCCAGCGGTCGCCACTTCGCATTGAGGCCGACCAGCATGCCAAACGCCGGAAAGACCACCCACGCAAAGTCTGGCGAGGTCATGCCGTTGACGATGCCGAGGAAACTGAGGGTGCTCAGGGTTCGGAAGAACTGTCGGCGAAAGCTCTCGGCTTGCAGCGCGATGCTGGCGGAGTTCGCGCTCGCACCGTAAACCCACGCCGGCACCGCGTTCGCGCCGGCCAGCGGCACTGGTGGCCGCGGCGGGACCGGCAATGCCTGCCTCGGCGGCAGCAGATCCGAAGCGCGAAACGGTGGTGCCTCATCCACCGGGGCGCGCTCAGGCGCACGAGACGCCGCGGCGCTCACCGGCAACGACACGGCGCGAACACCGATCACGGGCGACGGCGCGGCCGGTGCATTCGCCGTGCCGCGCAGGGCATCGCCGAACTCCTTCAGCGACGACCACCGATCCGCCGGCTTTTTTGCCAGTGCACGTTCGATCGCGTGCACCAGCGCCGTCGGCGCCGACGACGTCTTCGCACGAAGGGATGGCACGGGGTCGCTCACCTGCTTCAGCATCAGTGCCGGTGTGCTGTTGGCCGTGTACGGCGGCGTGCCGGCCAGCATCTGGTAGCCAACGCACCCCAGCGAGTAGAGGTCCGATCGGCCATCCACGTCGCTCTCACCCATCGCCTGCTCGGGGCTCATGTACGCCGGCGTGCCGACGGCCACACCAGTCAACGTCAGCCGTCCGTCACCCTCGGCCGCGCGTGCGATACCAAAGTCGGTCACCAGGACGCGCAGCGTGTCGCGTTCGAGCAGAATGTTGTCGGGCTTGATGTCGCGATGGATCACCCCGTGCGCGTGCGCATACTGCAGTGCATCGGCCACGCTGCCGAGAATCCGTTCCGCCTCCGGGGCGGTGAGCTTTCCGTCGCGCCCAAGCCGGGCGCCGAGCGTCTCTCCTTCGACCAGGGCCATCACGATCCAGACCAGCGAGTCCTTTTCTTCGACGCCGTAGATCGGGACGATGTTCGGATGCGCCAGCTGTGCCGCCGTCTGCGCCTCGCGCATGAAGCGCGCGCGGACACTGCCGACGAATGCCAGCTCTGGCGGAAGGATCTTGATCGCCACATCGCGGCGCAACCGCACGTCACGCGCACGGTATACGACACTCATGCCGCCGCGCCCCAGCTCACCTTCGACGGTGTAGGCCGGCGCAATGGCGGCAGCGAGACGTTCGCGCAGCGGATCAGCGCTGGCGGCAGGGACCGGAACCGTCATGGGGCGGTATGCCCCTGCTCAGCGCTTGCCTGACGACGCGCGAGACTTCGCGCTGCCGACGGCGGCCAGCACGGCATCGACGTCACGGGCCAGCTCCTGCGCACGCTCGGCCAGCTGCGTCACGTGGACCGTCGATCCGGCGGACGAACCGGTGCGCAGCTTCACGATATCGTAGCGAATGGACCGCAATGCGGCACGCGCCTTCTCCAGCCGATCCGTCGACTTCTGCCGCCGCCGGGATTCCCCCGACGCCTGTTGCAGTTCGCGCTTCAGCTTCGCCAGTCGGCGCACCCGCTCTTCACTGCCGGCTTCGAACGGATTCGCCTGCGACTCGAGCATCGCAATCTCTTGCTCGATCCGCGTCCGGTCCGGTCCCTGCACGGGATTCCGATCGAGTTCGGCCAGGTAGGCCGCCTCCGCCCGCACCGCCTCGAGCAGTTCGTCGGCGTTCGCCGCGATACCACTGGCGATGTTCTTCTCGGCTTTCGGCAGCGTCTCGAACATGCGCTGAATTTCTGCACGATCGCCGATGCCATCGCGCACCGCGTCGTACCACGCGCCGAAGCGGAGCTGTTCCGCCGCGGGCGATCCGGGAGTGACGCCAACCGGCAGCGCACCACCGTCCGAGATCAGTCGATCGTTGGCGGAAAACAGCGAGTCGCCATTGCCCGCCTGCCGACGCAGGCGGGCGCGCTCACGCACGGTGTTGCGCTTGTTCGGATCCCAGAGCGCCGCGAAGTCTTCCGCCTTCTCCGACATCACGTCGGCCAGCAGCGTCTCGCGCGGTTGCTTGAACACGTCGCGCCAGTCGAAGCCGGCCTGCCACAGTTTCGCGTAGCCCATCGCGATGCCGATCGACCAGAACGCCGGCACGACGGTCAGGTCCACGGCGTTCACGATCTTGAGCACCAGCGCGACACCGGCGAACGTCAGGAACGGCGCCAGGCCCTTGCGGAACTTCACCACCTGCGGCGCATACCAGCGAGCCATTTCCTCCGAGGTTGCGGACGCGATCGAGCCGCGCGGGCCCGAGGGCGCCAGGCCAGCGTTGGGTGCGCCGTACGCCCACGATGGCTGTGACGACGCTTGGCCCGACAGTGGCGGTGGCGTGCGCTGCGGGGCTTTGTATCCAGACGAAATCCGGCCATCGAGCGCTGCCGAGAGCTCGTCGGCGGTGGCAAATCGCGCCGCCGGTTCCTTCTCCAGCAACCGCATGATGATGCCAGCGAGATCGGGCGGCGTATCAGGACGGCGCTCGACGATCGACAGCGGCTTTTCGGACAGCTGCTTCACGAGCAACGCGGGTGTGCTGTTCGCCTCGAAAGGCAACCGGCCCGCCAGCATCTGATAACCCAGCGTGCCGAGGGCGTAGAGATCGGCACGACCGTCGGTTTCGCGATCACCGGCGGCCTGCTCGGGGCTCATGTAGGCCGGGGTGCCGATGGCGATGCCGGTGGCCGTCAATCGCGTTTCCGCTCCATCCTGCACCGCCCGCGCGATACCGAAGTCGGTCACGATCGCACGACCGTCATCCTTGTCGATCAGGATGTTGTCCGGCTTGATGTCGCGATGGATGAACTTCCGCGCATGCGCGAAGGCCAGGGCGCCTGACACTTCGCGCAGGATGCGACGGACTTCGTCAATCGGCAGCGGACCGCGGGTCGCCATCTGCTTGGCGAGGTTGTCCCCATCCACGCACGCCATGATGAAGTACACCAGCCCATCCTTCACATCGCCCGAATAGATCGGCACGATGTTCGGATGTGACAATTGCGCCGCCATCTCGGCTTCGCGCAGAAAGCGCGACTTGATCTCGGTCCGGTACGCCAGCTCCGGGGGCAGCAGCTTGACCGCCACCGTGCGCTTGAGGCGCGTGTCGCGTGCTCGATAGACAATGCCCATGCCGCCGCGGCCGAGTTCTCCCTCTACCTCGTATTGCGGGGCGAGAGCACGCTCGACACGCGCCAACAGTTCAGTGTCGGCGGTGGCATCTACCGGATCAGGCACGTGGGGCCGGCGAAAAGGGACGGAAGGACGATCAGTATAGAATAGCATCGCGGGACCACCCGAAGGAGGCGTGGTCGGGTTCGGCACCCAGCTGACTCGTGCGGCACACGACAGGTTACCGCGCCCCGTTGGCGGCGTCAGCCGGTCGTCGAGCCTGACCAGATGGCACCCTATACGCCAGTGAGGCCGGAAAAGTTTGGACGCCGGTGCCGTTGTGGCACCCGAGGCTGTGCCCAGCCCTTGCGAGAGTGGTGGACAGGTGACGCGACCGGCTTCATCGTGGATCGGGGCTCTGGCAAGAGTGCCGGTCTGGCAGAGCTCCGCAGGTCGCGTCCGTCTTGTGTCGGGGTGGCGTTGCCACGTGGCCCCAGCTTTCTGAGAGTGCCGTCATGGCCGAACGTCAGACCTTGCCAGTCCTGCCCCTCCGTGGGCAGGTGATTTTTCCCGGGCTCACCGCTCCCATCGCCGCCGGTCGGCCGGGGACGCTGCGGGCCATTGAGACGGCGCTCAAGGGCGACCGCCTCGTGTTTGCCGTTGCCCAGCGCGACAACGCGGACGAACCGTCAGGCGAAGTGCTCTACACGACAGGGGTGATCGCCCGCATCGGCCAGATCCAGCGCGGACTTGGCGGCGTACAGCTCCTGCTGCAAGGCGAAGCCCGCGCCACCGCGCTCCAGTTCGTGAAGACCGATGGCTTCCTTTCGGCGATCATCGTACCGACTGCGGACATGGAGCCGATCGACGCCAAGGACCCGGCCTTCGAGGCGCTGCACCGCGAAACCCGCGAGCGCGCCACGGAACTGGGCGAGAAGCGCGGTCTGCCCGAAGAAGCGGTGCACCAGGTGCTCGACAGCGTGACCGAGCCCGGCCGCTTTGCCGACCTCGTCGCCGGCTATCTGGATGTCGATGTGCCACAGAAGCAGGCGCTCCTCGAAACGTTGAGTGTCGAGGAGCGAATCCGTCGTGTGCTGGTACATGTCCAGCGCCAGATCGGCATGCTCTCGGCTCAGGAAGACATCAAGAACCAGGTGCAGGAGGAGCTCGGCGATCGCCAGCGCGAGATGTTCCTGCGCGAACAGCTCAAGGCGATCCAGAAGGAGCTGGGTGACGACGACTCGAGCAAGGAAGTCGAAGCGCTGCGCGAAAAGCTCTCGACGCTCGAGCTGCCGAAGGAGGCACAGAAGGAAGTCGAGCGGGAGCTGGGGCGCCTCGAGCGTGCCGGTCGCGAGAGCATGGAAGCTCAGGTCATTCGCACCTATCTCGAGTCGATCGCGGAGCTGCCGTGGAACACGCGGAGCGACGATCAGCTCGACCTCAATCACGCCATCTCGGTGCTCGAGGATGATCACTACGGACTCGGTGATGTGAAGGACCGCGTACTGGAGTTCCTGGCCGTGCGACAGCTGCGGGCGAAGCAGCTCGAGGCTGAGCTCCACGAAACGGGGGAACTACCCGCCGCCAAGCTGGCGGCTGACGATGAAGCGGTGCCGGCATTGGAGAAGCCGATTACCGACGGCAAGGAAGCCAAGTCGCGTGCCATGGCGCGCGGCCCGATTCTGTTGTTCAACGGTCCGCCGGGCGTGGGCAAGACGTCGATCGCCAAGTCCATCGCGCGAGCGCTGGGCCGCGAGTACGTGCGCATCGCCCTGGGCGGCGTGCGCGACGAAGCTGATATCCGCGGTCATCGCCGCACCTACGTCGGTGCGATGCCCGGCCGGATCATCAACGGGATGAAGGCAGCCGGCACGAAGAACCCCGTCTTTCTGCTCGACGAAGTGGACAAGCTGGGGAGCGGCTTCCAGGGCGATCCGGCCAGCGGCCTGCTCGAGGTGCTCGATCCGGCGCAGAACAACAGCTTCACCGATCACTATCTGGGCGTGCCATTCGACCTCAGCGAAGTGCTGTTCATCGCCACGTCGAATTTCATTCAGAACATTCCAGGGCCGCTGCTCGACCGCATGGAAGTCGTGGAATTCAGCGGATACACCGAGAAAGAGAAGGCGGGTATCGCCACGCAATATCTGGTGCCGCGCCAGTTCGACGAGTCGGGGCTGAAGAACGCGGGCATCACGCTCACGCCTGACGCGGTGATGACTGTCGTCAGTCAGTACACGCGTGAAGCGGGGGTACGGCAGCTGGAGCGACAGATTGGTGCCGTGGCGCGCAAGGTCGCGCGCAAGCTGGCGGCGGGAGGTGAGGACGCGGCCAGGGTCCCGAAGGTGCTCGACAGTGCCGATGTGCGCGAACTGCTCGGTCGGCCACGGGTGCATCCCGAGAAGATCGCCGAGACTGACTCGGTGGGCATCGCGAACGGGATGTACTACACGCCGATGGGCGGCGACATCATGTTCGTCGAGGCGTCGGTGCGCCGGCCGGGCACGAAGTCGGTGCCGCGGCCCGGGGTGGCCGAGGCGTCGGTCGAAACGATCACGGATGGCTTGGGGGTGAGCGGCCCGGTCTCGCTGATCCTGACCGGACAGCTCGGCGACGTAATGAAGGAGAGTGCTCGCGCCGCGTTCACGTACGCGACGAACAACGCCGCGTCGCTGGGCATCCCTGCCAGCCGACTGGGCGCGGTGGAGGCGCACATCCATGTGCCGGCTGGCGCGATTCCGAAGGATGGTCCGAGTGCCGGCATCGCGATTGCGACCGCGCTGGTGAGTGAGATGAGTGGTAGGCCGGTACGCCGCGATGTCTCGATGACGGGTGAGATCACGCTCCGGGGCCGGGTGCTCCCGATCGGCGGTATCAAGGAGAAGGTGCTCGGTGCCCATCGCGCCGGCATCAAGCACGTCATCATTCCGAAGGCAAATGAGGCGGATCTCGAGGACGTGCCGGACGAAGTGCGTGACACCCTGACTTTCTATCCGGTGCAGACGCTGGAGGAGGTTCTGAAGGTGGCTCTCGTTCCGCAGAGCGAGGTGGAGCGGGTCATCGAGCGGGAGTTGGCGGCGCTCTGACGTTTGGCATACGCGAGTGCCGCAGCGGAGCATGCCCCATCGGCGAACCTTGCCGGTGGGGCATTTTGCTGCCGCTCAGGCGGGCTCGGGTGCGCCCGGGAACTGGTTTGGTGGCTCGCAGATACACCCTGCGACCGAACACACCTACCGGAGCATTGAGATGCGTCGCCGTACCCTGATCGTGGCGTCCCTGATCGCATTGCCGCTCGCGCTCGCACTCGTGAACCGTCTTCGGCCGGCACAGATGGCCCGCGCCGCAGGTACGACTCCGGTCACACTTCCGGTGCTTGGCGCGCTGCCGGCGCTGACGGGCGGTACCCAGTGGATCAACAGCCCGCCGATCACCCGGGCCGACCTGCTCGGGCACGTGACGATGGTCGAGATCTGGACCTACGGCTGCTACAACTGCCTGAATGCGTTGCCACACATCAAGGAAACGGCGGCCAGGTACAAGAGTGCCGGGTTGGTCACGATCGGTGTGCACACCCCGGAATTCGATCGGGAGAAGGTGCCGGCCAATGTCGCGCGGCGCGTGAAGGAACTCGGCGTGGAGTTCCCGGTGGTGATGGACAACGACTTCGCGATCTGGCGCTCCTTCAACAACCGCTTCTGGCCATCGGTCTACATCGTTGACAAGAAGGGCAGGATCCGATTCCATCACGATGGCGAAGGTCGGTACTCCGATATCGACGCTGCGGTGAAGAGCCTGCTGGCGGAGCAATAGGTGATGACTGATGGCGAGCGCTCGGCGGGGACTGTCGCACCTGGAGCTGGTGCCTCGAAACACCGGCAACGGCACCATCCAATCGTGCGCGCCACCCACTGGGTAAGTGCGTTCGCGTTGCTTGTGATGGCCGGTTCCGGGCTGCGAATCTTCAATGCCAGCCCTGCCTTTGCTCCGAAGGGGGAGACGTTTCCCTGGTGGCCGTGGGAGGGACAGGCGGTGCCGGCGAACCTCACCTTCGGTGGCTGGCTGGGCGGCGCTCGCCACTGGCACTTCGCCATGATGTGGCTGCTGGTAGCGAATGGGCTACTCTACCTCGGCTACCTCTGGTTCAAGGGCGAGTGGCGCGAGCTCGCCCCGCGTCGCGGATCGATTGCCGACGCGGTCGAAATGGCGAAGTTCTATCTCGGCCTGCGGCGCAAGCATCCGGTCCAAGGCAAGCACAACGCACTCCAGAAGTACGCCTACAGCACCATGATCGTGCTCGGCGTCGTCTCGGTGATCTCAGGCGTTGCGATCTGGAAGCCGGTCTCACTGGGGTGGCTGGCGGCGGCGATGGGTGGCTATCACCTGGCCCGCTGGTGGCACTTCACGGCCATGCTGGGGCTCGGCCTGCTGGTGGTGGTGCATGTGGTGATGGTCTTCGCCGTCGATCCATACGCGATTCGCGCGATGACGACGGGTGGCTATGACGACGACCGTTTCTCTCCCGAAGCGCGCAACGCGCGTCCGTTCACCAATCTCGCTCCGGCGAAAGTCGAGGACCGCGCATGACGGTGCATCGCGAAATCCTGCGCAAGGCAGACGAAGTCGTCGAACGTGCACGCGACACGGGGCGGCTCGATCGCCGCGCCTTCATGCGGCTCTCGACGCTTGGCATCGGGGCCACGGTGCTGGCGTCGTGCAACAGTTCCGGGCCCGCGTCCGCCGGCAAGCTGCTCAGCTTTGCCACGATGCAGAACGAAAAGTTCGAGCGCTGGCTGCTTGGCGCCAATACGCCGTCACGCACGGGACGCCTCACGCCGGCCGGCGCGCGCTTCCCGTCGTACTTCATCAGCGATTCAGTCCCGATCTGGGATACGGCGGCGCGCGGTGCCTGGACACTCGAGATCAGCGGCGCCGTCAAGACGCCGCGTACGTTCACCTACGACGATCTGCGAGGCATGAAGATGGCCACGCAGCGCGTGCCGCATTATTGCGTCGAAGGGTGGACCGCAGTGGCCGACTTTACTGGCGTCCCGATGCGCGCGTTGCTGGAAACCGTGCAACCGACGGCTGATGCGAAGATCGCCGACTTCATGAGCTTCGACGACGGCTATCACGAAAGCTGGGACATCGAGAGCACCATGCACCCGCAAACGATGGTGGTGCTGGCGAAGGACGGGCAGCGGTTGTCGCCGGCCTACGGCGCACCGGCGCGGATTCATGGTCCGGTGAAGCTCGGCTACAAGAACACCAAGTACCTGACGAAGATCGTGTTGATGCCGTCGCCGAATGGCGGGTACTGGACCGACCGCGGGTACGAGTGGTACGGGGGGACGTGACCGCCTCGCCGGATCACGTCCCCGTTCACCGCGCCAGTTGGCGGTTGTAGACGTCTGTCGCCTGATGAAATTCGTCGCAGGCCATAGACTGCGGAATGACCGGGAAGAGGAAAAACGCCGTCACCCCGGCGCCCGCGGTGAACACCCGTGCCAGGCGGGGATCCGGTGAGCGTCCCGCGACGCGCCAAAGGACCGCAGTGCCAACAACGGCCAGTACCCTGAGCGTGTTTGCGGTGCCCTGAAACGCTTGACCGCGACTGGCGATGCGTGCTGCGTCCGGGACCGCCGCCACGGCGCGTACGATGCCGCCACCACTGAAACCTGCGCTGATCTCCGTCGGACCGCCGACACCGACCTCGAGTCGGCCGCCAAAGCGACCCGGTACGTATGTGAGCTCGCACTGTCGGTATGGGCAATCCGGCAGCAGCACGGTTGCGTTGCGCATCGTCGGTGCTTGTGCCGTGCTCACTGCCGGCATCAGCGTCACGAGCACGGTGCCGACACTCGCAGAGATGCGATTTCGATTCATAGGTGTTCCCTCACTGCCAAGAGGTCCCAGCTGTGCAGCGCTCGCCCGCACGATGGTTGTCGCTGACGCGCGAGCCCTCGCTCGACACTGGCGGGTCCACACGAGGCGGGGACTCCGAGAGCGCGAACCCCGGTGAGCCGCTGTAGTCCGGCGTTTCAACCATCAATCAAGCCTACCGCGTCAGCTCGCGATTGTAGAGCCAGACCGCGCGCGAAAAATGCCGCTCGGCGTAGGTCGCTTGCACGACCCCTGCGACGACGCCAACGGAACCGGCAATGAGGCCGCCGAACACCTGTGCATCGTTCCACTCCAGCGGGTCGATGCCTTGCGTGCCCTGCACCGAGTAGACGATCGCGAGTGATCCGAGCAGCCCCAGAATCGCCGACTTGATCGCGTTCCGGCGCCCCGACTGCGCTTCTTCCAGCGCACCAGGTACCTGCCCCACCGCACTGACGAGTCCACCGCCAGCAAGGCCGAAAGGACTCGACACCGCGTCGAGTCCGATAATGATCTTGCGGCCGCCGAAAATCGCGCGATCGAGCCGGAGCGCGCACGTCTCGTAGCTGCACGGGCCGAGCGAAGACCGCGCGGCAGTGACCGTCGGCGCCTGTGCGGAGGCAGGGGCCGAGAGAATCACGGTGGTGAGGAGCGAAAAACTCAGGTTGCGCATTTGCCCGACCCGTAGAGAAAAGAGGCAAACCTGATCGAGTATCTCGCCGATTGTCCAAGAAGTCAATCAGCGACCAATACCACCGAGCTCCATCAATTTCCACACGTCCACCGGAATCGCCCCTGGTTCGGTGCCTTCGATGAACCACTCGAGATACCGCTTTGCCGGCAGTGTGGCGGGCGTCGCCGGCAGTCCGGTGTCGCGATCCAGTTCAACCGACAACACGCCCGGCGGCGGCAGCCACGGCACCGTGGCGCGACTGCTCTCGTAGTACGCCTTCACCGTGCGCCCGAAGATTGGCGCTGCCACCGTGCCGCCGGCAGCCTGTCCGCCAGCGATCGGTTTCGGCGTATCGTAGCCAACCCATACCGCGCCCACGAGCTCCGGTGTCATGCCGACGAACCACACATCCGTGCTGCCGTTGGTGGTGCCGGTCTTGCCGGCGACCGGAATGCTCGCCGGCACGTACTTCCGAACGGCCGTCGCCGTGCCGCGTTCCACCACATCACGCATCATCTCCCGCAGCACAAAGGCGACACGGTTGTCCAATGCGTACTGCGGCGACACAATGCGCGGCGCCCACACGGTGCGACCACTTCGGTCTTCCACACGCTGCACGAATCGCGGCTTCACTGCCGCACCACCGTTCGCAATCGTCCCGTAGGCCGCGGCCATGTCGAGTGGGCGCACACTGGCGGTGCCGATGGCGCTCGACGGATACGGCTGGATCGTGGCCTCCAGTCCCATCCGCTTCGCGAGTGCCGCGACGCTGTCGATCGTGACCTGCATACCAAGCTGCACGGCCACCGGATTGCGCGACCGCACCAGGGCTTCGCGCATGGTGAGCGGGCCGAGGAATTTCCCGTCGGAGTTGTCCGGCGAGTACACCTGGCCGTTCGGCAACACGATGTGCAGCGCCGTGTCCTGTTCGATGGTGTTGGCCGGAATACCCTGCAGCAGAGCGGTGCCGTAGACGAACGGCTTGAAGCTCGATCCCGGCTGGCGACGGCCGTCGATCACGCGATCGAACGACGACGAGGCGAAGTCCTTGCCCCCGACCAGCGCCAGCACCTCGCCGGTGAACGGCGAGAGCATCACGAGCGCGCCCTGCAATGTTCCCGTCGCCGGTGCGGGCGCCGCCCCCTTCTTCGGCTTGCGGCGCGGTGCCTCGGCGCCAGCCACACCCTCACGCAGCGCACGTGCAGCGGCGCGCTGCAACCCTGGATCGATGGTCGTGAAGACGCGATAGCCGCCGTCGCGCACGTTCACGCCACCGCGTTCCGCCTGCACCCGCGCCACATTCACCATGTAGTTGAAGCTGTCGTCCACCGCACTGCGCGTGGTCCCCAGCGGTTGCCCCTGTGCGGCGGTCTTTTCGGCGGCGGTGATGTAGTTCTGCTGCGCCATCAATGCCAGCACCAGATTGCGGCGCTGCTTCACGCGCTCGGGGAACCTTACCGGATCATAGAGCGCCGGCCCTTTTGGCATCGCGGCCAGCGTCGCCGCTTCGGCCAGCGTGACGCGCGACGCCGACTTGCTGAAATAGTGGCGCGCTGCGGCGTCGATCCCATACCACCCATGGCCGAAGTGGATGGTATTCAGGTACGCCTCCAGGATCTGCGCCTTGGTGTATCTTCGCTCCATATCGCGGGCGGCGGTCTGTTCGCGCAGCTTGCGGCCGATCGATGCGTCGCGGCGGTCGATCAGATCGGGATGCATGTTTCCCACCAGCTGCTGCGTGATGGTACTCGCACCACGGGCGTTCCCCATCACCGCGTCCTTCACCGCCGCCGCGACGCCGACCAGATCGACGCCATCATGCTCGTAGAACCGCTGATCTTCAACGGCGACAAATGCCTGACCGAGGAACTTTGGCAGCGAGCTGATGGATATGCTTGTCCTGACCTGCTTGCCGAATTCGCCGATCACACTCCCATCGCGCGCCAGGACCACCGAGGATTGCGGTAGGGGAACGATCGCCGCCGGGTCGGTACCTTGGGCACCGACCGTCGTGGCAATCAGCGCGAGACCGAGCAGATATTGATTCACAGTGGCTAATCTATCGTGAAGGGGTATCATGAAACTGCCGGCCTCTTCGCCTGCCCCGGAACGCCGTAACTTCCCTGCATGCCCCGACTTCTCCGCCTCGGCCTCGCACAGTTCCGCCCCGCCAAGGCCAACTACGCTGCCAATCGATCGCAGGTCGCCTCACTGCTGGCGCAGGCCATCGCGCAGGATCCGCGACCCGATGTGCTGCACTTCCCCGAGGCCGCCCTCACCGGCTACTTCCTAGAAGGTGGTGTCCGCGATCTGGCGGTGACCGCGGGCACCTTGGCCGCCGACCTGCAGCACGACTTCGCACAAATCGCGCCGTCCGACGCGACCATCGACGTCGTGATCGGCTTCTACGAGCGGTGGCGGAACACCTTGTACAACAGCGTGATGTACGTCTCGCTGGGCGGCAGCCAGCCGCTGATCCGTCACGTGCATCGCAAGAACTTCCTCCCGACCTACGGCTTGTTCGACGAGGCGCGGTTCGTCGAGGCGGGGCGCGAGATTCGCGCGTTCGACACCGGGTGGGGACGCGCCGCGTTGCTCGTGTGTGAGGATGCATGGCACTCCATCACTGGTACCATCACCGCGCTCGATGGTGCCGAAGTCGTGTTTGTCTCCTCGGCGGCGCCGGCACGCGGACCCTGGCCGCGCAGCGATGCCAACGCCGGACCCGCCAGCGTCTATCGCTGGGAGCGGCTGATTCGGGACATTGCCGAGGAACACGGTATGTTCGTGTCGCTCAGCAACCTGGTGGGGAGCGAAGGGGGCAAGATGTTCAGCGGGTCATCGATTCTCTGCGGACCGCATGGCGATGTGCGGGTGACGCTGCCGCTGTTCGTGCCGGCGATGGCGACCGTGACCTGTGACCTGCGCGACCTGGTGCGAGCCCGCGCTGACACGCCGCTGCTGAGCGACGTGGCACATGCCTGGCCGCATCTCGAACGCAGTCTGGAGGCGGCGCTGACCCGCACACCGTACGCGCTCTCGTTCGA
This sequence comes from Gemmatimonadaceae bacterium, assembly GCA_031374935.1. Classification (GTDB taxonomy): domain Bacteria; phylum Gemmatimonadota; class Gemmatimonadetes; order Gemmatimonadales; family Gemmatimonadaceae; genus JACMLX01. The sequence goes on along the minus strand of JANMHB010000203.1, from coordinate 21,926 downwards.
CGCGGCTGACGAGACGACGGATCACGCACCGGTGGCGGAGGCCGTCGCAACAATCCATGGCGGTGATGCTCGCACCGTGTCCGGCGCACCCGCGCCGCTCGACATCGACGCGCCGCTGGTCGAGCAGTGGCTGGTGCAGTTCATCCGTGACGAGATGGCGCGCCGGGGCTTCGCGAAAGCCGTGATCGGGCTCTCCGGCGGTGTCGATTCCGCGGTCACGACCTATCTCGCCGCGCGCGCGCTTGGCCCCGAGAACGTGCTGGCGGTGCGGATGCCGTACAAGGCGTCGTCGAGTGACAGTCTCTCGCACGCCGAACTTGTCATCGACGCGCTGGGAATCGAGCATCGTACGATGGACATCACGGCCGCCGTCGACGGGTACCTGCAGCACGAGCCCGATGCGGACCCGGCGCGCCGCGGTAACGTCATGGCCCGCACCCGCATGATCACGCTGTTCGATCTCAGTGCCAAGCTTCGCGGCGTGCCGCTGGGCACGGGCAACAAGACCGAGCGCCTGTTCGGGTACTACACCTGGCACGCCGATGACTCGCCGCCCATCAATCCGCTCGGTGATCTCTACAAGTCGCAGGTGTGGGCGCTCGCCCGACACCTCGGTGTGCCGGCGGAAATCATCGACAAGCCGGCATCGGCGGACCTGATTCAGGGGCAGACGGACGAAGGGGATTTCGGCATCAGCTATGCCCGCGCCGACGAACTCCTGAACTGGATGCTCAACGGCTGGACGCCGGCCGATCTGATCGCCCGCGGCTTCGATGCCCGTGACATCGAGATCGTGCGCCGGCGACTGGAGTCGACCCACTGGAAGCGCCGACTGCCGACCGTAGCCCTCATCGGCCCGACGGCCATCGGTGAGAGTTACCTGCGGCCGGTGGACTATTGAGCGACGAAATGCTGTCGAGCCAAACCGCTGGCCAACCCACACTCCGATTGCACCTCGTGCGAGCGGGGACCGCCACTGATGCCGAAGACCGCTGCATCGGCCAGACGGACCTTCCGCTGTCGAGATCGGGCATGCGGGAGTGCCGCTTGCTGATGCGGCAGCTGCGATTGTCGAATCCGACCGTCATCAGCAGCGATCTGCAGCGCGCCCGCAACACCGCGGCCATGCTCAGCGACGCCCACGTCATCGAGGAGCCCCGGCTGCGCGACATGCATTTCGGTGAATGGGAAGGTGCAACCTGGGCCGAACTCGAGGAGCAGGTTGGCGCACCGCCATTGACGGATACGTCCAAGTGGACGACGATCAGACCGCCGGGCGGCGAGTCGTTTGCCGATGTCGTGACCCGCGTCTCCTCCTGGCTGCAGGCGCTGCCCGTCGACGACGGCGACTTTCTGGTCGTCGCACATGCCGCCAGTATCCGTGCGATCGCGGTGCTGTTGCTGGAGATACCGCCGTCCCGCGCATTTTCTCTGGCGCTCGATCACACGCACGTCAGCATCTTCGACATCACGGCCCGCGGCGCCTCGCTGCTCCAATGGAATTGCCGCGGCGTCTAGCCTGCGCACTCTCGGCGCTGATCGTGGCATCGTCGCTGGGTGCGCAGCCGATCTCCGTCCGCGATGGTGCCGGACTGACGGTCACTGTCAAGGCACCGGCGCGGCGCGTCGCCGCACTCATCTCCTCGACGATCGACATCATCGTCAGCCTGGGTGCGGCCGATCGCATCGTCGCGCGCACGAGATACGACACCGCCAGCGCGGTGGCCAGGGCCGCCAACCTGGGCGGCGGAATCGACCCGAGCGTCGAGGTCCTCCTCTCGGCACGTCCGGATCTCTTCATCGCCTGGAACGGTCAGGCCGGCACCGCGGTCGTCAGTCGCATGCGCGCACTCGGCGTGCCGGTCTACCTCGTCGACACGAGGGACACCATCGCGCTCTTCGCGACGATCCGTGACCTCGGCACGCTGCTCGGCATGGGCGCTCGCGCCAGTGCTGCCGCCAACACGCTCCGCGCCGACCTGCGCTCGATCGCAGCGCAGCGCATGAGCAGGCCGCGGGTGCGCGCGGTGTACGTCATCAGCCGCTCCCCCGTGATCATCTCGGCGGCCAGGAGCTACATGGCCGAGTTGATCAGCGTGGCGGGTGGCGACAACCCGTTCAGTGACGTGCCCGGCGAGTTCCCGACCCTGTCGCTGGAGTCGTTCATCGCGCGCGACCCCGATGTGCTGATCATGGGCCGCGGCACCGAAGGCATGTCACAGCTGGAACGTCTGCGCGCAACGCCGGGCTGGCGCGACCTGCGGGCCGTGCGCAATGGCGCCGTCATCGAAGTCGACGGCGAACAATGGGGCCGCCCCACGCTGCGCTTCGGCGCACTGCTCCGCGATCTGGCGAAGCAACTCGATCAGCTGCCCCCAGCGACGCGACGCACGAAGTAACCGGGCGATCGGCGTCGCGGGGGGCAGGACCTACGCCGCCTCAGCCCAGGCCAGGCTCACTGCGCGCCGCGCCGATCGTTTCAGCTGTCGATGCACCGCGCGGGCATAGCGCATGAAGTTCTCGCCGGCGCTGGGCCATCGCGCGAAGAAATCCTGCGGGTGCTGGTCGGCTTTCAGCCGGTTGCAGGGCCCGCAGGCCACCACGAGGTTTCCGGGCTGGGAGCGGCCGCCGCGCGCAATCGGTTGCACGTGATCGAGTGTGGCTTCGGCGAATGGCATGATCCAGCCGCAGTAGACGCACCGATGATCACAGTCGCGATAGGCCGCCGTCTTGAGGGCCCGGCGAACGGAAGGAGCGAGACTGTCTCGCCGTTCGAATCGATCAGCCCCGCCGCGCGGGGCGCGTCCGATGGGACGCCGAAGGTTGTGGTGGTGCCAGAAAGCGGTCATGCCGCTCCTGCCAGACGATACCGGTTACGCAGTCCTGAGCGAATCATCTACAGCCCTCGTTGGCCGAATGACGTCCCTGGTGCGAGCACGTGCCTCTGAGCAACACATTCCAACAGCGTGGCGCTTTGCGCAAGCCCCATCCCGCACCAACACCGTCACTGTTCTCCGATCACCTCAGCCCGGTCGCCGTTTGCGCGCCATCATTCCGGTAGCACCAGATCACACCACATCCGTACTGCGGCGCGCATAGCGGGTCGCCGCGTCTCGTACCCGCATCGGATCGTGCAGTGCCGTGAGGATCTGCACCGCAGTGGCGTCGAGGCGCTGGCGCGACGTCGGTTCGCCACCGGTGAACGGCAACGGCACATCCCAGCCATCGCCGTGCATCCGCGGGATGACGTGCACGTGGTAGTGGAACACGTCCTGCCCGGCCGCGCTGCCACTGCTCACCAGCAGGTTCATGCCGTCGCAGCGCGTGACATCCCGGATCACTTCACCGAGTCGCCACGCAACGTCGAACAGGTGCTTGCCGAGGGGCCCCGGGATGTCTTCGAGGGACGCGTAGTGTTCGCGCGGGACGACCAGGGCGTGTCCCCGGTTCACCGGCTGGATATCCATGAACGCCACTGCGTCGGCGTCCTCGTAGCAGATGGACACCTCGCCGGCGCCCTTGATGAGGTCACAGAAGACGCAGTGTGCAGGCACGGTGCTGGTTCCGGGGTGAACGTGGGAGACGGCGGCAGGCGCGACATCCATCCCGAGATACACGATGGTCGGGGATCGAGGTCACGCCGGGCCAGATAATGCCAATCCAAACTGACAGTCGCAATCGCGGCTTGACCAGTTCCCTACCGTCCACCGCCTGCCACCGTCCGGCCTTCTCCCGGCCCGGCTGACGGGAGTGGACACGCCCGCGATGACGCTCTCAGCTCGCGTCGGGCTTGCACTCCCGGTTGCCGGTAGGTGCCCAGTCGCTTGGCGCTTAGCTTCCAGCGTCGCTGGCCAGATCGTGACGAAATCCTGACCAGTTCGCCACACAACACTTCGCGCCACCGGGCGCGCTGCCGTCCTTTTCCTTCAGACCGAGCCGCGGGATGACCTCTACCGCCATGTCCGAGACATACACCGCGGGGCTCTCCCGCGAGCAGTTGCTCGGCGCCTATCGCACGATGCTGCTCTCCCGTCGGATCGACGACAAGGAGGTGCAGCTCAAGCGCCAGAACAAGATTTTCTTCCAGATCTCCGGTGCCGGTCACGAGGCTATCCTGACCGCCGCAGGCATGGTCCTGCGGCCCGCCCATGACTGGTTCTACCTCTACTACCGCGACCGCGCGCTGTGTCTGCAGCTCGGCATGCGCGCCGTCGACATGCTCTACTCGGCGGTCGGTGCGGCCCGGGACCCGAACTCCGGTGGCCGGCAGATGCCCAGCCATTGGGGCAGTGCGGCGATGAACATCGTGAGCACCTCGTCGCCGACCGGCACCCAGTTTCTGCAGGCCGCCGGCAGCGCCGAGGCCTCGATGCGTGAACGGATGCTCGACGGCACACTGACCGACGAGGTGACGCTGGTCACGACTGGTGACGGCACGACCTCGGAAGGGGAGTTCTGGGAATCGCTCAACACGGCGTGCAATCTCAGCCTCCCGATGGTCTACCTGGTGGAGGACAACGGCTACGCGATCAGCGTGCCGGTCGAGGTGGGGACCGCGGGTGGATCGATCTCCCGGCTGGTGCGCGGCTTCCCCGGGCTCTACATCCAGGAAGTCGATGGCTGCGACCTGATTGCCAGCTACGAAGCGATGCAACGCGCCGTGCGCTACGCACGCGAGCGACAGGGGCCCGCCTTCGTGCATGCCAAGGTGATCCGACCCTACTCGCACTCCCTGTCCGACGACGAGACGATGTATCGCCCGGCCGAAGAGCGCGAGGCCGACGCCGCGCGCGATCCGCTGACGACCTTCCCGGCGTGGCTGCTGCAGCACGGCCTGGCAACGGAGGAAGAACTGGCCGTCATCGCCGATGGCGTCGAAGCCGAGCTGCTGATCGCCACCGATGACGCGCTGGCGGCCGCACAGCCAGATGCCAGCACGGTCTATCACGGCGTCTATTCGCCAGATGTCGATCCGACCGGTGAGCAGTTCGACACCGAGGACGATCCGCAGTTCAGCGGCAGCGAGACGACGATGGTCGAGCTGCTGAACCAGTGCATGAAGGACGAGATGCGCCGGAATCCGAAAATCCTCATGTTCGGCGAGGATGTGGCCGACGCCAGTCGTTCCGAGGTGCTCGACCGGGTGAAGGGCAAGGGCGGCGTCTTCAAGGTCACCCATGGACTGCAGAAGGAGTTCGGCGGCACGCGCGTGTACAACTCGCCACTGGCCGAAGCGAACATCGTCGGTCGGGCGATCGGGCTGGCGCTGCGCGGCTTCAAGCCGGTGGTCGAGATTCAGTTCTTCGACTACATCTGGCCGGCGTTCATGCAGATCCGTGATGAATTGGCCACGATGCGCTGGCGCTCGAACAATGCCTTCGCCGCGCCTGTGGTGATCCGCACCACGTACGGCGGATACATCCGCGGCGGCGTGTATCACTCGCAGACGGGTGCCTCGCTCTTCACGCACACACCGGGCCTCCGGGTGGTGTGCCCGAGCAATGCGCTCGATGCCAGTGGACTGCTTCGCACGGCCATCCGCTGCGAGGATCCGGTCATCTTCCTCGAGCACAAGCACCTCTATCGGCAGACCTACAACAAGGCGATGAATCCGGGGCCGAACTTCATGATTCCGTTCGGCAAGGCACGGGTCGCGCGTGAAGGGACGGACGTGACGGTGGTGACCTACGGTGCGACGGTGCAGCGCGCGCTGGCGGCCGCCAATCAGATGGCCGATGAAGGTGTGAGCGCCGAAGTGATCGACCTCCGCACGCTGTCGCCGTGGGACAAGGAGACCGTCTTTGCCAGCATCCGGAAGACCAACCGGGTCATCGTCGGCTACGAAGACTCGATGTCGTGGGGCTATGGAGCGGAGATTGCGGCGGCCATCGCCGACGAGTGCTTCGCGTACCTCGATGCCCCGGTGATGCGCGTCGCCAGCACTGATACCTTCGTCGGCTACGCGCCGCAGCTCGAGGATGCCACGCTGCCGCAGCAGGAGACGTTCCGGCAGGCGTATCGGAAGATCGTGGCGTACTGACGCTCGTCACGAACGGCCGAGGCGCCCGGCATCGATGGATGAGATGCCGGGCGCTGTTTCGTCTTGTCATCACGACTGCGGTGCGCTCGCCGGGCTACGGGCGCGACCGCGGCCCCAGCAGCCGACTCATCTCCGTCACCCGGTATCCGGGCGGCACCCCGAAGCTCGCCGTATCAACCGCGGTGCGGCGCAGATCCGTGAGCTCCGCGCGCGTGGTGGTATGTAACGTGTCCGTGCCTGACACGGTCAGACCCTCGGTGGTACTGCGTACCGGGAAACCAGCCGGCACGCTCCGCTCAGCCGCCCGCAGTTGCCGGCGCACCGTCTCGGGAAGGCCGAGGGAACGTGCGAAGTGGTCCGCGAAGACGCCAAACCCGGGATCGAGGCGTCCGACGCCGCGGCTCACGTCGAGTGTGATGGTCTGCTCGGTGCGAAGCTCGCGGGTGATGCCCGGCGCGTTGAGACGCAGGGTGTAGCGCTGGGTCAGTTCGACGCGCTGCGTCGGGTAGCCGAGCAATGGCGCGCCGTGTCCGAGGCCGCGCGTCGTGCTGCGCACCTCGCCAACCTCGATCGGAGCCGCGGCGCCCGGACCACCCATCAGCGCTCCGAGATCTCCCATTCGGCCGGTGAGTACCTCGCGACGGGTGGCGTTGATCACCACCAGCGTGCTGTCGGCGGCGCGCAGCAGCATCGTGCCGCCGTCACCCGCGAGCGAACGCAGCGGTCCTGATCGCACGGTTATGCGCGCGATGCCTTTCCAGACCGCGACATCCATGACCTGTTCGCCGCCGGCCATGGGTCGACCGGCCGCGGACGGCGCCACGCGATATGTGAAGTGCCACGCCGGAGTGGTCGCGCCCGGAGCCTGGGCCACGGCGCTGACGGCGGTGAGCACCACCAGGGCCACTGCGCGCCAGAAGCGACTCCGCTGCGGTCGCGCAGCGGAGGGGGTCACTTGGATGCGGACACCGACACGATCGCGCCATCCACCACGCGGATCAACTCCCCGCCGCTGTCACCGGGTGCCATCACGACGAACGAGGCGGGGCCACCTCGCCGCAGCACCGCATCCGATGGAATGCCGCGCACATTGGCGCCACGCAGGTCCACCACTCGCGCCGCCGTGCCGGCCAGCTTGCGCACCTCGGCGCTCGATCCCACCAGCGCCAGTTCCTTCCCCGAAATCGCCAGGGCATCGGCCACCGGCCGACGCACGTCGTTGGTGCGAATACGACCATTCACGAAGGCCAGCGCAATGGCGCTCATGTCACCCCTGCCGGCGATCCATGGAATCGCGCAGATCGAGCAGGATCTCGAAGTACAACTGCTCGCGGCGGTACGCGAAATCGAGTGCCACCATCTGTGACGGATCCTCTGACGCCCTCGCCCGATCGAAGGCTTCCTTGTACATCTCTTCGAGGTTGCTCAGAATGCGATCGCGGGTGCGAGCCATGCGGGCGGCGTCCAGGGTATGAGGAGTCAGTCGGGGAACATCCCGTGCGTCCTGATACGACGACGCGGGACCGTCGGGGTCATAGATGAACTTGCGCGCCGCCGAAAACAGCGCGCGTCGTGGGTCAGGAAATTCAACCATCGTGAAGCGCGAAGAGATCTTTGCCAGAGACGAGTGGCGCTGCGTATACTGCGGAGAGCAGTTCCCGCCCGCGGCACTGACCATCGACCACGTCCAACCACAGATGCGTGGCGGCGATCGGTCTGGCGGCAACGTAGTGACCGCCTGCGCCCCCTGCAATTTGCGCAAGGGACACCGGCGCCTGGCAGAATTTCTCACCGACGAGCCCGATACCCTGGCCTCGTTCCGGCGCCACGCCCGGCACGTCTGGCCTCGGCATCTTCGATCGCTGGACGACGCACTCCGGGCCGAGCAACGTCGGCGCACCCGCTGACACGGTCACGGTGACTGCCCGAGGCGGTGGAAGACGGCCTCTTCCACCACGCTCCCCTGCTTGAGATGCTCGACCACGATTCGCTCGAGCAACGCCGGCGTCACGTTCGCATACCACACCCCTTCCGGATACACCGCGATGATTGGCCCCGCCGCGCAGACGCCAAGGCAGGGCGTCTCACCGCGTTTCACACGCATGGGGCCGAACAAGAGGTCCTCGCGCTGCAGCAGGCGCGCCAGCTCGGTGTAGATGTGGCGTCCACGACGGTCGGGTGAGCAGTACGATCCGGTGCACACAATCACATGCCGGGAGTACGGGTCCATCTGCGGAAGCATCGGTCTCAGTGCCGGAAGATTGCGAGCAGGATTTCCAGCACGATCAGCAGGACGATGGCTACCTCGAGCGCCTCGCTGCGGGCCGACTGCTGTTCGTCGTTGAGCATCGAGTAGGTCTCGCGGATGATTGCCAGCTTCCGGTCGATGCCGGCCCGCCACGCTCGCCCGCGGAAGAGCTCGAGCGCCGCAGCGTAAATGCGCGCCAGATAGACGTCGTCCGTCACTTTCAGCGCGTTTTCCACCCGCTCGACCAGCTCCGTGCTGTCAGCCACCGTGCGCTGCAGTTCTGCCAGCAGGGGTGCGTAGCGCCGGCTGAAGACCGCCAGCTTGCGCGACCCCGGGCGCGCCGCCTCGATCCGGTCATACATCCGTGGGAGTTCGGCATCCAGCGTGGCGTCGTAGAAGCGGAGTTCGAGCAACTGGGCGTTGGCGAACTCGAGGATGAACTGCACGTCTGTGTCCACCAGCGACGCATCGACGATCAGCGCGTTGTCCCACGTCAGGACGGCGAGGTCCTCGGAGGTATAGCTGAATCGGTGCGGCAGGAGTTCCCGCATGGCGCCGGCGCTGAGCGCCCGCCGTTCGTTGAGCAGGAGCGGCGAGAGGAGAGCGTCATGCAGCACAGCCGGGAGCACCGCAGCGCCATCGAGATCGGTGAGCCGAGCCACCCGATACACGATGTAGTCCTCGGTCTGCTGCGCGATGGCGGGACGTTCGATGCAACTCCGGATGCGCGTCGTGAGCGACGTGAGGTGCCCATCGAGGAGCGCGGGGATCACGGTCGCGGCGTCGAGCAGTTCCCCGAAATCGACGAAGCCGTGCCAGGTGATACCCGGCGGTGCCGGCACGCGCGCGCGCAAGCTGATCACGCCGAAATCGAAGATGCGGGCGCTGACCTCGACTGCGAGCCTGTCCGCGCCAAGAACCACCTCTTCCGTGCCGAGAATCACCGTGATCGGCGGATTCGGAATCTGCAGCGCCTGCGCCTCGCCACGAACCGGCCGCACGCGCGCCGGCGCCTGCGTGGCCAGCAGTTCGAGCACGCGGTCGAGTGCGATCTCGTATCCGACGTCGAAGAGGCGGTAGACCACCGCGTCGGCCTCGACGCGAAGTGCGTCGGCTGACACGACCGGGACATCAGTCAGCGGCAAGGCGGAGGACGAGTCGCGTAGCATGCCCGAAAGTTATCCCGATTCCTCGTCGGGGCTCTGATCGACCCGTGGTCGTGCGCCAGCGCGACTCGAAATGCACGGGGTGTCCAGTGCCGTTCCACACCAGTGTCGAGCATGCACTGGCGTGAATGACTCCCGTGGGCGACGATATCTGGGCGCTGGGGCGACATGCGACGATGCTGTCGCCCTGGGCCACGCGTTCCGCTCCTTCCATTCTGGTGACATGACCTCTCGACTGCAGCTCCCCGACCCCGCCATTCTCGCACGGGGGTACGCCACACCTGAAGTGCTGGTGAGCACCGGCTGGCTGGCGGAGCATCTGGACGATCACCACCTGCGAGTGCTCGAGTGCGACGAGGATGTGCTGCTCTTCGACTTCGGACACATCCCAGGCGCGCAGAAGATCGACTGGCACACCGATCTGAACGATCCCGTGATGCGCGACTACGTCACGCGCGAACAGTTCCAGCTGCTGGTCCGCAGGCTCGGCATCAGCGAGGAGACGTTGGTGGTGTTTTACGGCGACAAGAACAACTGGTGGGCTGCCTACGCATTCTGGGTCTTTCATCTGTTCGGCTTCCGGAACACCCGCCTGCTCGACGGCGGCCGCCTGAAGTGGGAGATGGAAGGGCGCCCGCTGGTGACGACCCGCTCCAGCTATCCGCCGACGACCTTCGAGGCGAAGGAACGTGATGATCACGTGATCCGCGCGTTTCTTCCCGACGTGCTGGCGCACTCCAGTGCATCGGGCCAGCTGGTGGACGTCCGATCGCCGCAGGAGTACACCGGGGAAAAGCTCCACATGCCGGAGTACCCGCAGGAAGGTGCGATGCGCGGCGGGCACATTCCCGGTGCGCGCAGCGTGCCCTGGGCACGCGCGGCCAACGCCGACGGCACGTTCAAGTCGGCGGCGGAACTGCGAGCCATCTACGAAGGCGAGCATGCGCTGCACGCTGACCAGGCGACGATCACCTATTGCCGAATCGGTGAACGGTCATCGCATACCTGGTTTGCGCTCCGCTACCTGCTCGGGTATGGTGACGTCAGGAACTACGACGGCAGCTGGACCGAGTACGGCAATGCGGTCCGGACGCCGATCGTCACCGGATCAACCCCTTCCGCGCCGCGACCATCTGCATGACCAGCACCAAGCCTCCGTCAACCATTCACCTCGAATGGCAGGGTGATCGACGGTTCGACACCGGACGCCCCGGCGGACCCACCATCCGCCTCGATGGCGATGGTCTCTCCGGTCAAAGCCCGGTGGATGCGCTGATGAGTGCTCTGGCAGCGTGTACCGCGGTCGATGTCGTCGACATTCTCGCGAAGCGACGGACACCGTTGACGGCGCTCTCGATCGATGCCGTCGGCGACAGGGCTGAGACCGTGCCACGTCGCGTCATCTCGGCGACACTCACGTATCATCTCTCAGGCGAGGGCGTCGAACGCACCCACGCGGAACGCGCCGTCGAACTGGCGATTTCCAAGTACTGCAGTGTGCGCGACTCGCTCGACCCGGCATTGCCCGTTCACTACCGCGTGGTCGTCAACGGTGAGACTGGCGCGGTGCTGCGGGCCGGTGCGGCCGCAGGGTAAGACTGGCGCCGCAGTGTGGCGGCCTCGAAGTCAGTGGTGGTCAGGACCGCAGGCGCAGCGATGCAGTGCGCCTCGGTTCTTCCAGTGCGCCAGGACAAGACAGGTGGCCGCAACGATCACGACCAGGATTTCGAGAATCGACGGCCCAACACGCAACGCGCGGAGCGTGACAAGCATCACGACACCGGCCACAAAAAACATCAGCGGCGCCTGCAGCTGGTGTCGTCGATACCCGGGAATCAGGGCACCCAGGCCAATCACCACCGAGGCCGCGAGGAACGCCCAATCGATCCACGGCGCGGCCAGCAGCGACGCCGCCGGCGCTACGCCAAGCAGCAGCGCGACGACCACACAATGCACCGCACACGCCATCGACGCCGAAACACCGACGACGTCGAGCGAAGCTCGGGCAGGTGACACGGTCGGCACGGAGATTCCCATCGGGCTGCGTGTGAAGAAGGTGAGGGTCGCGCCCTGACGGCCGGCGTGTGGCGGTGTGCGCGAACATACGAACGTAATGATACCGACAACTGATACGCTCCTATCAATAGTACTACCGCCAGCGCGGCAGTCAAGGGGGGACCTGTCCGCGGTCGCGTCAGCGGGGGGATCTATGGCGAGGCCGCTCAGAGCCCTCGCTTCTGGGCACCGGCACGACTACGTTTCGAGGCTTGCCGGGAACAAGTGCACCCTGGCGCGTGACCTCAAGACGAGATAGCAGCTATGAAGGACGGCATTCATCCCGCGTACCACCCGGTGATCTTCAAGGACGCCTCGTCGGGTTTCGCGTTCGTGACTCGCTCGACCCAGTCGAGCGACCAGATGATGGAATGGACGGATGGCAAGTCCTATCCCGTCATTACGATGGAAATCACCAGCCATTCGCACCCGTTCTACACGGGCCAGCAGCGCATGATCGACACGCAGGGTCGCGTTGACCGCTTCAAGAAGCGCTACGCGCGTTGAGCCTGACGTCGGGGCGGTGAACGCACGAAAAAGGCGGCCGGCGCATCGATGCACGGCCGCCTTTTTCGTTGCTGATCCTGCAACCGGCTGCGACTACTGCAGCTTGAAGGTGAGGCCAAGGTTCAGCGTGGCGGCGCCGGCACCGAGATCGCCGTAGAGCGCGACCTTCGGCGTGAAGAAGTACCGTCCACCGGCGCGACCGATCACGTACAACCCGCTGTTGTAGCCACAGTCGTTGTTGACGAAGTTCGAGCAGCTCACGCTCTGGAAACCCAGACCGGCGCCGAGGAACAGATCGACCTTGTTCGAGGGATCGATCGGGAAGTGGTAGTTCAGCGTGGCACCGATCGGGATGTAGCGCACGTTGCTTCGGCTGCCGCGACCGAAGCTGTAGACATCGGCGCTGACCATGAATCCCAGCAGTCCGTTGCCCAGATCCGGCAGCTTCTTGAAGATGTTCTCGTAGCGGCCGCCGAAGGAGAGGTCGGCGTCGCCGATGTTGCCAATGCCGAGGACGAACCCGACGTCGGAGTAGCCCTTGCGAACCTGGCCGTCGGCGGCGGCCATCGGCAAGGCGGTCAGTGAAAGTGTGCCCAACAAAGCGATCAGAGTCTTGCGCATGAAGTTCTGTCCTGAATCGTGAGAGTGGTGCTCGAGCGGTGGACAGGGGTCTCGCCGCCGATGCATCGTAACTGCAGGAAGGGTGCCGAGGCGAGCCCGTCCGGCAGCCTGTCGACACGCGCATGTTCACAACGGGCAACGGGCGGCACACCGCAGTGCCACCCGTTGCCCGACGACAGTCCGAGCACCCTCGCTGCCGTCGCTCTGCTCGACGGCCCGAGGGTGCGGGCACGATCAGTACCCAACCACAGCACAGCGCGTCACTTCAGCTTGTAGGTCAACCCAAAGTTGATCGTGGCGGCGCCGGCGCCGGCATCGGCATACAGGGCCAGGTTTGGCTTCATGAAGTACCGGCCACCGGCACGGCCAATGAAGTACAGGCCGCTGTTGAACCCCCCGCAACTGGAGCCGGCGAAGCCGGAACAACTCAGGGTCAGAAACCCGAGCCCCGCTCCCAGGAATGCATCGAACTTGTTCTTCGGATCAAGCTTGAAGTGATAGTTCGCCGTCGCGCCGAAAGGGATATACCGTAGCGAGCCCGCGGAGCCGAAGTCGTAGCTGTAGACGTCAGCGCTGACACCGATCCCGAGCAAGCCATCGCCGAGGTCCGGCAGCTTCTTGAACACCTTCTCGAACCGGCCGCCGAAGGAGAGGGATGCATCGCCGATGTTACCAAGGCCGACGACGCCTCCCACATCGGTGTACCCAAGGCTGACCTGCGCGCGCACCGGCTGCGAAACGGCGAGACTGAGTGCCGCAGCCGTGGCTGCGACGGCAAGAGTACTGCGCATTGCGACGTTCCTCTGAGCTTGGGTGATGTGACGCCGAATCCCTGAGGCGCGCCCTGCGGACGGAGTGACCACTGCGTCACCGCCATCGTTGGGCGCGCGGCGGAGCCGCAGGGTAGGAGTCGCTCCGATGGATCACAATGACAATGCCGCGAACCGAGGAAATCAAGATGCGAACCGCGTGGTCTGCGCCGGTGATCGCGCGGCGCCGAAGAGCGATCAGGCGGCCTTGCAGGCGGTACAGCGCCCGAAGAGCATCACTTCATGACCCTCGGTGATGAATCCGGCCGGCGCCAGCTTCTGGATGTCGGTCGGGCAGCCGTCGACTTCGAACACCTTGTCGCATGCCCGACAGTGGAAATGATGATGATGCCCCAAATGCGCCACCTCATAGCGAGGCGCTTCACCCGGCACATCAATGCTCTTGAGCTCGCCTTCGTCCACCAGCGTCTTGATTGTGCGGTAGACCGTCGCAATCCCCATCGACGGCACTTCTGCCTTGGCGTGGACCAGGACTTCCGCCGGCGACAGCGGGCGATGGAGTGTGCCGAAAACGCGCCGAATCGCGCCGCGCTGCCGCGTATTCCTTTCCATCTGTCCTCCGCGCGAGGCGGTCCGGGGTCATCGCGCGCAGCGAGCGCGGCGTCGAAGGCACGGTGACGGTCGTACCGCTCCACGCGCACTCCGCTGCCGCCAAAGCTGGCGGCAACGGAACCGGCAGACGCAAACCGCGTTCATGATAATGAAATGATAACGAGAACCCCGTGTCGGCGGCAACCGGCTTTCGTTGACTGCTAACTTCCCACCATGCGCGTTCTCCTTGGCACCTGTCTGTTCCTGATGACCGCCGCCTGTGCGGGTCCGGCATTCAACGGGGTCGTGCTCGATCCGCCGGAACAGGCGCCGCGACTCCATCTGGCCGACTCTACCGGCCAAGCTTTCGATCTCGGCGCCCAGAAGGGCAAGGTCGTTCTGGTGTTTTTCGGGTACACGCACTGCCCCGACGTGTGCCCGACCACGTTGGTCGACTGGCGCCACGCCGCCGATTCCCTGAAAGCGGCGGCGGCTGAAGTGCGATTCGTCTTCGTCAGCGTCGATCCGGAGCGCGATACGCCGGCGATCACCCACCGCTATGCAGCGCGAATTTTTCCGACGTTCACCGGCGTCACGGGATCACGTGCGGAAATCGATGCCACGCTGGCCGACTGGAAACTGGCCGCCTTTCGGGACGGCGTGCCCGGCACGGCGGATGTGGCGTACACCGTCAGCCATCCGTCGCAGGTCTTCGTTGTGGACCGCGAGGGTCGCCTGCGACTGATGCACCGGGCGGGCCTCACGCCGGCGCAGATTGCGTCCGACATCCGGGCGCTGCTGTGAACGCGCGCATGCTGGCATCTGGGCTGGTCCTCGGCGTCACAGCGTGCGGCGGCGAGGGTGCGCCAAAGGATCGCTCCGGTGCGCCTTACATGCGGCCAGCGGAGCAAGGTGGCTCGTCGGCGGTGTACTTCATGCTCAGGAATCCCTCCGCCGACACGGTCGTGTTGCAGGGCGTTGAAATCGACGTGGCCGGCTTGGTATCGCTGCACCGGTCCATGGACAGTGGCGGCATGAGCAGCATGGTGCCCGTGGACTCGCTGGTGGTGGCGCCCGGTGACTCAGTGGAGTTCGCCGAGCGCGGGTTGCACATCATGGCGTCGGATCTGCACACGGCGCTGCACGCGGGCGACACGGTGGTGGCCCGTCTCCGGTTCCGTCCCACCCGGGTGGACATTCTGCGGATTCCCGTCCGTGAGTAGCCTGCTTGGAAGGGGAGCGGCGGCGATCGGTCTCGTCGCCCTGACTGCGATTGCGAGCTGGTGGGCCTGGCCCCGGCCGGCGCTCGAGCTGCGCGTGGAGCTGGGTGGGCGCGGTGTGATCGTAGACCGTTGGGGCAGGACGACCCCGCTGCCGGAGACGGTTTTCGTGAGCGCAACCGGCCGGGCGACGAAGATCCGCCTGGACAACCGCGACACGACCTTCCAGAATCTCGGGCTGTTCAGCGCGCCGGCCGGCTCGGTGCGGAACTACCGGGTGCTGCCCGGCGTCTTTGCCGGGTTCTGTTCGGCCCACGCCGCCAGCAACACGATCACGTACGTGGTGGAATAGCGTAGCTTCGGTGTTCAACCTCAGGACGGGCAGCCCCATGGCCGTGACGGCAGAGGCGGTACATCGGGAAGAAATCGCGAATGCGGTGACCCATGGCGTCGGGGCACTGGCCAGTGCCGCAGCCGGGGCTGTGCTGGTGACGCTTGCGCAGCTGCACGGCACGCGGATGCAAATGATCAGCGCGCTGGTTTTCGGGATCTCGCTGGTTTTGCTGTACACCGCGTCGACGCTCTATCACGCCATTCCGTCGGCGGCAGCGAAGCGGCGCCTGAAGGTCTTCGATCATTGCGCGATCTACATGCTCATCGCGGGGACGTACACACCGTTTGCGCTGATCGGGCTTCGCGGCGTCGTCGGCTGGTGGCTGTTCGGCGTGGCGTGGGGGCTGGCCGCCATCGGCATCGTGTTCAAGCTGTTCTTCACGGGACGCTTCAAGGTGTTCTCGACGCTGGTCTACATCGGCATGGGCTGGATGTCGCTCTTCGCCATCAAGCCGATGCTGGTGAAGATCCCGCTGGCGGCGTTGATCTGGCTGCTGGCCGGTGGCGTCGCCTACACCGCTGGCACGCTCTTCTACCACAATGAACGGCTGCGCTATTCACACGCGGTGTGGCACCTGTTCGTGCTGGCTGGCAGTGCCTGCCACTTCATCGCGGTGATCAGTCAGGTGATTCCGGTGGCCTGACCGACCGATGGGGCAGACCGGCTATCTTTCGACGCCTGTCCACCCCGTCTCGATGATCCAGCCGCGCCGCCTGCGGCGCCGTCAGCCCCGCCAATGACCTCTCCGACTGCTGCGCCGGTTTCGGCGTTCCTCCGCCACAACTTCCGCCACTTCAACGCCGCCGCGCTGATCGAAGCCGCCGACGGCTACACGGCACACCTCACCGGTGGTGGCAAGATGTTCGTCACCCTGGCTGGCGCCATGAGCACGGCGGAACTGGGCGTGTCGCTGGCCGAGATGATCCGCCAGGACAAGATCCACGGGATCAGCTGCACCGGAGCGAATCTCGAGGAAGATGTGTTCAACCTGGTGGCGCACGATTTCTACGAGCGCATTCCGAACTGGCGCGACCTGACGCCGGAACAGGAGCAGGACCTGCTCGAGCGCCACATGAATCGCGTCACCGATACCTGCATCCCGGAGATGGAGGCGATGCGCCGGATCGAGAGCGTCGTACTCGAGGAGTGGATCGCGGCTGACAAGGTGGGTGCGCGTTACTTCCCGCATGAGTTCATGTACAAGATTCTGCTCTCGGGCAAGTTGAAGGACAGCTACCAGATCGACCCGAAGAACTCCTGGCTGCTGGCCGCCGCCGAGAAAAACCTGCCGATCATCGTGCCGGGCTGGGAAGATGCCACACTGGCGAACATGTTCGCCGGCCACGTGATCAGCGGCGACGTGAAGAACGTGCACACCGTCAAGACCGGCATCGAGTACATGATGTTCCTGGCCGAGTGGTATACGCAGGTCACGAAGGAGTCGTCGCTCGGCTTTTTCCAGATCGGCGGCGGCATCGCGGGTGACTTTCCGATCTGCGTGGTGCCGATGCTGCACCAGGACCTGCAGCGCGATGACGTGCCGCTCTGGGGCTACTTCTGCCAGATCAGCGACAGCACCACCAGCTACGGATCGTATTCCGGTGCCGTGCCGAACGAGAAAATCACCTGGGGGAAGCTGGGCGTGAACACACCGAAGTTCATGATCGAAAGCGATGCCTCCATCGTGGCGCCGTTGATCTTTGCGCTGGTGCTCGGCCAGTGATGGCGCGCGGTCGAACTGCGAGGTGGCTGGTGGTGGGAGCGCTGGTGCTCACACCGCTGCTGGCCCACGCCGCGCTGCTGCACCTGAAGCTGTCACGCAGCGAACCGACCGCCAACGCCAGGCTGACCACGTCACCCACGGTGGTGCAACTCTGGTTCACGCAGCGGCCGGAGCTGAGCGTCACCGCGATCAGGATCCGAAGTGGCGCGGGAGCCACCGCCGTTGAACGCACGCTTGCTCCACTGGCGCGGGCGGCGGCGGCCACCTCGCCCATCACCGCGCCGGTCGGTGCGGCACTGGCACCCGGGCACTACGAGATCGCGTGGCGGACGATGGCGCGCGACGGCCATGTGCTGAACGGAGTGATTCCGTTCGACGTGAGCGCACCAGCCGCGCGCTGACGCCGCGTACACGTGGAATGGATCGTTGCGCGATGGGTGACGTTCGTGGCCACGGTGCTGATCGTGGGTGTGTGCGGCGTCGGTCTGGCCGTGCTCCCGCGGCTGGCACACGACACCCATGCACGAGCCGGGATTGCGCGTGACGCGGCGCAGGCGGGGCTCATCGCATGTCTGGCGATGATCCCCGCGTCGCTGATGCGTCTGGCGGACCAACTGCTGGCGCTGCGCTCGAGCGGTGATCCCCTGCTGGCAGGTGCCAGTCCGCTGCTGCGTTCGACCATGTGGGGAGCGGGTTTTCTCTGGCAGTGCGTGGCGCTGGGCGTGGCGCTGCTCGGGCTCTGGGTAAGCAGGCGCGCGCCTCGCGAAATCTGGCCGTGGGTGCTGGCCACGCTCGGTGCGGCGGGACTTTGTGCCACGCCGGCGCTGCAAGGGCATGCGATCGGCAATGAGACGTACACGAGCATCGCGCTGACCGCCGATATCGCCCATGTTGCCGGCGCCGGTCTCTGGATTGGTGGGATCAGCGTGATCGCATGGCTCGGCGTGGTGATTCCGACCGCCGACGGCATCGTGCCGGTCGATCGCGCCTCGCTCGCCGATGCGCGACTGCGGCTGCTGGTGCCACTGGTGCCACCGGTGGCACTGAGCGGGGCGGCGCTGGTCACAGTCAGCGGCGTCGTGTCCAGCGTGCTGCAGCTGCGTGCGGTGGGGGATCTCTGGGGCACCGAGTGGGGGCGCTACGTGCTGCTGAAGGGGGGGCTGTTGCTCGTGATCATGGCGCTTGGTGCGCTGAACTGGCGACGGCTGGGGCCACGGCTACAGCAGACCAACGGGGTGCCGGCGTTGCGTCGGTCGCTGCTGACCGAGGTGGGGCTGGCGGCAGTCCTGTTGTTGGTGACGGCGGTGCTGGTGGTGACGCCGTTGCCGGGGGAGTGATTCGCGCTCGGCGGGGCATCGAGTCCGATGGACGGGTGTGCACCGACGACGAGCAGGCCTGGAATGCAGCACGTATCTTTGGGTTGGACTCCGGCGTGCCGGTCAGCTGAACGACTGGCGGGTCGGCGTATGCTTCAATCGGCGAGCAAGCCTGCCCGTCCACCATCGCTCTTGCGCCCAAGAGCCCAGCCGGCGCCGCGCGGCGTCTGAATCGGGATGCTCATGCGCCACCTCGTCGTTGCACTGTCGCTCGCTTGCATCACCGCTGCCTGCAGCAAGACGGAGAAGGCGCCGGAGCCGTACCGGCCGCCAGATGTTGGCGATGCTGCACCGGCCTTCACGGTTGCCACACTGACCGGTGACTCGGCGCGCGTCGGCGGCTCGGGCCCGCAGCCGGTGACATTGGTGAACATCTGGGCCACCTGGTGCGGGCCGTGCAAGGCCGAGTTCCCGGAACTGCAGGGGCTGCACACGGCGTACGGACCGCGCGGGTTGCGTGTGCTGGCCATCTCGATCGATACGGACGACGACGCGGCCGTGGCCGCGAGCGCAAAACAGATGGGCGCCACCTTCACGATCGGCCGCGATCCGGCGGATATGGTGCGCGGTCAGATCGCCGCAGTGGGCATTCCCGAGAGCTGGCTGGTGTCGCCTGATGGACGGCTGCTCTGGCGACACTCCGGCGCCATTCCCGCGGGTGATGTGGCAGTGCGCACGGCGATCGAGTCCGCGCTGGCCGGCACGCCATGAGAGCCGTCGACTGTCGGCGGCATGCACGCCGGCTGACGGCGTCTCGGCACGAGTTTCCCCGTCACATGCGATTCATCCACGCCCGCTGATGGCGTCGCACGAGCCCACTCCTGCCGTCGGCGCCTCGGAGGCGATCGGCATCGAAGGGCGCGATCTCTCGCGCCTGCTCGCGGAAACGATCGAAGCGGCCGTGGTCATGATAGATCCGTCGGGGATCGTGACGTATGCGTCGACTTTCTTCGCAGACGTGTTCGGGTTTCCACCCCATCCCATTCTGGGAACGCACTTCACGACCTTCATGTCGCCGAAGGAACGCGAGATCGCGCTGATGCTGCTGGAGAAGATGACCAGCGGGGAGCGTTTTCCGGTCGCGACCTGGCTTCTTCGGCGCGCCGATGGGTCGGCAATCTGGGTCGAGTCACGGGTGACGATCATCCGTGACTCGGATCAGGCGGTGACCGGCTACATCACCGTGACCCGCGACATGGGCGACCGGCGGCTGGCGCAGCAGACACTCGCGCGGACACGCGCCGACTACGACGCGCTGGTGCGGCGTGCGGTCTACGGCGTGTACCGAGCGGAGGGCAACACGCGGATGCTCGACGCCAATCCCGCCATGCTCGACCTGCTCGGCTACGACACGCGGGAAGAGCTGATGGCGCTCGATCTGGCGGTTGACGTCTACGCGGATGCGTCGGATCACGAATGGCTGGTGCGCACGGCGCAGCAAGGTGAGCTCGATGACTGGGTCGAGGTCACCTGGCGGCGACGCAACGGAGAACTGATCGACGTCCGCCTTTCGCTGCGCATGGTGGAAGACGAGGCGGGCGGGCCCGCCGTCTATGAAGGCATCGCAGAAGACGTGACCGAACGGCACCGCCGCGATGAACGACTGCGGCGGAGCGAACGCATGGCGTCACTGGGCCACATGCTGGCGGGCGTGGTGCACGAGCTGAACAATCCGCTGGCGGCGATCAGCGGCTTCTCGCAGCTGCTGCTCCGCGGCACCTGGCCGGAGGATGACCGCAAGGCACTGGAGACGATCGGGCGCGAGGCGCGACGGGCGGAACGCGTGGTGCGCGACCTGCTGACCTTTGCACGCCAGGGCAACGTGACGCGCAGCGAGGCAGTGGATCTGCACGGCGTGATCCGGCACATCGTCGAGACACAACGCTATGCCCTCGATACACGTGGCGTCCGCGTGACGCTGGCGTTGACCGCTGAACCGGTGCAGGTGCAGGGCGACACGGCACGCCTCGAACAGGTGATGCTGAATCTGGTCGTCAATGCCCGGCAGGCACTCGAGTCGATGCGTGGGGAGCGCGCGATCCTGCAGGACGCGCTCGAGCTGCGGATCACGACGGCACTGGAGCATGACGGATTCGTGGTCATCCGGGTGGCGGACAATGGCGCTGGCATCTCCCCGTCATTGCTGGGCCGCATCTGGGACCCGTTCTTCACGACCAAGGAAGAGGGGGTCGGCACGGGACTCGGCCTGAGTGTGGTGCACAGCATCGTGACGGAGCACGGCGGGGTGGTGGATGTGCAAAGTGAACTCGGTCGCGGTACGGAGTTCATGGTGCGTCTGCCGACGAGCGGCGGACCGACGGACACCGACGCTCGCATCGATGCCGCCCCGGCCATGACGATGCCGCCGGCTGCAGAGAGCCCGGCGCTGGGTCGGGCGCTCGACATCCTGGTGGTGGACGACGAAGCGGCGATCATAAGTTTTCTGACCCGTTTCCTCACCTCCCGCGGCCACGCCGTGGTGGGGGCGAGCGATGGGCTGCACGCGCTCAGGATCGCGGAGCAGTTCACCTTCGACGTGGTCGTGTGCGATCTGCACATGCCCGAGATGGATGGAGTGGAACTCATCAGGCGGATGCGCATGCTGCCGAGTTGCGCGGGGACACGGTATGTGCTGAGCTCGGGCGATGGGCCCGATTCGCCGGTGATGGCCAGGGTCGAATCGCTGGCGGTGGATGGATTGCTGGCCAAGCCATACACGATCGGCCAGCTGGTGGCGGTGGTCGAGGGCGTCCCGGCCGAGCATTGAGGTGTGGGCGCCGACGGTGCTGATGGCCCGCCGGCTGGCTTGCCCGTGGTGTTATTGTAGTGTCAGCCGGAGGACAGGCCCCGGTAATCCGTCGTCTGAGGAGCGTTCGCCTGATGGCCAGCCCGACCGAGGGACGTCACGTCCCGATCAATCCGACCAAAGAGGGATGGCCTGCTGCCATCCTGACCACCATCGTGGCGGTTGCCATGTGGTTCGGCGCCTGGAGCATTCACAAGGCGACGTTCCGCGAACCGACCGATCCGATGTTCCGGGCCAAGGGGGCATTGCCACATGGCTCGTCCGTCAAGCCGGCGACGGCGACCGAAGCGTCAGCGGCTCACTAGCGCGTCGGGCCACATGAAGCGGGGGCCCCCCTCCCGGGGGGGGCCGCAGGCTGGTTTAACACCACCCCGTGGGGCGGGCGTTTGGCCGGTGGGCAAGTGGGGGG
>JANMHB010000198.1:0-16588 GCA_031374935.1 Gemmatimonadaceae bacterium | reverse complement strand
TCGGCCACCAGAATGTCCCAGTAGTCCTGGTTCGCGTTGTGGTGGCGATGGTTCACCTCGTTCATGATGTGCGCGGTGGTGTCGTAGTACTCGCGCTGCATGCGTGTGTACGAGTTCTCCGCCACGACGGCGTCCGGTGTCGGGGCACCACTGCCTGGCTGCTGGCTGCGGGATGGCTGCGCGTCAGCGGGGCTGGCCCACTCCGAGGCCGGTGTCCTGGTACTGCGGGTGAGGGTTCGCATTCGGCGCTACTCCAGGCAAGGGACGATTGGGACGACAAGGCACGACGCGATTCGACGCGCACTCGATCGCGAGGAGGCAGGTGCAGCATCCGGGCCACGTGCCAGCCGGGGGGCTGCCGTCCTGCTGCGCGTCTCCGACAATCATCGGTTTCCCCATACCAGACTTGAGAAATCACGCACGTGATGGTCCCGGTGCGCCGGCCAATCCGTCTTCGCCGGTGCGGCGGCATGATCGTCACGTTCGGCACAAACGTCCGTGTGACGCCCGGCAGCTTCGTCCGGGGAGCGCGCGCCTTCCGGCGGGCCCGTGACGGGCCGCGTGCGCGCCGTCGTGGCGCGATTTCCCTGTGCCGCAGAGGGAAAAGTGTGATGCCGATGGCTGCAGGGCACCGCTCCCGACAGATGGCACAATTGCTGCTTTTCGGGGCGGCGACATGATCATACTCGCACACCGTGGCAACCTGACTGGCCCTGAACCGGACCAAGAGAACCGTCTCGATCGCATGACCGAAGCGATGTCGCTCGGCTTCGGTCTCGAGACTGACATCCGCCGGCGCAGCGATGGCACGCTCTACATATCGCATGATATGGAGTTGAAGCCGCGTGCTGACGGCGGCGATGATGCCGTGCGCCATGCGAGCATGTGGCGTATGTGGTCGTCGCAGTTGGTGGCGCTGAATGTGAAGGAGCTGGGCTGGGATGCAGCGCTGGTGGAGTTCGTGACCGGCAACGACCTGGCACAACAGGTGATGCTGTTCGACATGGAGCTGATCGAGCCGGTGCCAGGCGGCATGGCGCGCGCGCTGCACGCGTTGCATCCGCCACTGCACCTGGCCGCGCGCGTGAGTGACCGCGGCGAACCGCCGGCGCGTGCGCTGGGCATTCGTGAGGCGACATCCATCTGGCTCGACGAATTCGACGCGCTGTGGGCCACACACGCGACGATTGCGGAGCTCAAGGATGCAGGGCGAAGCGTGCATGCCATCTCGCCCGAGCTGCACGGCTTCGACGACGACGCGCGCCTCCGTCGCTGGGACGATTTCGCCCGCTGGGGCGTCGACTCGCTCTGTACCGACTTTCCCGTTGCGGCGGCAGCACATCTGGGTCTGGCACCGGCCCGTGTGTCGGCCGATGTGACCGGGGGCGTTCGATGACCATCGCTGAGCTCTCCGAGATGACCGGCGGCTGGTTCGTCGGGGCGTTCGCGCCGGTGGTGCTGCATACCGACGTGTGCGAAGTAGCGTGCAAGCGGTACCGTGCCGGTGCCGTGGAGCCGCGTCACGTGCATCGCATCGCGACCGAAGTGACCCTGATCGTGAGTGGCCGCGTGGTGATGAACGGCACCGAGCTGACGGCGGGGCAGATCATTCGCCTCGAGCCAGGCGAGCCGGCCGACTTCGCGGCCCTCGAAGATACGGTGACGGTGGTGGTGAAGACGCCGAGCGTGGCGGGTGACAAGTACGTCACCGCGCCGGATTCCCCCGAACAGTGAGCAGGCAGGCGATGTCGCAGATCAAGGCGGTCATTTTCGACCTCGACGGAGTGCTGATCGATGCCACCGAGTGGCACTACGAGGCGCTCAACCGGGCACTGGCGATGTTCGGCTACACCATCTCGCGCTACGAGCATGTGGCGAGCTACAACGGGCTGCCCACCCGTCGGAAGCTCGAGATGCTGAGCGTCGAGAAGGGGCTGCCGCGGGGGCTGCACGACCTGATCAATCGCGTGAAGCAGGTCTATACACGCGAGGAGATCCTGGCCCGCTGCTGGCCCGCATTCGACAAGGAATACATGATGAGCCGGCTGGCACGCGACGGCTACCGCATGGCGGTGTGCTCGAACGCGATCTGCGAGAGCGTGGAGCTGATGCTGAGCCGCGCCGGCCTGCTGCCCTACTTCGAGTTCGTGGTGGGCAACGAACAGGTGCAGAAGCCGAAGCCGCACCCCGAGATCTATCAGGTGGCCCTGTCGCGACTCGGGCTGCGCGCCGACGAGGTGGTGGTGATCGAGGACGCGCCGCCGGGCATCGAGGCGGCGCGCCGTGCGGGCACACATGTCTGCGAGGTCGCGGGATATCAGGACGTCACCTATGGACGCGTGCGTGACTTCATCGCTCAGGTCGAGCCGTTTCCCGCGCTGGAGATCGCATGCTGAAGATCGTGGTGCCCATGAGTGGCGAGGGGCGACAGTTCGCCGAGAACGGCTACCTGTTTCCCAAGCCGCTGATCGAGATCGCCGGACGCCCGATGATCGAGATCGTCTTGCGCAACATCGCGCCGCGCGAACCGCACGAATTCATCTTCGTCTGCCGCAAGGAGCACATCGACCGGTTTGCGCTGCGCGAGGTGCTGCAGCAGCTCTCACCGGGCTGTCGCATCGTGTCGCTGGCGCAGCCGACCGCAGGTGCATTGTGCAGTGTGCTGCTGGCCGCCGACCAGCTCGGGTCGGATGATGACGAGCTGCTGGTGGCCAACGCCGATCAGTATGTCGACGCGAGCATCGACTCGTTCCTGGCAGCGGCACGGGCACACATGGCCGACGGCAGCATGATGGTGTTTCCGTCCACGCACCCGAAGTGGTCGTACGCGCGCGTGGAGGACGGCGCGGTGGTCGAAGTGGCGGAGAAGCGTCCGATCAGCCCGAACGCGACGGCGGGGCTCTACTACTTCCGCTCGACGCGCGCGTTCCTGCAGTCGGCGGAACAGGTGATCCTGAAGAACGCGGCGGTCAGCGGCCAGTTCTATGTCTGTCCGGTCTACAACCAGTATGTGCTCTCGGGGCGTCACGTGACGGTGTACCCGATGGCCCGCGAGCAGATGCACAGCCTGGGCACCCCCGATGACGTCCGTACCTTCTCTGCCACACGCGCCTTTGCGCTGACCTGAGGCGACCCGCCATGCTCAACATCGTCCTTCCCATCGCCGGACGCGGCAGCCGTTTTGCCAGCGTCGGTGTGACAAGCCCCAAGCCGTTGATCCCGATTCACGGCGTACCGATGATCGAATGGGTGACGGCCAACGTGCGCCCGCGCCGTCCGCATCGATTCATCTACCTGTGCCTGCAGGCCCATCTCGACGAGACGAACCTGCGCGCCGAACTGGAACGGATCTGCCCGGAATGCGTGATCGTGCCAGTGCGAGAGGTGACGCAGGGGGCTGCCTGTACCGTGCTGCTGGCGCGCGAGTATATCGACAACGATGAGCCGCTGATGCTGGCCAACAGCGATCAGTACGTGGACATCGACATCAACGACTACCTGGCCACGCAGGACGAGAGTGCGGCGACGGGCCTCATCATGACGTTCCAGGCCGACCATCCCAAGTGGTCCTACGTCGGGTTCGATGCCGACGGTCAGGTCGAACGCGTGGTGGAGAAGGAAGTGATCTCCAACGAGGCGACAGTCGGCATCTACAACTTTGCCCGTGGACGCGACTTCGTGCGCGCGGCTGATCGCATGATTGCTGACGACCTGCGTGTCAACGGCGAATTCTACGTCGCGCCAACCTACAACGCCCTGATCGCCGAGGGCGCGCGCATCGTGGTACATAACGTGGGCAGCGAAGGCGCAGGGATGTACGGGCTCGGGATTCCGGAGGACCTGGCGCTCTTCGTGAATGAGTACATCCACGCCCTGACCCACGCGGGAAGCATTTCGTGAGAACGTTGCGCGCGCCAGCGTCACCGGCGGTGATCGGCGGGGCGGATGGCCGGTCGGCGGATCCAGCGCTGCGTGCGGCGCATGCGGTCTGGCAGGAGCACTGCCCGGAAGAAGTGTCATTCTGGGATGAGTGGTTCAGTACCAAGGGGCTGATGTGGCCGGAGGACTACCGTGACAAGACCGATCCGGCGCTCCCGGTCGACGACTTCTTTCGGGGCCTGCTCGATGCGATTCCGGGGACTGACATCACGATCCTCGATGTCGGCGCCGGACCGCTCACCATTCTCGGCAAGGTGCATCCCGGAAAGCGGCTGCGGATCGTGGCGGTGGATCCTCTCGCCGATGAGTACAACGCATTGATCGATCGCCATGGCGTGGTGCCACCGGTGCGCACCGAGCGCTGTGCCGCCGAGGAGCTGAGCCAGCGATTTGCAGACGACAGCTTCGACCTGGTGAACGCCACCAACTGCATCGATCACAGTTTCGACCCGGTGGCCGCGATGCACGCGATGGTCCGCGTGTTGAAGCCGGGACGCACCCTCACGCTGCGCCACGCCGAGAACGAGGCGGACTCGCACAACTACGGCGGGTTGCACCAGTGGAACCTGACGATGGTGGGTTCCGACTTCTGGATCCGAAGCAAACGTGGTGACTGCAACGTGACCGCAGCACTGACGGCTGTGGCGGATGTGTGCTGCTACCGGCGGGCACCGAACTACATCGTCGTCAACATCCGCAAGCATGACGCGCGGTAGCGCGCGCGGAGTCGTCCGTTGCCCTCGTGACCGGTCCGGCGCAGGGCATTCGTCCGTGGCCGTCCCTTCTCAGCGATTCCTTCCGGCGAGATCCCAGTGCGCGTTCGCGTCCATCATCCCGAGCCCGACTTCCCGAGCCTACGGCAGCTGAAGGTCAGCTATCAGGCCGCGCAGTTTCACCACCTTCGCGAGTGGTGCAACGTTGCCTACGGAACGTCTCCGTCCGGGCATGATGCCTGTGACGCTTTCGTCGTGTTCGACGAACTGACGCTGCTCACCGATCCCGCGCTGCGACAGCTGACGCTGTCGCCGGACCAGCTCTTCGTGTTCGTCACGCACGACTTCTGGTGCCATCCGTTGCAGGTCGCCGATGTGCTGCGTCGCCACGACAACGTGCTGATGGTCCTGCGGCACCACTCGGCGATGGCGCTGTTCGAGCGATTGCTGCCTGGAGTGCCGAAGGTACTGCAGCGACCGGGGGTCGAGACGTCGATCTTTCACCCGCACGATGGGTGCAAGCGGTACGACGTGATCCTCGGTGGCAGCGAGACGCCCGACTACCCGCACCGTCGCCGCTTCAACCGGATCGTGCGGCAGTTCGCGCCGCGGTACGAGTGGACGGTGTGCGACCTGACCGGTATCGGCCTAGCGTCCAATCCACCCGGAACGCAGCACGACTACGCTGCGGCGCTGGCGGCCAGTCGCATCAGCCCGACGGCAACCAATCGCGGTGGTACGGCCGGAGCGCGTCTCTCGATTCAGTATCTCGACCTGAGTGTCGCGCGGGCCGGGATCGACGATCCATTCTACGGGCTGCAGACGCCGGAAGTCTCGATGCTGCCGCTCGAGACGGCGGGCATCACGCCGCGCTATCTCGAGTCGATGGCCTCCGGCACGCTGTTGCTCGGCGATCTGCCGGCCGCGGATGCGCAGTCGTGGTACGTCGACAAGATGGTCGTGCTGGACCCGGCGAAGGACGATGCGACGCTGGCGGCGGAGTTCGACCATTGGATCCGCGACGACGTGGCACGGAACCGGATCACGACACAGGCGCTGCGCGAGACCGTCCGCACCGAGTCGTCACGGGAGAAGGCCCGCGAACTGGCCGCCCTGATCGAGCAGCACCTGCCGGCCCGTCGTCGCACCGGAGCGGCCGCATGAACATGTGCCTCATTCCCGCCGTGCGCCGAACCCTGGGCGATCCACCATCCGGGCGCGAGACGCACCGCCGCGTCGCCGAGTGTACGACATGAGGATGCGACCACGACGTACCGCCGCGAGCGGTACGGTCGGGCCAGTGGCGACGTTACATCCGGCGACACGCCAGGCCGCGGCCGACGCAACCGAGACGCCACCTGAGTCGATTGCGATCGCCGGCCGGTTCGAGACCGTGGTCGTGGATGGGGCGGCGATGCTGGCGTTCCCGATCGGCCGCCATGCCGCGCTGCAGGCGCACCCGGCGCGCGTGACGGTCTGTGTGCCGGTGTTCAACGGCGGGCGGAATCTGACGCGCTGCCTGCAAAGCATCATGGCTCAGCGCTATGACGATATGGACATCATGGTGCTCGACAACGGTTCCACCGATGGTACGCTGGTCGATGCCTGCATCGCGGCCACGGATCATCCGCGCATGGTGGTCTACCAGAATGCACAGAACGTGGGACGGGTCGGCAACTGGAACCAGTGCCTGAACGTCGCGCGCGGCGAATTCGTGAAGCTGGTGATGGTGAATGATTTCCTGACGCCCGACTGCATCGGGCGACTGGTGGAGGCGATGGACAGGAACCCCGGCGCGGTGCTGGCTCGCGCGTCGCTCACGATCCTGCAACAGCAGGGAACGACGCAGTTCCTGCCGCTCTTCGAGCAGTCGTGCCTGATTGCAGGTACCGACGCGATCCGTTTCTGCGTGGAGCGTGGCAACATCGCTGCCGGTCCGACTGCCCAGCTGTTCCGCCGAAATGCGATCAGCGAACGCGCGCTGCAATTCGATACGGCGCTGAGCTGGGCGGCCGACTACGACTTCGCCGCCCGGTTGCTCGAGTCGGGCGCGTGCGCGTATGTGCGCGAACCGCTCTTCGTCTTCGACGAGACCGCCCAGCGGAACTATGCAACGCGCAATCTGGTGGCCGAATTGCGCGAGGAACTGGCCATTCGATTGCTGACGGTGGCGCGGAACCGCGCGCTCTTTCCGTCGCTTGATCCCGTGATCGTGCGGTGCGCCGAGTTGTGTCGTGAGAGCATGGAACAGACCAGCGACGTCACGGTGCGGGCCGAACTGCTGCGGGTGTTCGAGCTTGCGCGGGCGGCGCTCACGGGATCCGTGCCGGCGAACACGAGTGCAAGTGCCAAGGCGAGTGCTCCAGCAGCGGCGAGGTTCGAGGTGACGACGCCTGCGTCGCATGCGTCGAGTCCCACGCACCGCGATGATAGTGCGCGCTACCTGCAGCTCCCCACCACGCCAGTCGTCGACGCCGAGGTGGCGCGTCGGGTGTGTATCGTCTCGAACGGAATCTCCGGTCCGACGCGCGGCGGTGGCGTGGCACGGTGGGTGGCGCAGTTGGCCGAGACCCTGGTGCATGCCGGACATGACGTCACGGTGCTGCTGGCGCGGTGGTATCCGCCGGATGACGGCACCTTCGAGAGCTGGATCGCCTTCTATCGTCGCAAGGGCATCGTGCTGCACGTGCTGGACTGCAAGCCGGCCGTCCGGTTTCACGGCCCACTGCACATCATCGCCAACCGTGAAGTGTACGAGTGGCTGAAGGCGGCCGACCCCTTCGACGTCGTGCATTTCAACGACTTCGAAGGACTGGGGCACTACACGTTGCTGGCCAAGCATCAGGGGCTTCGCTTTCAGGATACGACCTTCTGCGTGACGGTGCACAGCCCGCATCTGTACCTCAAGCAGGCGAATCAGGAGTACATCACCCGCGTCACCGACATGGAGCTGGACTTCGTCGAACGCCGGAGTGTGGAACTGGCGGATGTGGTCATCAGTCCAAGCCAGTACATGATCGACTGGATGCGCGCGCAGGAATGGGTGCTGCCCGAGCGGTGCTTTGTGCAGCAGAGCCTCGTGCCGCTGGCGGGGACGGTGGTGCGTGCGTCATCGTCGGCACCGCACCAGGTCACGGAAATCGTGTTCTTCGGTGTGCTGCAGGAGCTGAAGGGGATCGCCCTCTTCTGCGATGCGATCGAGGCGCTCCCGGTGGAGTCGCAGGCCGTGCTGCGGATCACCTTCCTCGGCAAGGATGGTGTGATCGATGAGATGAGCTGCCGGGACTACATCCACCGTCGTGCTGACACGTGGACGCTGCCCGTCAACGTGGTGACGGATCTGGGGCAGGAGGATGCGCTGGCCTATCTGGCCGGCCCGGGCCGTCTGGCAGTGATGGCATCGCGACTGGACAACTCGCCGTACGTGGTGATGGAGTGCATCGCGAATGGCATTCCGTTCCTGGCGTCGCGGGTGGGCGGAATTCCCGAGCTGGTGCATCCCGACGACGTGGCGCGTGTGTGTTACGATCGCTCACCGGCTGTGCTGACGGCGTTGCTGGTCCGCGTGCTGCGCGACGGGATGTCGCCGGCGCGGCATCGCGTCGCACCGGCAGACCGGTTGGCGTCGTGGCTCGCGTTCCACCAGACGATCCCGGCGCACGGCGGTCGACGCAGTGCGCCGCCGCGACCTGACCCGGCAACGCTGCCGCTGGTCACGATGTGCATCACACACTACAATCGCGCGGCACTGCTGGAGCAGGCGGTGGCGTCGGTTGCGGCGCAGGACTATCCGAATCTCGAGCTGGTGATCGTGGATGACGGGAGTACCGAGCCGACAGCGCTCGCCGGCCTGAAGGCAATTGAAGCCCGGGCCGCACGTGAGCAGCGACCCTGGCGGGTGGTGCGACAGGAGAATCGCTACCTCGGCGCCGCCCGCAACAACGGCGTGCGGCATGCGCGCGGCGAGTTCGTGGCCTTTCTCGACGACGATGATGTTGCGAAGCCGCACCGCATCTCCACGCAGGTGACGGCCGCGCTGCACACGAACGCCGATATCGTGCTGGCCGGCATGGATGAGTTCACCGGCATGGATACGCCTGTAAACGGCCAGGTGCCGGTCGGCACCTGGATTTCGCTCGGGCCCTGCGTCTCGGTCGGCACACTGCAGAACTGTTTCGGAGCGGTGCACGCGATGGTTCGCCGATCGTCGTTCCTCGCGCTCGGCGGCTTTCGTGAAGTGGTGAGAGTGGGGCACGAAGACTGGGAATACTGGGCGCGAGCCGTCCACGCCGGTCAGCGCCTCGAGATGGTGCCTGAGGCACTCAACTGGTATCGCCTGACACCGGGCAGCATGCTGAAGACCACGGCACCCTACCAGAACGACATGGTGAGCCTGCAGCCGCATCTCGACGCGGTGCCGCAAGGCATGCGGCCACTGGTGCAGATGGCGTTCGGCACCTTCCGGCAGAACGTTTCACTGGAGGCCGAACGTCGCGCGCAGCGTGCGGGTATTGCCCGCAAGGTGATCATCGGCGCGCGCCTGCTGTCGGCGCGGCATCAGGATCAGGCGGTGGTCCACCTGCTCGACGCGGTGCGTGATGCAACCGCCGTGCAGGACCTGTCGATCTGCTTCGATACGCTGTGCGATGTGGGCACACTGCTGGCGGGCACACCATCACACCGCGATGCCGGGCTGACGCTGCTGGCCGAAGCCGCCAGAATTGCGGCGGCCGCCAACTACACGAAGGGCATCGAGACGGCCAACGGGTTGGTGCAGGCGATGCAGGGCATCGACGTGGTGCCGAGGGCTGCGGTTCCTGCGCTTACACCACCATCGATGCAATCTCGTTTGCGATCGCAAGCGACGCGGTGAGCCCCGGGGATTCGATGCCGAAACACTGGATCACGCCCGGCACTCCGTGCACGGCGGGCGCGTCGATCCTGAAGTCGGCGGCGGGTTGTCCGGGGCCGGAGAGTTTGGCGCGGATTCCGGTGTATCCCGGACGCAGCGCGTCGTCGGGCAGCGCGGGCCAATAGCGACGGATACTGGCGGCGAAGGCGGCTGCACGGCCAGGGTCGACGGCGTAGTTGCGCGGTGCATCGGGCTCGGCGAGCCATTCGACATCGGGGCCGAAGCGCGCCTGACCGCCCAGATCGAGCGTGAGGTGAATCCCGAGTCCGCCGTCGGTCGGTGTGGGATACACGAGTCGCGTGAACGGTGATGCACCGGCCAGTGAAAAATAGTGCCCTTTCGCTACGTACAGTGCCGGAATGTGCGCCTCGGGAAAACCGGTCATGCTGCGTGCCACGGCCTGTGCATCGAGGCCGGCACAATTGATCAGCCAGCGGGCGTCGAGCGTCACGACATCCTGTGCGGTCCGGGTGGTGACGCGCCAGGCGCCGTCAGCCCGTTCGGCAGTCTGGAACGCCGTGCGCAGGGCCAGCACCGCACCCGCAGACTCTGCATCGTGCAGGAATGCGGTCATCAATCCATGGCTGTCGACAATACCGGTATCTGGTGACCACAGCGCCTCCACACATTCGACATCGGGCTCCATCGCGCGAACGTCATCGCGGGTCAGGCGGTGCAGTTGCGTGACTCCGTTCGCCGCGCCGCGTGCCGCGATCTGATCCAGCTGACGGCGATCCGCCTCGGACGCGGCGACGATCAGCTTGCCGCAGCGCTTGTGGTCGACGTGGTTGGCCTCGCAGTAGGCGTACAGCAGGTGACGGCCACGTACGCACAGGGCGGCCTTGAGCGAGCCCGGGGCGTAGTACATGCCGGCGTGAATCACTTCGCTGTTGCGGGAACTCGCGCCCGTGCCGATGGCGTCCGCGGGGTCGAGGACAATCACGTCCCGCCCTGCCAACGCGAGGGCGCGGGCGGTTGCCAGTCCCACGACACCCGCGCCGATCACCAGGCACTCGATTCGATCCATGTGCTGTCGTCTCTGCTCTCGTCGCTCGGCGCAGGGCGCTACTTCGGTGCGGTCGCGGCTGGAGGCGCGGCGGCGGTTCGCTGGCGGGGCGCGAGCGCGCCGCCCGACGAGACCAGTGCCGGTGCGATGGCGTCGCGCACACTGGCGCGCTGGTTCTGCGCCGCCACCTGGTCCAGCAACTCCGCGCGCAGGATCGTCGTTTCCGGCGGCGCCTCGATGCCGATCCGCACGCCGCCGCGATCACACTGCACCACCACGATCCGGATTCCACCATCGATGACGATCGCGTCACCGGCTTTCCTGCTCAGGATCAGCATCCTTGCTTCCCCATCCGCGAATTGTGAGTCCTGCCAGGCGCCGGCTCCGCGCCGCCTGCCCATCTCAGTCTAACTACCGGCCCATGTTGATCAACGTCTGCGACATCTCATCCACCACCGAGACCAGGCGGGCGGCGGCGGCGTAGGCCTGCTGGAACTTGATCAGGTTCACCATCTCCTCATCGATCGAGACGCCTTTCACACTTTCGCGACGGGCATCGGTCTGCGATACCAGCGTGCGTGCGGCCGTTGCGGCGCCGTTGGCGCCGTTGACCCGCGTGGCGATGGTGGCGACGACGTTGCGATACCCTTCGCTGATCGAGACCGTCTGCCCGTTGACGGCCACCGGCGTGTTGCGGAGCTGCGCGAGGGCCAGCGCCACCGAGTTGTCTCCCGGCGCGTTCGCGACGCCTGATGCCGCAATGCGGTTCACGTCGGCGACGATGGTGGCGTCGAGTTGAATCGTCCGCGCCGTGGTGCGGCTGGCATCGAAGAAGTCGCCGGCGGCCACGTTGCCGATGAAGCCGGTGCGATGCCGCGAGTTCGTCGCCGTGACGACGGCAACGGCGATGGCATCGAGGTTGGCCTGCGCTTCCGGATACGAGACGTTGTACGACTCGAGCGTGCCGGCCATCTGTCCGCCGATCTGATACATCGTCTCGGTCGGGGCACCACCAGCTGGCAGTGTGCCAAGTGCGACGCCAAGCCTGGTGGGATCGTTGCGCACCGCCTGAATGCGCACCGGCTTGAAGTTGGCGCCGTCGACGATGGAATCGCCGCCGACATTGACGTTGACCGACCCGTCGGCCTGCGGATATGCGGTCGCACCGATCAACGACGCCAGCTCATCGACCTTGAGGTCGCGCTGATCGCGCATGTCCGGCGCCTGTGTGCCAGAAGCCTCGGCTGATACGATCCGGGCGTTGATCGCTGCGACCTGCGACGACAGTGCGTTGACGCGATCGGCAGTCTCGAGCAACCGTGTGCGTGCGACGGTCCTCGCGTCTTCGATCTGGTTGCCGAAGCTGTTGAGCTGAGCGGCCACCTGTGCGCCCCGCTGCCGCACCACGCCGCGTCCCGCCCCGGCGTCGGGGTTGGTCGACAGATCGCTCCACGACGCCCAGAACTGCTCGAGCGAATTGGCGAGCCCGGAATTCGAGGGTTCACCGAGCACGCCTTCCACGGCCTGCAGGGCATTCCGGCGTTCCTCGCTGGTCGACGCGGCGCCCGCATCGCGGCGATAGCTGGCGTCGATCAACTCGTCGCGCATCCGCACCACATTCTCCACCAGCACTCCGGTACCGAACGTGCCGTAGGGCAACTGTTCCGGGTAGCCTGGTGTCAGCGTGACGCGCTGCCGCGAGTATCCTGGCGTCTGCGCGTTGGTGATGTTCTGTGACGTCGTGCTGATCTGCGCCTGGCTGGCCGTCATGCCGGAGCGCGCGATGTTGAGGAGACCGCCGATGGTTGGCATAGGCGCTCAGACGGAACGATCGAGGAAGCGTGGCGCCGTCGGGACCATCGCCGGTGTCAGCCGCGCGGTGCTGGGCCGCAGCGCCTGCGCGGCTGGCGACCCGGTTGGTGCGACGTACGTGGCCGCCGGGACGCAGGAGGCCCCGAACAGCTTCTGCACGTAGTCATTGCCGTTGTCCATCGCGGTGCGGAGCACCTGCTTGTTGATGTCCACCTCGTGGCTGAGCGACACGGCGGCATCCTGCAACGCATTTCGCGCATCGATCACGGTGGGCGTGGCGCGATCCCCGAGAATCTCCTCGAGGTCGTTCACGTTCATGTCTTCCTCGCCGCCCAGCAACCGGTTGACCGTCTTGCGACGTCGACGCGCTTCACCGAGGGTGGCGAGGACGCGATAGGTGGCGAAGACGCTGTCGTCGAGTGCCTGCAGGTCATCGGCGGCCACCGCGGCACGCTGCTGCTGCATCACGTTCATCAGCTCCTCGAGGAGCCTGCGCTCGGTGCCCAGGACGTCCGACAGCACCTCGATCGCGGTTTCGCGACGGGGCACGGCCGGGGCGTACTTCGGTGCATAAGTCGGGAGCATGTCGGGTCTCAAGGGAGCCGGGCGGACGACGCGCGAGGCGTCGCGAACAGATCGGACACGGCGGATGCCGGTCGTGGGACTTCGGGAACTGCTGCAACGGGGGCCGGATCGGTGAGCCCTGCCTTCTCCCGCAACGCGCGGTAGATCGCGTCGCCCAGCCCGCGATGCCACCGCGTACCAGTATCGGCGGCAATGCGCTCATCCATGAGACCGGCGAAGACTTCCTCACCCTGACTGCGCTCGACCAGCCCCCCTTCGGTGGGCACGGTCTCGCGCATGGTCTTGAAGAGCTGCTGGACGAACAGGCCCTGGAGATCGGCGGCGGCCTTGCGCATCGAGGCCTCCCGCGGCTCAGGCGGAGCTCCGGGAGCGCCGGAAACGGATGGCGTCATCATCGGATCACGACCTCGGCCGAGATCGCACCCACTTCACGCAGCGCGCTGAAGATGGCGGCGATTTCCTGCGGCGAGGAGCGAACGCCATGCAGGGCACTGGCGATGCGCTGGACCGAAATCCCGGCCAGCAGGCGCACTTCACCGGTGCCAACGGCGGTGCTGTCCGTCCCTCCGCCAATCGACAGCGTGATCTGGCCGTGCGTGACGACCGCTTCACCCACCGACACCTCGCCTCCGGCGACGACCGTGCCGTCGCGCCCATCGATCACCACCTTGGCGCCGCGCACGATGCGGATCGGCAGTTCGCGGAGCCGGGCAATGGCCGCACTGCGCGCCGAGCCGGCTGAGTCCTTGAGTGTCAGCGTGACGGAGCCGGGATCGTCCACACGGGCGGTGCCGGTACCAATCACGCTGTCGATCACGGCCGCGATGCGGCTGGCGACGGCGATATCGGGTTCGCGCAACAGCAGCGCAGCCGACGACGACGAGTAGCTGGCGCGCGGCAGGTCGGTTTCGACGACACCGCCAGCCGGCACCCGTGCGCTGGTCTCGACGCGGGTGCCGTACGAGCGTGCACCGCTCCGATCGCTCCCTTCCGACAACACCACACCGCCTTGCGCGGTGGCCATCGGTGTACCGCCGACCTCCGCGATCAGTGGCGTCATGTACAGCACGCCCCCGCGCAAGGACGGCGCGTCACCGATACTCGAGACCTGCACATCGAATCGTCCGCCGGGGCGCAGGTAGGCCGACACTTCGGCGGTGACCAGCACCGCGGCGACGTTGCGCGTGCGCAGCACGTTCGCCGGCACCGTGATGTCGAAGCGCCGGAGCAGGTTGACGATACTCTGCACCGTCTGTCCGCCCTGCATGCCGCCCATCGCGCGATCGCCCGTGCCATCGAGGCCGGCTACCAGACCATACCCGACCATCCGAACCGGCGCGGCACCATCAGCCAGCACCAGATCACGGATTCTGGATTGACCGGCAAGGACCGACGCACTCATGATCAGTCCCATGGAAATCACTGCGCAGAGGAAACCGACCCGCCGCGCCTGGCGGTCTGCGCGCATGTCGGCGAGCTCATTGCTGCTCATGGCCAGAGCGCGCTGATGATCTTGCCGAACAGTCCCTGCTTCGCCTTGCCGAGGCTTCCCTTGTTGGCGATATCGAGCTTGGCGTCGGCGACCCGTGAGGACTCGATGGTGTTCATCCCGCCGAGATCCTGCGGGCGAATGGCGCCGGAGAAGTTGATCAGCTGCTGCTCTTTGTCGACCCCGATGGTCTTGGTGCCCTTGATGGTCAGCACGCCG
The DNA here is from genome assembly GCA_031374935.1 of Gemmatimonadaceae bacterium. Lineage (GTDB taxonomy): Bacteria > Gemmatimonadota > Gemmatimonadetes > Gemmatimonadales > Gemmatimonadaceae > JACMLX01. Next base: position 1,913 of record JANMHB010000198.1, on the reverse strand, counting down.
GTGACGGGATCGATGCTCATCACCCTGGCGGTGATTTCTCCGTCGAGTCGCAGCTGACGTGAACGGTCGCCGCGCTGAGTGCTTTCGCCGTTGTTGCTGGTGCCAAAGGTGGCACCGGGGATGGCGGAACCCGCAGCCACCAGCTCGAACTCGGCGTTCTTCTTGCGCCGCTGCGATGCATTGTCGGACATGTTCGCGGACGCAAGTGTGTACTCATCGATGCGCACGATGATCAGGTCACCGACCACGAAGCCGCGCCGATCGGACGTCCAGTTCAGGCGTGCCGGCCGGGCGTTGAGCGCGGCGGCGGGCGCCGATGGTGCCACCACCACGCTGTCGCGTCGCGCCTGTGCCTGTGCATGGTGCGCGATCAGCATCGACAGCCCGATCAGGGCGGTGGCACGCATCAGATCCCGTTGAGTGATCGTCATCAGTCCAGCCTCACAGTGTTGCGCCCGACGGCAGTGCCGGCAAAGCGCCGGCCTCCGGTGAGGCGAATGGCCACGCGCGCGCCAAGCGGCGCGTTGTGCAGTGCAGTGCCGACCAGCGCGATGCGAACACCATCGCGCACCAGTTCGGCGGTCACGGAATCACCGGCAAAGACCAGCGGGGCCGATGTGACATCGGTTGGATGAATCGGCTCACCGTCACGCAGCACGCGACGGGCTTCGGCGCCGATGAGTCGTTCCGGTGCCGGCGCCGCGATCGAATCGGGCGCGCCCCAGACGAGCATGTGACGCACGAGCACGTACTGCTCGGCCAGCACGGCACCGCGGGCGACCTGTCGCGCCGCCACCGCTTCGGCACGTTCGTAGCCGACGCGCAGGCGGGCGACGAGCACCGGGGCGGCGAAGCGTGCCGGACGGATGGTGATGGTGTAGATGCCGGCGCGATCACTGCCGCTGATCTCGGCCAGGTCGGCGCGCAATGCACTGCTGTCGCCGCGCACGCTGCTCCACTCGGCGCACCATCCGCCGCGCGGGGCCGGACCCCAGGTGCGCGTGATGCGTGCGATGATGGAGTCGACCGCTGCCTGTCGCTGCGCCGCCAGTGGCGACGTGATGAGCAGGGCAGCCAGGAGCGCGGCACGATACATCAGCGCACCAGTCCGTTCGCGATCTGCAGCATGTCGTCACTCGACTTGATCGACTTGGACGTCAGTTCGTAGGCGCGCATGGTCGTGATCATGTCGACCATCTCCGTCACGACTTCGACGTTCGACATCTCGAGCGCACCTTGCATCAGGCGGCCGGTGCCTTCGTCCTGCGGAAAGCTGACCATCGCTTCGCCGCTGGCTGGGGTGGCGGTGTACATGTTCTGTCCCATCGCCATCAGGCCGGCGGGATTGGTGAAGCGGGCCAGTTCGATGCGACCGAGTTCTTCCGGCACGCTGCTGCCGGCGCGCATTACGCTGACGATGCCGGACGGGCCCACGCTGAGCGCGGATGCCTGCGCCGGCACACGAATGTTCGGCAGCACGGGATTGCCGCCGGCGGTGACCAGCACTCCCTGATCGCTGAGCTGCAGCTTGCCGTCGCGGGTGGAGGCGATCTGGCCGCTGGGCAGCTGCACCTGCAGGAAGCCATCGCCTTCGATGGCGATGTCGGTCGGGTTCTGGGTGGTTTCGATCGAGCCCTGTGCGTGATCCTTCTGCACACCGGCCAGCCGCACGCCGCGTCCGATCTGCACCGCCGGCAGCGTGTTGGCGGCCGGGCCACCGATCACCTGCGGCCCGGTGACGGTCTGGTAGAGCAGGTCCTCGAAGTTGGCACGACTGCGCTTGTAGCCGGTGGTGTTGACGTTGGCCAGGTTGTTGGCAATCACTTCCTGGCGTGTCTGCTGTGCGCGCATGCCACTGGCAGCGGCGCGGAGTGCTGGATCCATCAGAGAGCTCCTGTGCGGGTCAGACCGGC
>JANMHB010000190.1:0-2135 GCA_031374935.1 Gemmatimonadaceae bacterium | reverse complement strand
GTGGCGGTCCGCACCATCACATTGAGGATCGTCAACAACTTTCGCCTGCAGGCCACGAGGGCCAGTTTTTTCGGCTTGCCCGCGGCCACGAGTCGTTGATAGAAGGGTTTGATCACGGGATTCCGTCGTGCGGCCACGAGTGCCGCCATGTACAGCACGGCGCGCACGGGGGCGCGTCCGCCCTGCACGAAGCGTCGACCTCGCAAGGTGCCCGAATCACGACTCAGCGGCGCCACGCCCGCGAGTTTCGCGATCTCGCGTCGCGAGAGCCGACCGAGTTCTGAGAGATCGGCGAGCAAGGTCCGCGACAGGATGGGGCCGACGCCTGGCACGCTCCGCAGGAGCTCGTCTTGCGCCCGCCAGACGGGCGACTGCCGGATCGCGGTTTCCAGTTCGGTATCCGCCCGTCCAAGTTCGCGCTCGAGAAATGCGATGTGCGTCGTCAGGCTTTTCTTCACGGGCTTCTTCCCAGCGCCGAACATTTGGCCGAGGCGATTGCGCTCGGCCCCCAGCATCTCCAGCAACTGCCGCCGCCGGGTGAGCAATGCATCGAGCTCTTGCGCATCCACCGTCGGCAGAGCACGGAGAGCCGGGCGCACCACTTCGGCAAAGTGCGCCAAGATCTCGGCGTCAATGCGATCCGTCTTCGCGAGCTGTCCGGTCGCGCGAGCAAAATCGCGCACCTGGCGTGGGTTCACCACGACGACCGGCAGGTCGGCGGCTGCGAGCGCTGCGACGCACAACAACTCATAGCCCCCGGTCGCCTCCAACACGATCAGCGTCGGGGCCAAGGCCCGCAGGCGGTCGACCAGGTCGCGCACGCCCGCGGCATCATTCGCGGCCGTCCAGCCCGACCCAGTCGGCCGCACGCCGACCACCAACTCCGCCTTTGCCACATCAATGCCGATAAACATGACGCCTCCACTGCAGGGTCGTCGTCCTCGCCCATCCTTGTGATAATTCGGGCTCAGCGCCGCCGCCGGCCCCCGCAACTGTTCGGGCTCTCACGACAACCGATCAGAACGCCGCTCCGGCTAACACACGGTGTTCGCCACCCAGGCAGCATCGAGCTGGCGCCCTGATCAGATATACCGCAACTTCAACCTTTCTGTAGATACAAGGCAGCTTAGCTCATGAATCGCTGGAGGCGGATGCCGGCCCTCGTTCGTGCCGTCGTTGTCGGACTCGCGGTGGGATTGTTGGGCGGCCTGACGTGGTCACGCCTCGTCGCGGCGAACACCCAATACGCGTCCCGCGTGCCGTGGGCGACGGCCGTCATGGCGCCGCTTCTCGTGGCCTGGTGGCTGTATTTCGCTCGAGGGCGCGGCCGGCCGGTTGGCACTGGCGAGGCCCGGCGGTTGGGCGGGCGAGCGAATACGGTGCCAGACGACTTGTGGGGGCCGGCGCTCGCCGCTGGGGTGCTCGGGCTGTTCGCGACGCTTCTCCTCCAAGGCGTACTCGCTCGAATGGTCACTCTCCCCCGCCAACAGGATCTGGATCCGTCGCAGTATCCGGCGCTTACCGTCTTCGCCTGGCTGGTGATGAGCGCGCTTGTATCGGGCTTCGTCGAGGAGACCGCGTTTCGGGGCTACATGCAGGGCGGCATCGAACGCCGTCATGGGTTGACGACGGCCATTCTGGTTACGGGGAGCCTATTCGCTTTCAGCCATTTCAACCATCCAGAAGTCGGTCTGGCGCTGTTGCCCTTCTACCTCGCGGTCGCCGCCGTGTATGGATTGCTGGCCGCAGCGACGAACTCCACATATCCCGGCATCGTGCTGCATGCCGGCGGGAACCTGTTCTCGGCGTTCAGCTTCTTTGCGCGGGGCCGCTCCGAGTGGGAGCTGACGGCGTTGCCGGCACCGACGATCTGGCAGGCAGGCCTGGACGGGTCGTTCTTGGCAACGGTGGCTGGGTTTGTCGTGGTGTTCGGAGCTGCAGCCCTAGCCTACCGGAGACTGTTCCAGACTGCGCGCGTGACAGGCCACGCCGCCTAACGAGGCTGTAGGAAAAGTCCCGTTTGACGCAACGCGCTGCATCACATGTGATGCGGCGCGTTCGTTTTGGGCGTACGCTGCGCCGATTCGACGCGTTGGCGCGCACGGCGGGGGCGAAGCGCCCGTCTGCTCAGGTCG
>JANMHB010000135.1:0-3104 GCA_031374935.1 Gemmatimonadaceae bacterium | reverse complement strand
TGGCCCGTTCTCCTACAACAACTGCGACTATCTCCTCGTCGGCGCGATCCTCGAGCGGGTCAGCGGGATGTCGTTCGCGGCACTCGTGCGTGCGCGCATCGCCGTGCCGCTGCGGCTGAGCTCCGTGCGTGTCGCGCCAGATGGCGCCGTCCGCGGTGGAGCGGCCGCGATCGGGTATGCCGAGGGCGGGCGGCCCCCAACGGAAGTGAACGTCGCGACCTTCGGCGCCGCCGGAGCGCTCACCGGAACGGCCACGGACCTGCTGTTGCTGGATCGCGCGATGCTGCAGGGTCGGCTCCTCTCCGGCGCGGCGCGCGACACGCTCTGGCACGGAATTCCGGCCGTCGGTTACCAAGCGTTGGGCGTGTGGGCGTTCCCCGCCACTCTCCGGGGGTGTCCGGCTCCGGTGACATTAGTGGAGCGTCGCGGCAGCGTGGCGGGTATTCAGGTGCGGAACGTGCTGGCACCCGCGCTCGGGCGTTCGCTCGCCGTCTTCGTGAACGACGATGCCATCGAGTTTGGCGAAATCTGGCAGGGGAAGGGCCTCGCCTTTGACATCGTGTCGGCCGTGTTCTGCCCCGCATAGCCGCCGGGCGGGGTGCGGGCGCAGACCAATTCGGCGGGCTCAATCGCCGCCCGCGCAATCGACTGACCGCATGCGCGTCGGGTGCGCCCTTGCCGGGCAGACGCCTAACCTTGCGTTGCTCTTGACAGGGCCTTCAAGGTCGCGGCCGGTTCGCTACGCTCACTGGACGCGACCGACTGAAGGGCCCTGCAAGAGAACGCGAGCGTTAGGGAAACTCTGCAAAATTCATTGATTTATTACGATGAATCTGTTACTATATACGCGGGAGTATGAGCGCCGGTTAGACACCACGCGGAGGCTAGGATGAGCGACCAGCGGACATTGGCGAGCGTGCCGTACGACAGCAAGGGGCGGGTCACGCGCCGGGAGCGCTTCCTCAGCGAGATGGACGCGGTGATCCCGTGGGTGCGCCTGCAGGCGCTGATCCTGCCGCACTATGCCGTAGCTGGACGCGGGCGCCGGCCGTTGCCACTCGCGACCATGTTACGGGTCTACTTCCTCCAGCAGTGGTTCGACCTGTCCGATCCCCAGGCGGAGGATATGCTCTACGACTCCGAGTCGATGCGCCGCTTCGCCCGCGTCGAGTTGGGCGAGGATACCGTGCCCGACGAATCGACGATCCTGCGGTTCCGGCATCTGCTGGAGCAGCACCAGCTCACTGTGCAGATCTTCGAGGCCGTCCGGGCGTTGCTGACCGAGCAGCGCCTGTTGCTCAAGGCCGGCACCATTGTCGATGCGACGATCATTGCCGCCCCCAGTTCGACGAAGAACGCCACGAAGACGCGCGATCCCGCCATGAAGCAGACGCGGAAGGGGCAGCAGTGGTACTTCGGTATGAAGGTGCATATTGGCACCGACACCCACGGCGTGGTGCACTCGCTCACGACGACGGATGCGGCGCAGGCGGACATCACGCAACTGCCCCAGTTGCTGACGGGTACGGAGTCGGACCTGTACGGGGACAAGGCGTACTACAAGCAGGACCACAAGACGCATTGGCAGGCGGGCGGCGGGCGCTATCGGGTGAACAAAAGCGGCAAGCGGACGCCGCGCACGGACGCGCACAATGCCGCGCGCTCGCGAGTCCGCGCGCGCGTCGAGCACGTCTTTCATGTCGTGAAGCGGTTGTGGGGTTTCACGAAGGTCCGGTATCGCGGCTTGGCGAAGAACACGGCGCGCGCGTTTACCGCGTTCGCCCTTGCGAATCTGTATCTCGTGCGGAAACGGCTGGCGCCGCACGGCACGTAGTGCGCCCGGGTGCGGCGCTGGCGAGGCGAAACACCGCCCCGCGGCGCCACACGCCAGGACATTCCCACCGTTCGTCGCCGGTTCGACCTTTCGATGACGTCCCCACGCTCGCTCGCACGGACTCGCGCGGCAAATGATGACCTATTCAGAGCTTCCCTAGGGGTGGCTGGCTCACGGGTGATGGGCGTGGTCGACGGTCTGCTCGTGTACGGCGACGAACGCGGTGCTGTGTACGGCGTACCCTACGATGCCACGCGTCGCGCGGTGGCTGGCGACGCGCGATTGCTGAGTCAGGCGATCGCCAGCAACATCGAAGTGGTCGCTGCGGCACTGGCCGCCGACGGGTCGGTGGTCTACCGATCGGGGGAGAGCCGGAACGCGCTCACGCTGGTGCAACCGGGTGGCGCAGTGGAGCGCTTGAGTGATGGACTGGATCACGGCGCCGAGCCGCGTCTGTCTCCAGACGGGACCCGCATCGTGTTCGCCGCCGGCGTCGCGTCTACCGACGCTCTGATCTATGCCCTGAAGGCGCGCACCGTGATCCGCACGACGGGGGCGCAGTCGCCCAACGTCCAGCAATTCCGGCGCCCCGAGTGGACGCCGCAGGGTGACCGCGTCCTGCTGCGTATGCAAACGGGCTCGGAGCGCTCCGTCCTCGTGTGGCGATTGGCCAACGGACGCGGCGCGCTGGACACGCTGCACGCGGATGCCAGAAACTCCGTGTGGGAAGGCGTGATTTCGCCAGACGGGCAGTCGCTGTTGTTTCGGGTCGGAAGCATCGCCGGAGCGGACATCCGTTACCGGCGTGTGGCGGGCGATACCACCTCGCGGGCCTTTGTCGCCACGCCCGCCTCCGAGTCGGACGCCCGCTTCTCCCCCGATGGCAAGTGGGTGGCCTACGCGTCGGACGAAGGAGGCGGGGGGCTCGACGTGTATGTGCGCGCCTTTCCGGATGGCGCCGTCGCGTACCGGATCACCGAGACGGGCGGCAGCCAGCCGGTGTGGGCGCGTGATGGACAGTCGCTGTACTACGTGCCGAGCGAAGGGCGTGTGGTGAAGGCACGACTGAATGCCACCGCCGGCTTTCGTGTGGTCGCGCGTGATACGGTCGTGCGTGGCGGGTACGACCTGCCGGGCTTTGCCGGCCACGCCATGTACGACGTGATGCCCGATGGTCGGCTGGTGTTGATGCGTCCCGTGGAGTCGGCCGAACGCCTGGTGGTGACGTACGGCTGGCTTGGGGCGCTGCTCGCGGAGTGGGCGAAGGCGG
>JANMHB010000179.1:0-94126 GCA_031374935.1 Gemmatimonadaceae bacterium | reverse complement strand
GTACGCCGTCCAAGATGGCAAACTCAATCGAGTCCATGTCGAAGCCAAAGGCGCGCACGATGGTCTGCGCATCCTTCACCACACGGGGGCCAAGCACCGGCCCGAGGAAGTTCTTGTCGGTGCGATACTTCCGCTCTTTCGGGTCGTACTTGATCGGGAGGATCTCCTCCTGCCCCAGGCAGATGCACCGCACGAACTCATCCCACTTGATGAACTCCTGCACGATCATCGTCAGCAGGCCGGAGCTGTCGTAGTGGTGGATGAGTTCCGCCTTGCTCTCGCAGACATAGACCTCCTTCCAGCCGCCGCCGTGCGCATCCTTGAGGATGCAGGGCAGGCCGATCCACGCCAGGATGTCATCCCAATCCAGTGGGTACTTCAGGTTCCGTAACGACTCGCTGGGGACGATGCCTGGGATGTACTCCTTGTTGGGCAGCACAATGGTCTTCGGGCTGACCACGCCCAGCTTCGTGATCAGGCTGGCGCCGAAGAACTTATCGTCGGCCGACCACATGAAGGGGTTGTTGATGACGGTGGTACCCTGCAGCACGGCGTGTTTCAGCACGGTGCGATACATCGGCACTTCGTGCGAGATCCGGTCGACCAGCACGTCATACGGCATGTCACCGTCCATGCGCTCGCCGCCGAACTTGGCCAGCGACGCGATCACGCCGGCATCTCTGCCATTGACTGCCTCGATGAACGCGGGCGGGAACGACCACTCGCGCCCCACCACCAGCCCGACATTCTTCTCTTTTGCCATGCCTGCTCCAGGTTAGTCGTGTCCGCCGATGTACATCCGAATCATCTTCTCCCAGTAAGGCCAGTCATGTGCGCCCCCGTCCCAGAGGCGGAGCGCATTGCCGACCCCCTTGCCCCAGAGCATGGCGGAAAACTCTTCATTGTTGCGACGGCTCGGATCGTCCCGGCCGATCGCCATGATGATGTCAATCCGGCGCATGGCCTCGAGACGGCCGTGGTCGTGCTCGTTGGCCATGAACGCCATCGGGTTGGCAGCGTACACATTGTGGTCCATGTGTCCCGAGGCCTGGCGGCTGATGTCATACAGCCCGCTGAGGCCGATAATCCGATTCACCAGATGTGGAAACCGCAGCCCGAACGACATGGCGTGGTACGCGCCGAACGACGCGCCGGCGACAATCGTGTACGGTGTCTGATTCCGATGGTAGATGAAGGGCAGGACTTCGTCCTTGATGTACGCATGGTACTGCAGGTGCCGGTAGGCGCGAGCGCCCGGGTGCCGCTGTTTGTCATACCAGCTCTCGTGATGCACATGGTCGACAGAGAACATCTGCAGCCAGCCGTTGGCAAGATGATCGCGCAACACGTGGTGCATCTTCCGGTCGGTCCACTCCCGATGACTGCCAAGTGATGACGGGAAGACGATCATGCGCGCGCCGGCATGGCCCCAGACGTGCAGCCCCATCTCCTTGCCGTTGAGCGCCGGGCTGCGCCAGGCCTTGTATTCATGATGCATCAGTTGCTCCGTTCAGGCTTTGGCACGGTCAACAACGCGGGCAACGCCTTGCGGAACCGACGTCCCCAGGCGCTCTCGTGGTGCACGCCACTCGCATCCTCAACCCATCGAAGGCGCTGGCCCGGCAGGTATCCCTTGGTAACCAGCATGTCGCGCAGCCGGCGGGCATTCGCCAGCGTCCGCTCACCCTCACGCGCACCGACATCGAGGTAGATCCGGGCGTCGACAAATGGCTGCTGGTGCACCCAGTCGAGGATGGCGCCGCGCGCAAACCAGAGTGAGGGACTCATCACCGCCGCAAACCCGAAGACATCGCTGCGCGCGAAGACGGCGTAAAGCGCGAACAACCCGCCCATCGACGAACCCGCAACCCCCGTCTGCTCGCGCGCCGGCAATGTCCGGAAGCGGTCATTGATGGCCGGTCGCAGCACATCACAGACCCACGTCACGTACGCTGCCGCATCACCGCCGCCGACCCGTTCGTCGACGAACGGGCTGTACTCGTTCACCCGATGCGCCGAGGCATGATGAATGCCGACGATGATTGCGTCGGCCCCGAGCCGCGAGGCGGACACGAGTTCGTCACCCAGACTCCACGAGCCGGCAAAGGATGTGCTGTCATCGAACAGGTTCTGGCCATCCTGCATGTAGATCACGGGATAGCGCCGCACCTCTTCATCGTACGCCCCGGGAAGATGGACCACCACCGTCCGCGTCTGGTCCGGTGACGGGCCAGGGATGTCCGTCAGGACGAAGTGCCGTCCAACCTGTGCACTGGTGCGAAACAACCGACGCAGGCGTCGGCGCAACCGAAGAGGCATGCTTACGAGGCGTAGAGTTGGAGATCAGTGCCGATTGCATCCGCGATCAGGCACGCTTGTTCGAAGTCGGGGTGGCGCACGGTGACGTACCCATCGGAGATGAGCGTCAGGATCCAGTCACGCCGGGTGGCACCAACCGGCAGCAAATCAACGTTCACAATGTGTTCACCAAAGCGCTGCATCAATTGCTCGAGACCGGTGATACGCCGGATCGTCCCCTGCCCCTGCGCGCGCTTGAAGATGTTGATCGCGTTGTACTTCCGCTTCACATCGATCGAAAACGTCCCCTTCAGCTCCGCCTCGGCATATCCCATGTAGAGATCGATGTCGGACACGTAATTCATCACGTCGACCGTTCGCGCTCCCGGCGGACGCACTGCGATCTCGCCGAACACCACTTCACCATCCGACTTGCGGTACCACTCCATGTGCGTGAAGGCGTTGCCGGGATTCATGGCCTTGAGCACCTCGGCGCCCATCTTCACGCCACCCGACACCCACTCGCTCCCGACATCGCGGAGGCACAGCGTCTGCGGGCTGATCCACTCCACCTGTCGCGCAATCAAGGGGCGCGGCCGATAGAAGCCCACGTTGAAGAACTGCATTTCGCCATTCACACAGACCGTGTCGAACGTGAACTCCTCGGCCTCGATGAACTCCTCGATGTTCACATGATCGATGTGCGTCATGCGCTTGAGGACGTTTTCCAGCTCCTTCGCATCATCGACCCGGAACGTATCCATCGAACCCGCACCATCGATCGGCTTGATGATCAGCGGGTACCCGATGACTTCTGCGGCCGCACGCACCTCCGCCGCGCTCGTCGCACCGCGATGCAGCGGCGTCCGGATGCCAGCCGCCGCCACGCGCGCCTTCATGATGTCCTTGTTGCGAAATGCGATCGCGTCCTCGACGCTCAGGCCCGGCACGCCGAGGGCCGCGCGCAGCCGGGCCGCGAGCACCACCCCGGGCTCCCAGAGGCAGATCACACGGTCGAACGTCTTGCCCGCCCACTGTGACGTCACCTCCGCCACCACCGCGTCTTCCTGATTGAGCATCGACGTCTGGAGATAGCCTGACAGGTGCTGCCGGGTCATCTCGGGGAGGTTGCCGACCGGCACATCACTGATGCCGAAGACGCGCGCGCCATGCGTCGAGAGCCCGCGACAGAACAGCGGCATTTCATCGGGATACCCCGGTGCAATCATCAAGACGTCCATTCAGCCTTCCTCGCAGAAGCGTTTCACCGTGAGTCCCACACCGTCACCCCAGTTCCACATGCACCAGCTCGACCACTCGGCGGATCGCGCGATCCACCACGGCCGTCTCCGGGTGCCGAAGAATGATGTAGCCATCGCCTTCATAGGTTGCCGCTGGGGCCTGCCCGATCTGCGGCACCTTCACATCGCAGACGAGATGCCCGAGTTCAGCCTGCACGCGGTCAAGGCCATGGACATGCCGCACGAGGCCGCGCCCCTGCCCGCGAAGGAATGCGGCAGCGACCGCGTACTTCCGTTCCGGAACCGTGAACGTGCCATACACCATCAGGTTCGCCCAGGCGCTGACGATATCGCTGTCGGTCGCACGGCTGATGAGCGTGGTGATCTGCGCCCCGGGCGGCCGTGCCGCCACTTCAGAGATGGCGACGCTGCCGTCTGCGCGGCGAAACCACTCCATATGTGTCAGTCCGGTGGTCTGCCCGAGGGCATTCAGGGCCTGCACCGCCGCGTCCTTGATGTCGTCGAACATCGGGTGGTCGACTTCACGCGGCAACACCACCACCCACTGAATCCACGGGTTTCGCAGCACTTCCAGCGGCGTCGGATGATAGTGCGTGAGCGAATGCCAGACCGCGCGACCGTCGATCGAGATCGTCTCGAAGGAGTGTTCCGTGCCGGTGATGAATTCCTCGACCATCAGTGGCGATGCCGCGGACGGCCGCGTCATCTCGAGCGCCTCTCCAAGCGCCGTGGCATCGTCAACACGATAGGTCGAGATGGCGCCAGCCCCGGCCACCGGCTTGAGGACCAGCGGAAACCCGACCCGTTCGGCAAACGCGATGGTGTCGACGTACGACTCGACCTGTGCATGCCGCGCGCACGGGAGATGATGCGCGCGCAGCACATCCTTCATCCGGGTCTTGTCGCGGAAATTGAGCGCCGCCGCCACCGGTAGTCCCGGGATGCCCATGGCTTCGCGCACCTCGGCGAGTGGCACCTGTAACTGTTCGTAGGCGCCGAAGAGCCTCGCGACGCCACCGATCCGTTGAGCGACCTGTTCGACCGCCGGCCGCAGCTGCGCCACATCGAGCACATCTTCCACTCGCCAGTGCTGGGCGATCACGGCCCGCGTCTCTGGTGCGGCCTGCTCAACCCAATCGGTGCTGATCACCCCAAGCTGCACACCGGGCAGCGCCCCGATCGCCTCGACCATGCGCGACGCATTCTCCGAGAGCCGCGGCGCGACGAAGATGACTGGAATCACGAGAGCGCCGCCCGCAGCGCCGGCAAGATCTCCGGGAAACAGTCATCGCGCGTCTTCAGCTCCGACGCAAAGGCGTGCGCATCAGCGAAATCGCCGCTGGCAAAGCCGGCGTGCATCTTCGCCAGCAACTGCTCGAGATCGGAGCAGTGCGCGTGGAACCGATGGTCGGCGTAGTCGGCCGCTTCGGCCATCGTGATGATGAACTGCCAGTCGCTCGATTGTGCGAGCAGGAGCGTCCGCGCGGCCTGTTCCAGCGACGTGTGCGCGAGTGGATCGACGAGGGCGCGATCAGCGATTTCCCAGAATGCGTTTTCGAGCGGCCAGAGCCGACGCCAGGTGTGCGCAACCTTCGGGCCGACCCAGGTCGACCAGTCAGCGTGCGCCCCCCACGACCCCGGTTCAACCGGAATCGCCGGTGCGTTCGGATTGTCTTTCAGATGCTGCGACGCCGTGACGGGTCGCAGCAGGTGTGAATGCTGCAGTTCGCGATATAGCTTGTTGAGAAACTCGGGGCCTTCGTACCACCAGTGCCCGAACAACTCGGTATCGAACGGCGCCATGATCAGCGACGTCCCGAACGGATGCTGCTCGCGCGCAATCGCATTCAGCAGCGTCGAGAAGTGTCGCGCATGTTCCTCAAGCTTGCTCTGCGCCACCTCCGGCCAGTACGGGTGCTTCTGGCCCAGATCCACCGTGCGCCCGGTGATGCGCCAGAGTTTCAGGCCACCGTTGTGGTGCGTCTTGTGAAACTCGAGATAGGCACCGTCACCAGGATAGCCGCCGTCCGCACTCCAGATCTGTGCGGCCGTGCGCTGGTCTCGCGCCAACGCCGCGACATGCGCTTCGCCATTCTCCTGCTTGATGCGGTATGCGCGGTACGCCGTCCGTTCCTTGTTCCGACCCTGCACCAGGGGAGCATCGAGCGTCACGAACTGGAAACCGGCAGCCCGTACCTCATGCTCAATGCCATGCCGCATCCCGCGATTCGGGGCGCGCGAGAGCGGCTCCCACCAGCCACCGGGCCGATAGGCACACTCCGGCAGCCAGCACCCGACCGGCGTCCGCCCGAACAGCCGCTCGTGCTCGCGACGTCCCAGCTGGAGCTGGAACCTGATGCTCTCGTCGCGACCGAGCAGCGGCAGAAAGCCGTGCGTGGCCGCCGACCCGGTGATCTCGATCCGTCCGCTGTCGGCGAACCGCCTGAACTCGCCGAGGATATTGCCGTCCAGCGACCGATACAAATCGCGATACTTCGTCATCGTCGCCGCGTGCACGCCGCACACGTGACTCAGTCCGGCGTCGCCACGCTCCGCGAACGCTTTGCCCTCGACCTCGTAGCTCTCGAGCTTCTGCGCCACCCACTTCTCGAAGATGGCCGGAAAGGTCGGATGCGCGAGCTGATTGGCGAGGATCGGTGTGATGCCGAGGGTCAGCGGCGCCCACACGTTGTCCTGCTCGAGCCACCGCATCTTCTCGATCAGCGGCAGGTAGGTCTCAAGGGTCGCCTCGGACAACCAGTCGCTTCCATGCGGCCAGTCTCCATGGTTGAGAACCCATGGCAGGTGCGAGTGCAGCTGAAGGACGAAATCCATGGAGTGTCAGCGAGCAGAGAGGACGGTCCGATACAGATCGCGATAACGCTCTTCCGAGCGCTCCCAGCCAAAGTCGCGCGCCATGGCGTCGCGCATCATCCGGAACCACTGATCGCGGTCACGGAACGCGACGATCGTGCGCGCGATCGCCTCGGTAAACGCCGACGCGGTGAACTCGTTGAAGACAAACCCGGTGACACCGTCGTGCACGGTGTCCGCCAGACCACCGACCCGACGGACCAGTGGTACGGTACCGTAGCGCTGTGCGCGCATCTGCGTCAGTCCACAGGGCTCGTACTGGCAGGGCATCAGCAGGACGTCCCCACCGGCCATCAGCCGATGCTCGCGAGCATCGGAGAAGCGGGTTTCGAGCAATACCCGGTCCGGGTGGCGCGCCGCGATCGCGCGGAGACCGTCGACAAAACGCCGGTCACCGTTGCCGAGGAAGACCCACTGCGCGTCGATCTTGAAGATCCAGGGATTGTCGAGAATCAGGTCCAGCCCCTTCTGCTGGACGAGGCGGGCCGTCATCACGAAGACCGGCACATCCGGCAGCACGGTCAACCCGAGCTCGCGCTGCAGCTCCTGTTTGCAGATCGCCTTGTTGCCGATGTCTTCCCGGGAGTAGGTGGCCGGAATGTCGCCGTCGCGCATCGGGTCCCAGCGGGTCTGGTCAATGCCATTGAGGATGCCGACGAAACGGTCGCCCTTCAGCACGAAGTTCTCGTGGAGACCGAAGCCGCCCGCCGCCGTCCGCAGCTCGTCGGCGTGAGTCATGCTGACCGTCGTCACCGCGTCGGCAAAGGCGATGCCGCCCTTGAGCAGGTTCATTCGCCCGTACCACTCGAACTGGGCGAAATTGTAGAGTGACGCCGGCAGGCCGACGTCGCTCATCGTGTCCGGCGGAAAGTGGCCCTGGAACCCGGCGTTGTGGACCGTCAGGACCGTCCGGACGTCACGGTGATACGGACTGTCCGCGTACCAGCTCCGCAGGTAGGCCAGCGCGAGACAGGTGTGCCAGTCATGCGCGTGGAGGAGCACCGGCGCACTGGCAATCTGCGGAAGCACCTGGAGGGCGGCGGCACAGAAGAAGGCATACCGGCGGGCTGTGTCGCCGTACGGACCGTTTTCGTCTCCGTAGATGCCCGACCGATCGAAGAAGTCGCGGTTGTCGATGAAGTAGACGGCGGGCGGTGGCACATCCCCGCGCATCGCGATGACCTCCGAAGCGGCCTCGAGCGGCAGACGGTAGAGTTGCGCGCCGTGGCTCCGATAGGCCACGCCGACCGTGAAGGGCGCGCCAACGGGCTCGAGATTCGGGAATTGCTCGCGAATCTGACGGTAGAGTGGCATCAGGATCGCGACGCGCTCGCCGGCCGCAGCCTGATACGCAGCGAGACTGCTGACGACTTCGCCAAGGCCTCCAGTGCGTGCAATTGGAGCGAGCTCTACTGTCAGGTGCACCACAGAAACCGTGCGCCGGTCACCGGACTGCAGCGGCTCGGGCGCATTCCGTTTCAGGAAGCGTCCATCCGGGCCACGTACCGCGCGGGGCGGCTTTTCCTTTGCCACGCGCGCGGGCTTCGGCGCGCGCGACGGTTTCGCAGCGGGCTTTGAAACCACGTTGGGCGCAGGCGTGGCGACCGGCTTCACGGCAGATGCCGCAGTCGATCCGCCGACGGGCACCGCCTGCGATGTCGCGGACGGCCGGGTTGCAGACTTTGGCGTCGTTTTGACTGCGGGTTGGGCGGCTGGCTTCGCGGGAGGTGGCGCGGCGGGCTTCGCCGAAGGCTTCGGTATCCGGGAGGGCATGGCTTGGTCGTAGTCCGCGCAGCAGTCACATGACGCCGCGATGGCACAGCTCGGGGCGGATCGGGGGGAACCGCAGGAATCCGGCAGCGGCGAGTCCGCCAGCATGCCGACAGTGCCGGAGAAGGTCCCGACGCCGCCCGCGCAAGGTGCGCAGCCAGCCGCGGTAATTCCAGTAGGCGCCTGCCGCGGGACGAAATCCGCCGCCGCGCGTCTTCAGCGACAACTGCCCCATGACCCCAGATCGCCCTAGTTTAGCTGACGTGACTAATCCAATACCGAGCCGGATCGCCGGCCTGCAAGAGCTCGCGAGCAATCTCTCGTGGAGCTGGAATCGTGAAGCGCGCGCCCTGTTCGCCGCCATCGACGACCGTCTGTGGCTGGCCACTCGCCACAATCCCGTCACCTTCCTTCAGCGCGTCTCGCCGGAGCGGCTGCAGGTGTGCGCCGACACGCCCGCGTTCCGGGCGCAGTACGACGAGGCGATGCACTGGTCGCGCACCGAGTCGCAGTCCGACGGTACGTGGTTCGCGAAGACGTATCCGGAGCTGACCGAGTCGAAGATCGCCTACTTTTGCGCGGAATTCGGCCTGCACTCCTCAGTGCCGATCTACTCGGGTGGCCTTGGCGTGCTGGCCGGGGATCACTGCAAGACGGCGTCCGATCTCGGCCTGCCGCTGGTGGGCATCGGCCTGCTGTACCGGCACGGGTACTTCGACCAGCGGATCAATGTCGACGGCTGGCAGGAGAACATGGACGACTCGTTCGACCTGGCGAGCACCCCGATCACCCCGGTGCTGAATGCCGACGGGTCAGAGCTCACCGTGTCGGTGACGGTGGCCGGCCACGAAGTGCTGGTGCGCGCGTGGCGATTGATGGTCGGTCGCGTGCCGCTGCTGCTGCTCGACACCGACTTGCCGGCCAATCGCCCGGAAGACCGCGAATTGCTCAGCCGACTCTACGCGGGCGGCGTTGATCTTCGGTTGCGCCAGGAGTGGCTGCTGGGCGTTGGTGGTGTGCGCATCCTGCGGGCGCTCAAGATGGAACCGGACGTCTGGCACGCGAATGAAGGCCACGCGAGCTTCATGTTCATCGAGCGGCTGCGCGAATTGCGCGCGATGGGCGTCGAGATGCCCGCCGCCATCACCACGGTGCGCCGCGCCTCCGTGTTCACGACACACACCCCGGTGCCGGCCGGCCATGACGTGTTCCAGCGGCCGGCCGTGGAATCGGTGCTCGGCCCCGTCTGGAAGGAGCTCGGGATCGATTCCGATGCGTTCTTCAACTTTGGCCTGCATCCGCACTACGGGAAGGAACAGTTCCACATGACCGCGTGTGCGGTGCGCTTTGCATCGAAGGTCACCGGTGTGGCCAAGCTGCACGGCGAAGTCTCGCGCGAACTGCTGCACCCGATGTGGCCGAACCGGGCCGTGAATCAGGTGCCGGTGGGCCACGTCACCAACGGCGTGCATCTGGCCACCTGGATGGCCAATCCCATCATGAGCACGCTCGACAACCACCTGGGCCGCGACTGGGGCTTCACGCTCGACAATCCGGATACCTGGAACCGCATCATGAAGGTGCCGGATGCCGATCTCTGGGCGGCGCACTGCGAGCTGAAGGACGTCCTCGTTGACCGGATCATGGAGATGGCTCGGCGCAGTTTTGCGCGCGGGCACAAGGAAGCGACGCAGATCGTGGGCGCCGGTACCCTGCTCGATCGTTCGAGCCTGATGATCGGCTTCGCGCGCCGGTTTGCAACCTACAAGCGCGCCGACCTGCTGTTCCACGATCCGGAACGCTTGCGCAAGATCCTCACCAATCCGAATGCGCCGGTGCAGCTGGTGTTCGCCGGCAAGGCGCACCCCGCCGACGTCCCGGGCAAGACGGTGCTGCAGCGCGTCTATCAGTTCACGCGCGATCCGCGCTTCGAGGGGCGCGTGGCGTTCATCGAGGACTACGACATGCACATTGCGCACCTGCTGGTGCAGGGCGTGGACATGTGGATGAACCTGCCCCGCCCGCCGCTCGAAGCCTCGGGCACCAGCGGCATGAAGGCCGCCCTCAACGGCGTGCCGCAGCTCAGCACCGTGGACGGCTGGTGGGCCGAAGGCTACGACGGTACGAACGGGTGGTCGGTCACTGCGCCGAAGACCGCCGACGAGGATGCTGCCGCGGCCAACAACGTGTACGAGCTGCTCGAGCGCGAGGTGGTGCCGAGGTTTTACGACCGGTCCCACCGCGAAGCGGTGCCGGCCAAGTGGCTCGCCACCATGAAGCACAGCATCCGCCAGGCGGGTCGGTCCTTCACCGCCGCACGCATGGTGCAGCAGTACACCAACGAGTACTACGCGCCCGCCATCATCGGCGGCGACTTCCCTGATGATCCGCCGACGGCGTGACTTCGGCCGTCATTCACGCGCACTGCTATCAACCACCGCGCGAGGACCCGTTCACGGGCCTCGTGCCGGTGGAGCGCTCGGCAACTCCGTTCCACGACTGGAACGCGCGCATCACCGATGAGTCGTACCTTCCGCTGGCGACTGCGCGCGACCTGACCGCACGGGCGCGCGTCAACCTGTTCGAGTGGATCAGCTTCAATGTGGGGCCCACGCTCGCGATCTGGCTCGAGCACGAAGCACCGGCCGTACTCGACGCCATGCGCCTTGGAGATGCAAAATCGATCGAACGCCTGGGTGAAGGCAACGCGATCGCGAGCGCCTACAACCATGTCATCCTGCCGCTGGCCTCACCGCACGAACGGAAGCGGGAGATCTTCTGGGGGTTGCACGATTTCCGGATGCGATTCGGGCGTGAGTCGCGCGGCTTCTGGTGCCCCGAGACGGCGATCGATGACGACACCGCGCAGGCACTCGCCGAGGCCGGCGTGCAGTTCGCGATCGTGGCGCCGTATCAGATTCGCGACGGTGGACACGATGGCCAGCCGCGCCGCTGGCGTGGCGCACACGGGCACTCGCTGTTTCTCGCGCCGTACCACGGTGAGCTGAGCGGGTCGATCGGCTTCGGCGACCTGGCACAACATGGCGAGCGACTGGCGGCGGCACTGGCGGCAATCGCGGCCGAGCGTGGCATCGCCAGTATCGCGACCGATGGCGAGACGTTCGGCCACCACAAGCGGCACGGCGAGATGGCGCTGGCCACTGCCATCGGGTCGCTGCGTCGCAGCCGGAAAGCGACAGTGACGAACTTCGCGGCGATCATCAACGCACGGGCAGACTGGCATGACGGCCAGCTGGTGTCGCCCAGTTCCTGGAGCTGCGCCCATGGCATCGAGCGCTGGCGCTCGAACTGCGGGTGTGGCGCGACGCACGAGACCGGACGTGCGCAGGAGTGGCGTGGTCCGTTGCGCGCAGCGCTGCGCTGGCTGGCCGAGGCACTCGACTCGGCCGACGGCGACGACCCTGAGCTGACGCTGCAGCGCAAGGCGCGCTATGGCATGTTCACCAGCTGTGGCTGGTTCTTCGATCGTTTCGAAGGGCACGAGACGCGACTGCTGCTCAAGATGGCCGCGTTCGCGATGCACGGTCGCAAGGACGCCGCCGACCTCGAAGCCGGATTCGTGCATCGCCTGATTCATGCGAACTGCAACGACCGCGCGCTCGGCAACGGCGCCGATCTCTGGTACCGTGACTTCCATCCGCTGCTCAACCGGCCGGACTGACCGCGTTCGCTGACCGTGTTCGCTGATCGCGATCCGACATCAGCGATCGCGATCACGACCAACGCCGCAGACTCTCAGCTGCCGGCGCGAACGGTGGCGGGCGCGCTGCCTTTGCGAAAGAGCAATGTCTGGCGGGCGCCACGATCATCGACCTGCACGATGTTGATCTGATCGGCGTGCAACTCGGTCAGCATCTGGTTCCGGATCGCCGCACCGGAGAGCCCATGCGGCAGCGGCGCGCGAAAGCAGAGCCAGTACATGTCCTCGGCGCGACGCACGCCGCACGACTCGAGTGCAACGAGCCGTCGGTCTCCGGTGCCGATGACGAATTGCGCACGGACGTAGCGCTGCGCATCGGCTTCGGTCACCGAGTGATCCGACGGCGCCGGACGGCCGGCGTGCGTCGCGACTGATGAGGAGAGATCGTCGGCGAACGCACGAATCATGACCGTCAGGCCGCGACCATCGACCGTCAGCTGCGTGACCGTGGTGTGGATGGCATGTGCATCTGCCACGCGGCTGACCAGCAGCAGTAACGCGGCGGCGCGACACGCAGCTCGCAGCTTTGATCCATGTGGCTGCTTCATCTACTCGGCCCCGACCGGCGGCGGAGCGACGCCAATGGCTCGCGCGTGACGATCGAGCAACGGATCGGGCGTGCGCAGCCGTAGCGCCGCGCGCATGGCGGCCTGGGCCTCGGCATGACGTCCGGACTTCTCGAGCGCGAGGGCGACGATGTCGTAGCCATACACATCCTTGCGCTCGCGCAACTCGTCCTGCGCCTTCTGCAGCACGGTGCCCACCTGCAGACCGTGCTCGAGCAGGTACAGACTCCAGGCGCGATGGTAGGCGCCGGGCTGCAGACTCACCGCAACCTCGAGGGTCTTGAAGTACTCATCCGCCTTCGCGCGGTTGCCGAGCGCTTCGTACGCGTCGCCGATGAGTCCGAGCGTCGCCGGATCGAGTTGCACGGCGATGGCCCGCTCACCCCAGGCAATCGACGTCGTCCAGTTGCGGCGCACGGCCTCAAAGCGCGCCATGCCCGCCAGCAGACGCGGGTCGTCGGGTTCGATCGCCAACCCGGCAGTGTAGGCGGCAGCCGCATCATCGAGGCGGCCCGCGCGCAGCTCGAGATCACCGACGCGCAGGTGGAACCAGGCCTGCGTTTCGCGCGCCACGTCGCGACGCGACAGCGCGTCGGCGCGTGCACTGGTGAGCAGCCGGCGGGCCTCGGGCAGGTGATTCGTCACTTCCAGCCAGCGTGCGAGCCGCGCCGCCGTCGTGAGTGTGCCACGATCACTCCAGACTGAGCGAAAGAGTGTGTCGGCTGCGGCATAGTCGCCGAGTTCCATCGCGACTTCAGCCAACGACGCGCGATACGACGGTACCTCCGGTTCGTCGCGGACGAGCGCCTCGGCGATGGCGCGCGCCTCGCCGAAGCGATGCTGCGCCAGCAGGATCGAGACCAGCGTCGAAGATGCGGCCGAGTTGCGCCTGGTGCGTTTGCCCACCGAGCGTCGCGCAAACGCCTCGGCTTTCACATAGTCGTCCCACCCGCCCCCTTCCCGAGCACGCTGCAGATGCAATGCCGCCAGCTGCCCGGTGACGATGGCACTGGTCGGATCAGCATCCAGCGCCTGGTGCCAGACGCGAATCTGGACGTCGCGCTCAGCGCGCTCGGAGAACCCGGGCACGCGGGGTGCGGCAGCGCCACCGGATGCAGGTGCCGTCGTGGAGGCGCTTCGAACTCGCGCGAACGCTGCGCCGCAGAGCACAACGACGAGTGTCGCAACGCCGAGTCGGCGCAGCATTCGCGCGGTGGTCATCGTGCGGCTTCGAGGTACGGGAACGTCGTCGGATAGGTGCGCACGCTGGTGCTGACATTGTCGGACGTCAGACCAGGCACAACGGTGGCGGCTGGATCGAGCAGCCTGCCGAAGATCGCGGTCAGGCCTGCGTCGACCACGTCGTCATTGATCTTTCGGCCACCGTAGCCGCTGGCCAACGCCCAGCTCAACCAGCCGGCTGTGTTGCCGGGCCGGTTCGGGAACACCAACAGCATGTCCGGCACCAGCACTGCCGCCAGTGTGTTGGCGATGGTCGGGCCGCGATTGAAGGCATTGGTGAACGCCTTGATCTTGTCGCCAAATCCGTTGGCCACATCGGTGGACGGCGTGGTGCTGTTGTGCAGCCCATGGTCGCGCTTCATGAAGAACACTTCGCTGACGAGCGGATTGCCGAGTCGCTCGATCTGGTTGTAGGTGCGGACGACGGTGGGCGAGGTCGTGCCGCCATCCGTATCGTCATCGGAACAGGCGGCCAGCAGCGGCAGCGCAAGCGCCAGCACGAGCGCGCGGGACAGTGTCGAGGTGTGCATCGATGGAATCCGGGAGAGTGAGGGAATCGGGCGAAGGAGGCGCATCAGCGGCTGATCGTGCCCCAGATGCCGAACTTCGCGTCAGCGGCGGAGCTGGTGACGAGGGAGGCCTTCGGCAATTCGATCGCGATCGCGAGCGAGTTGAACGGCCGGAGGAAATCGACGCCTGGTGTGCGGAATGATCCCGCCGCCGGACCCGACTGCATCGACAGCGGCCCGGTTGACGGGCGACGGTCGGGGATGATGTTGAAGAACTGCTCGAGATCGATCACGAATGGATCGGCGCGCAGACCTGCAAAGGCCTGCAGACCGGTCGCGCTGCCAGCGTTGCCGCCAACGGTGCCGGTCACTGTCGGTCCCGTCGTCACCAGCATCGTCTTCGTGCCGACCATTGCCGGCGCCACCGGGCCGCGGACGGTGTACTTCTGCGCCGCGCCGACGCCATCATCGAACGTGACTTGGAACACCAGGTCTTCGACGGCGTCACCCGTGTTATCGACTTTCAGCTGATAGAGCAGGTTCGGATCGAACGAGGCAGACTGGCCGGCGATCGGACTCGAGGTCGTCAGAACCAGTGCGATCCGGTCTGCCGCTGAGCCGGGAAACGCATAGACGTCGTTGATATCCATGCGCGGGCTGAGTTCGACCTCAGGAGTATCCTGGTGGTCTGATGCGTAGACGCGCTGGCCAATGACGAGCGCGGCCGCACCAACGGCGACGCATGCCACTGCGCGCGCCGATCGTCGTGTCAAGGAGGGAAGCTGCATACGGAATCCGGTGTGCGGGTGAATAGCTGAGAGTGCCCCGGTGCCTGTCATTCGACACGCGGTATCGGTCGGAACGGACCGGATGCTTTGGCTACGTCACGTCGACGGAATCGGATCTCTGTGGCGGATTCGTGACCCGCGAGCTGCTGCACGGGCGGCTAACTTGGCACAGTCGCGCGGGATGCCGTCAGCCCCGCCCTCTGCCGTCTCCCTATCGCTGAGTTGACAATGGGTATTCGCTCTGCAGGTCGATCCTGCGTGATCGGCGGACTCGCACTGATGCTGTTCGGCGCGTGCGGACGATCCGCCGAGTCACCGCTGGCTCCGCAGCCGGCACCAACGAACGCCGTGCTGCCGGCGGCCGGCCCGAACAGCACCACGCGACTGATCATTTCGGAGATCATGGCCGATCCAGCCACGATCAGCGATGCCAACGGCGAATGGTTCGAACTGCACAACCCCGGGGTGGCCGCAGTGAGCCTGACCGGATTCCAGATCGCGTCGCTCAATGATGCGAGCGTCACGATCAGCGGTGCGGTGAGCATCCCCGCCGGCGGCTACGCCGTGATCGCGAAGAATCCCGACAACGCCGTCAATGGCGGGCTGAACGCGGTGGCAAGCTTTGGCGCCATGAACCTGGCCAACAACACCACCGACTGGTTGCTGATCCGCGACAACGTGGGCGCGCTGGTGGACAGCGTGTCGTGGGGCGTCGTGCCGACCAGCGGCGCCGCCAAGGCGAAGCGTGCGATGCTGATCGACTGCACGCCGTTCAGCGATGCACGGGCCTGGGCCAATGCCACCACCAACTATCAGGCGACCAATCGCGGCACGCCGAATCTGGCGAACGATGTGGCCGATTACACCGCCCCGGATCTCTGCGGCAGCGGGCAACCGGGTGGCCCTGTCACGACCGTCGTCGTGACACCGAATCCGGCCTCGGTGGTGCTCGGCGCGACGCGCGCGTTCACCGCCACCGGGCGTGATGCCAATGGCGTGATCGTCACCACCACATTCAGCTGGAGCAGCAGCAATCCGCTCGTGGCATCGATCGACCCGACCACCGGCGTTGGCACCGGGCTCACCGTCGGCACGACGACGATCACTGCCACCGCCGCGAACGGCATGACGGGCACGTCGGTGCTGACTGTCGCGACGGCGGGCGACATCGCCACGGTGACGGTCGGTGGTGCGACGATTCCAGTTGGCTTCCAGACGCAGATCTTCGGTACGGCGCGAGACGGCAGCGGTACGATCGTCACGACGACGTTCACCTGGGCGGTGGACCCGGCCGACGCAGCGCGGCTTGCGGTGGACGCCAATGGCGTGATCACCGGTCTGGCGACAGGCACCGCCCGCGTGACGGCGACGGCACCGAACGGTGTCAGTGGATCGGCGACCGTGACGATCGAAGCGCCGGCACTCGCGAACCCTGCCATCTACGGCAACAACCTCGAATTCGGTACGCCGGCGGATGCCAACGGCGCCGACGATTTTCTGATCGCAAGGCCGCAGGCGAGCATCAGCTACAACCGCAATACCGGCGGACCGAATTGGGTGGCGTACAACCTGGACAACGGCCACTTCGGCACCGAGGATCGCTGCAACTGCTTCACCAGGGATCCAGCGGTCGTTGCGCAGGGCTTTCCCGAGATCCGCACCTCGGACTACACGAACGGCGGATTCGATCGCGGCCACATGATGCGGTCAGCCGATCGGACCGTGACGAACATCGAGAACGCGACGACCTTCTACCTTTCGAACGTCGTGCCACAGACGGCCGACCTGAATCAGGGTGTCTGGGCGGCGCAGGAGATCTTCATCGCCGACCTGGCCCGGGTGAGCAACAAGGAGCTCTACATCATCACCGGGCCGGCGTTCAGCGGGCCCGCGCGCACGATCAAGGATGAAGGGAAGATCCGGATTCCCGATTTCACGTGGAAGATCGTGGTGGCGATGGATCGCAACAAAGGACTGGCCGACATCACCAGCTGGTCCGACCTCGCCGCTGTGCAGGTCATCGCCGTCACCATGCCGAACATCGCCGGGATCCGGAACGCGAACTGGCGCGACTACCAGGTGACGGTGGACAGCCTCGAAGCGCTCACAGGCTACAACTTTCTCTCGGCGCTCCCCGACAACTTCGAGACGGCGATCGAAGCCGGCGATCGGCCTCCGGTGGCCAACCTGAGCGGACC
This sequence comes from Gemmatimonadaceae bacterium, assembly GCA_031374935.1. Classification (GTDB taxonomy): domain Bacteria; phylum Gemmatimonadota; class Gemmatimonadetes; order Gemmatimonadales; family Gemmatimonadaceae; genus JACMLX01. Next base: position 76,898 of record JANMHB010000179.1, on the reverse strand, counting down.
CGCGACCGGAGTCGAAGGCGACGCGCTGTCGTTCAGCGGTGCGAGCTCCACGGATCCCGACGCCGGTGATGTGCTCACCTACCGCTGGGACTTCAGCGACGGAACGACAGCCGGTGGTGCGACGGTGTCAAAGACCTTTGCCGACAACGGCAGCTACACGGCCAGACTCACGGTCGTCGACCGGTTCGGCTGGGAATCGACGGCATCACAAACGATCACGGTCTCGAACGCCGCGCCGGCCGCCACACTGACGCCGGTGGCAGGCACCACGGTGGCCGTGAACACCGGCTGGTCGGTGCAGCTGCGTTTCACCGACGCCGGCCTGCGTGATGGACCGTGGCGAGTGCGGTTCGATTGGGGCGATGGGACGAGTTTCTCGAGCGTGCTGACCGCGCCGCCGTCATCGACACCGCTGCAACGTGGCACGCGGTGGACGACACCGGGCAGCTACACCGTCGTGGTGACGGTGACGGACAAGGATGGCGGCGTTGCCACACGTCAGATTGCCGTGACGGTGACCCCATGATCTCTCTCGCACACCTCCCCATGCGTATCACTTCGCTCCTCGCTGGCGCGGCGCTGGCCGTGGCACCCGCGCTTCGCGCGCAGACCACGACCGTCGGCGCCGTGCTCACCACCAGCGTGGGGCCACTCACGCGCGGCAGCGGTGGCTTTCAGAGCGTCGGGCAATCGTTCGTCGTGCCGACGCTCACGACGCAGCTGACGAGCTTCAGCCTGGCATTCAGCAATTTCTTCAACGGTGGCGCGCTCCGGTTCGACGCGTACATCCTGGCGTTCGATACGGCCAATCGCCGGGTGACGGGTGATGTGTTGTGGAACGCGACCAACATCCTCGGTTCATCGAACGACTTTGCGTTCGACACGCGAAGCTTCAACACCGGGAACCTGACGCTGGCGTCGGGCACCACCTACCTGTTCCTGATCACCACCTCGACGCAGGGGGCCGGTCTGCCCGCCGACGCATCGAATCTGGTGGGTGCGAACGACGTGGACGGATACACCGGCGGCTCCTTCTGGGTGGCCTACAACGGCACCGATGCCGGCCTGCTCCGCGACGCGGGCGCGTTCTCCACGGTCGACGGCGTGACCGACGCGGGCTTCTCGGCGATCTTCCGTGCCGACCCGACGGTGGTGCCGGAACCGGCGACGGTGTTCCTCACCGCGACGGGGCTGATCGGACTTGGGGCTGCCGGTTACCGTCGCCGCAGACGGCAGCACTGATCCGTCAGCGGTTCGCGATGCGTGATCACCGTCCCCGTCGGATCACGCATTGCGAAAGGTTTGCCGCTGATGGCCGAGGTGTGTGACCCGGAGATCGACGATATCGCCGTCGCGCAGGAAGATCGGGGGAATCATCGCCATGCCGACCCCGGGCGGCGTGCCGGTGGCAATCAGATCGCCGGCTTCGAGTGTCATGAACTGCGACAGGTAGTGCACCACCACGAACGGGTCGAAGATCATCGACGCAGTCGTGCCGGTCTGCCGGCGCGTGCCGTTGACGTCGAGCTCCAGGCCAAGGGTCATGACATCGGGGATTTCGTCACACGTCGCGAGCCACGGTCCGGTGGGGGCGAACGTGTCGCATGACTTGCCCTTGGTCCACTGCCCGCCGCGTTCGACCTGAAACTCCCGTTCCGAGACGTCGTGCACGATGCAGTAGCCGGCAATGTGCGCGGCAGCATCCTCGACGCGGTCGAGATAGCGCGCATCGCTGCCGATGACGACGCCAAGTTCCACTTCCCAATCCGTCTTCGTCGACATCCTTGGGATCAGCACGTCGTCGTAGGGCCCGACCACCGTGTTGGATGCCTTCAGGAAGATGATCGGTTCGCGTGGCACCTTGGCACCGACTTCGGCGGCGTGGTCGCTGTAATTGAGGCCGATCCCCACCACCTTGCCCGGTCGCGGAATGCAGGATGCCCAGCGTGCGGATGCGGGCACGTCGGGCAGTGGGGTAGCGCCCGCGATCAGCGCCTGCAGGCTGGCCAGCCCACCACTGCGGAAGAACGCAGGGGTCCAGTCGCCAAAGTGCTCCGAGCAGTCCTTGCGAACGCCGTGCAGCACCACGCCGGGACGTTCGGCGCCAGGCGCGCCCCATCGGATGAGAAACATGTGGTGCGTCGCGAAGTCGATGGTGACTGTGATCGTGCTGACAGAGCGTCCCAGAGTCTGCCGCCGACAGGGGGACACCGGAAGGGGGACCGGCACAGGCGAGGCGCGAGCGGCGCCTGAGCGTCACAGCGGGCACAGGCTTGGCGGGCGGCACTTCCGGGTGGATACTCCCTGCACTTCGTTGTCACGTCGACCACCGACGGCCTCACCCGCGCTCCCACTCCCAATGCAGTTTGTCGATCCGCGCCTTGCGCGTCAGCGGTATGGCTGGTTCTCACACTCGATCGGGCTGGACATGCCGATCGTCACCTACGGACATGCCGGCCCGCCGGTGCTGCTCTACCCGACCGCGGCAGCCGATTACCTCGAGAATGAGCGGTTCTTTCTCGTGAAGGCCGTCGAACCGCTGTTGATGGCTGGCCGCATGCGGCTCTTCTCGATCGACAGCATCAATCGCACGGCCTGGATGGATCGGGAGCTGCCGGTGCACGTGCAGGCGCGCCGCCAGGCCGGCTACTCACAGTACGTCGAGGACGAAGTGGTGCCATACATCCGACACGTGGTGGGTGATGGCAGCGCGCGCGTGCTCACCACCGGCGCCAGCTTCGGGGGCTTTCATGCCGCCAATCAGTTCTTCCGTCGGCCCGATCTGTTCCGTGGCGTGATCGGCATGTCGGCGTTCTACGATCTCGCGCGCGGCTACTTCAAGGGCTACTCGGACGACAACTGCTATCGCAACAACCCCGCCTGGTTCGTCCCCGATCTCGAGGGCTCACATCTGGAGCAGCTGCAGCGACATTCGAGCATCATCCTGGCCACCGGGCAGGGGGCGTACGAAGCGCCCGATGCCTCGCAGCGGATGTCGGACATCCTGACGGCCAAGGGGATTCCGCACCTGCTGGACATCTGGGGTCATGACGTGAATCACGACTGGCCGTGGTGGCGCAAGATGTTGCCGTACTTCCTCGAAAAGATGGGCTACTGATGCGCAGGGTGACTGCTGCTGTCGCATTGGGGCTGCTGTCGGCGCCGCTCGGCGCGCAGGTGGAGCGCGCGGCACCAGCCCGGCGGATGGTGCTGCTGCACGCGAACGTGATCGACGGCACGGGCACGGCTCCACAGCGCAACGTCTCGATCGTGATCGCGGACGGGAAGATCGTGAGTATCGGTCCGGCGCCAGCGTCCGGTGCCGACACGATCGACCTCGGCGGCCGCTGGGTGGTGCCGGGATTGATCGATGCGCACACGCACATCAATTCGACCGCGGGAATGAAGCGCGCCCTCGAATCGGGGGTGACGACCGTGCGCAGCGCCAACACGCCCCACTACGAAGACGTCGGGCTGCGCGCGCTGGTGCGACTGGGGGCGATTCCGGGACCGGAGATGCTGGCGGCGGGCGTGTTCGTCACGCCGTTCCTTGGTGAAACCGTGCTCGCCGATCCACGACTCGCACCGTTTGCCGGCGCCGTGCTGACGCCCGAACAGCTGGCAGCGGTGGTCAACATCAACATCGATCGCGGCGTGGACTGGATCAAGACACGCGCCACCGAACGCGCCGGCCTGGCCGATCAGGATCCCCGCAAGCAGGTGTACGACGAACGCCAGCTGCGGGCCATCGTCGACGCGGCTCGCGCGCGTGGCGTGAACGTGCTGGTGCATGCCCATGGCGATGAAGGTGCCTACGCGGCAGTGAAGGCGGGCGCGCGCACCATCGAACATGGCACCTACCTGAGCGATTCGACGCTCCGCCTGATGAAGGAACGAGGCACCTGCTTCACGCCGACGTACACCACGCTGGTCGATCTCAGCGAACCCGGTGGAGACTACGACAGTGCCCCGCTCCGCCTGCGCGGGCAGCATATGCTCCCGCGAGCCGAAGACGCGGTCAAGGCGGCATATGCCCTTGGCGTTCCGCTGATCACCGGCGTCGATACCGAGTACGGTCCAGAGAGTGTGTCACGGGTTTCGCTGGAGATCGCATCGTTCCAGCGACTCGGGATGACGCCGATGGACGCCATCCGCTCGGCCACCGCGGTGGCGGCCACCTGTCTCGGCATCGCGCAGCGCACCGGCACGCTGCGCGCTGGCATGGAAGCCGATCTGGTGGTGGTCGAGCGTAGTCCACTCGACGATATCCGGGCACTGCAGGACGCGGTGATCGTGATCACCGACGGGCGCGTGGCACTGAAGCGTATTCCGTTCGGCGTGCGATGAATCAGGCCTTCTTCCTGCGCGGTGCCGACTCGTAGTACGCGATCATCGTGTCGACGGGTGTGGCCGCCACGATGTCGCCGATGACATCGAGCGGCAGCTCGTCGAGAGACTTGAAGCGAAGGCAGCACTTGCCCATATCCAGTCTCCGACCAGCTGCCTCGTAGTGTGCAACCAGTCTGTCGTACAGCGTCCCCTCGCCATTGACGCTCATCAGGTAGAGCGCATAGTTGTTCTTCTGCGCCGCCAGACCCACGTACGCCAACGGCTGCTTGTTGTACGTGACCGGATATCTGCTGAGCGGAATCTCGTAGGAGAGCATGCCCCAGTTCATCGTTTCCACGTACCCTTTCGGCAGGTGCTGCCGGACCACCTTGCGGACCGCGGCGATGACGGCACGTCGCTCGGCCGGCAGGCTGGCGAGATACGCGGCCGGGGTTGTTTCCTTGCTCGAAACCATGCGGACTCTCGCGCGGTGCAGGTGGGATGACGTGATTGCCGCCGCACGATGGGGCATGGCATGTCGCTGATCAAGTATCTCGGCAACCTGGGGTATGGCAGCCGGCGTGACGTCACGGCGATGCTCGCACGCGGCCGGGTGACGCGCGTGGCTGGGGGCCGGCTCGGCCCGGATGACCTGTGGAGTGCCGCCGACACGCTCGTGGACGGCGAGCCCCTGGACCCGCCGCCCGGCGCGGTCGTGATGCTGCACAAGCCAGCCGGCTACGTCTGCTCCTCGAAGGATGTGCCGCCGTTGATCTACGAGCTGCTGCCGGAGCGCTTCGCGCGCCGGTCACCGGTGCTCGCACCAGTCGGACGGCTCGATCGCGACACCAGCGGGTTGCTGTTGCTGACGGATGACGGCGCGCTCAATCACCGCCTCACGTCACCACGATCACACCTGCCGAAGACGTACCGCGTCAGCCTCGCCAGCGCACTGCGTGGCGATGAAGGTGAGCGCTTCGCCAGCGGCACGCTGATGCTGAGCGGCGAAAGCACGCCCCTGGCTCCGGCGGAACTGACGCCGATCGACTCGCAGACGGCGGAACTGCGCATTACCGAGGGGCGCTATCATCAGGTGCGACGCATGTTTGCGGCGATCGGCAACCATGTCGTGACACTCGAGCGGATCGCGATCGGTAAACTGCGTCTGGGCGGGCTGCCTGCGGGAGCATGGCGCGTGCTGACCGAGGCTGAACGCCAGCTGCTGCCACCGCTTTAGCGCTGCGCGAACAACACCTTGAAACGGGGGCCGTCGTGCTTCGTGGTGAGATTCCCGAATGTCTCGTAGACGATCCGCTCGTACGGCAAGGTGCGATTCGCCACCAGCTGCAGCGTTCCGCCCGGCACGAGCACACGCCACGAGTCGAGAATGAACTGCGTCGGCACCGAGAGATCCGTCTGCTTGCCGACATGGAAGGGCGGGTTGGCCAGCACGCGATCGAACCGCTGGTCGATGACGGCTGCTGCAACATCACTGATCATCGCACGACAGTTGGTGAGCCCCGACGCCTCGATGGTACGAGACGCGCACCGCACCGCTTCGGAATCGACATCGAGCAGCGTGACCGCACCGGTTCCGGAACGGTGCGCCGCCAGCAGCCCGATCGCCCCACTGCCGCACCCGAGATCGAGCACGTCCTCACCCGGCGAGACCTCCATCACGTCGGCCAGCACCGCCGTGCCTTCGTCGAGGTGCTCCCATGAGAACACGCCGGGCCGTGAAAACAGCCGCATCGGCGTGCCCCGGAGTTCCACCTCGATGGTGTGAAACGCCCCGTGCGGCAGGAACGGGCTCGCGAGCATGGCCGCGTCGGACGGCGCTGGCGCTCGCTTGACCGCCATCACGGCGCGGCAGCCGCTGTCGGTGCCGAGGACGGTCGCATTGCCGAAGAGCGCCCTGAGGAGGGTGGCGGCCGACTTCACCCCTTCGTTGGTGGCACCCGCGATCACGCACTGCCCGCCCACGCGCAAAATCCCGAAGCCGTCGGAGAGCAGTTGCAGCAGCGCCAGCTTTTCCGTCGGAATGCGGATGGCGACGACATCGGCCCGCAGCGCCGGATCGAGCGGCGCAGACCCATGGCCGGCGAACACCACGGCATTCGCGATGGAATTGGCCGCCATCGTCCGTCTGGCAGCCTCAACCGCCACTGCGCTGCGGTCGGTGAGGATGACGCTGCCGGCGCCGTGTGCGAGGGCTGCGACGGCGCCGAAGAGTCCGCTGCCGCACTGCATCTGAACGACCGTGGCGCCAACAGGCACCACCACGCGCTCCGCCAGGAGCCGGCCGGCGGCATCATCCCGTCCATGGCCAATCAGACCGGGCTTTGACGCAAGCTGGTACGAGCGACCCGCCACGGTCAGGCTGCGCAGGCGCCAGGTGTGGTAGTCGAGCGGTGGGGCGGTCGAGACGAGCGGCGGGGCGGGCGGCATGGACTGGCTCTGCGGGACGGACGCGGCTGGAGGCGCCGGAAGGCCAATGTACAGCATCCCATCCCTGAATCGACGCATCTGGACCGTGTCGCATGGGAGTCTGGTTGCCAGCAGGCAGGCCGCGCCGCAGTTTCGACGCAGTTCCCTCACCCACCGTGATGTCCACAACTCTGCCTCCTACGCAGCGCTGGCTCTCGCGCCGAACGATGCTCGCAGTGCTTTGCTGCGGGGTATCGGTGCAGTCGGTGGCGGCGCAGGAAGTCCGCGGGCTGGCCAAGCTGGATCTGCGCGGTGATGCCGTCTGGGGAGCGAATGTGTCGCTCATCGACTCCCTCGGACGCGAGGCGGGATCGGCGCGGACGAATCGGAAAGGGGAGTTCAGCGTTCGGGCGCCGGTGCCGGGCTCCTATTGGCTGCAGTTGTCGGCTCGGATGGTGGGCCGCAACGCCTCGCCGGTGTTCGTGCTCGACAGCGGCGCGACGATGTTCTATGAGCATGTGTTCCGCCGCAGCCTCTCAGGCCTCGCGCGGGGAGAGGAATTCACCGCCCAGACGATTCTGCGCGAACCGTTCCGTGACAGCACCGCGGGAGCAATCGAACGGGGCGTGAGCGGCGAGCGACAGGCCAAGGTGCGCGTCACGGTGCTGGATGCACGCACCGAGACGCCGGTGCCGAACGCCGAAGTCGCGATCGTGGAAGTGGATGGCCGCGCCGAGATGATCAGGGCCGGAACGAGCGACACCGATGGCGGCGCCGGATTCGTTGGCCTGCAACCAGCCTGGTACCGTGTCGTCGGCCGCCGGATCGGATTGCAACCGGGCGGCTCGATGTCCTTTCCCATCGTCGGCGACAACGACAGCGTCAGCGTCGTCCTGCGCTTGCAGACCGTGACGGTCCTCGATCCGGTGACGGTGATGGAGCAACGCATCACGGCGTTCGGCTTCAACCTGAAGCTGATGAGCCGCTACTTCCTCGGGGGCGACGAGCTGCGCGACCGGAACCCCTCAGCCCGCAGCGTGGACGACCTGATCACGTCGCTCCGGATTCCGGGGCTCAGCATCAAGACCGGCGACATCGAGTCGCAGATGACGTATCGCGGGCAGCGCGTGAAGGTCTTCATCCTCGACGGCAGCCGCACCAACGGCGACCTGCCGCTGGTCGAACCGAGCGCCGTGGAGTCGCTGATGTTCATCCCGCCGCATGAAGCGGGCGCGATCTTCGGACCGGATGCCAGTGGTGGTGTGCTGATCATCAACACACGGCAACGTTGACGCTGTACGCGTGAATCCACGCAAGAGTGACGCACAGCAGCAGCAATGATCGGCAACGTGAGCCAGCGACAATGTTGGCAAGCGCTCATGTCGAGGCGCGGCAACGCGAACCCACGCAACGCAACGCCAGCAGCCTGGCTGCCACCCACCATGCAACGATTTCCGTCAGGGCTTGAGTCCGGTGAACAGGAGCCGATACCTCAGGATATCGTGGCGCCCGCGACACCGAGGTCGTGGCACAGCTGCGAGTTCACCCGTCATCACTGAGCGCATCGTGGCAGACACCCAAACGACCATGCTGCAGCGCGGTCGTACCGACGTCGACCGGACGCTCGGGCTCCTGATTCTTGCACACTTTCCAGTCTCGCTTGCGCTGGCGCTGCTTCACGACACCTGGGCGCTCGCGATCGGGATTGGCGGCACGGTGTCCTTCGGCGTCTTCTGGCTCACGCGCTCGAGGCCCGGCGCACCGACCACGCGCTATGCGGTTGCAGCCGCGTTCATGACCTATTCGGCGCTGTTCATTCATCAGGCGAATGGCATGATCGAATTGCACTTTCACATCTTCGTCTGCCTCGCGTTCCTGCTCACCTATCGTGACTGGCACGTTCCGGTCGTCGCTGCTGCCGTGATCGCCGTGCATCACGTGGCATTCATGTTCGTGCAGAACGCAGGAGTTAGCGCCTACGCCTTCCCGAAGGGGCACCACACCGATTTCGGGCTGGTCGCGCTGCACGCGGGCTTCGTCGTGATGGAGACGAGCGTGCTGGTCTGGATGAGTCTTCGACTGGCGCGGGAAGCGAGCGAGGCCGACGGGCTGCAGGCAGTGGCACGCGAACTGGCACGCGGCAATGTCGATGTCGACGTTCGCGGTGGGCAGATGGCCGATGCCTACCGCCAGGTGATCGTCTCGGTGCGCGCGCTGGTGTCCGAGGCCACCGCGGTCTCGACGGCGGCCGAGCAGAAGGACTTCTCGCGGCGCGGTGATGTGTCCCTGTTCGACGGGTCGTTCAAGCACGTCATTCAGGGCATGAACGGGTCAATGGACGCGTTCCAGCTCGCGCATGCTGCGGTGGAGTCTCAGCGGGACGACGCGCTCGCCTTTCTGTCATCATTGCGGGCAGCCGTCGAACGCGTCGGCGACCGCGACATGACAGCGCGGCTCAACGGCACGTTCAGCGGCGACCAGGCAGATGCACAGCGGTCCTTCAATTCGGCGATCGCCCGGCTCGAGGACACGCTCACAGATGCCGCGGCGCTCTCAGGCAAGTGTCGTGATGCCAGCCAGACCATCAGCGACGCCAGCGCGGATCTCGCGCGCGGCGCCGCGGAGCAGGCGGCGGCGGTGGAAGAATCGTCAGCGTCGCTGCAGGAACTGACGTCAATGACGCGCTCCACCTCGGCGCACGCACGCGAAGCCCGGGCCCTGGCCGACACCACGCGTGTGGCCGCGTCGAATAGTGTCCAGGCGATGAGCGCGCTCAGTGAAGCGATGGAGAAGATCAAGCGGAGTGCCGATGAAACGGCCAAGATCGTGCGGACGATCGACGAAATCGCATTCCAGACCAACCTGCTGGCACTCAACGCGGCGGTCGAGGCGGCGCGAGCCGGGGATGCCGGCCGAGGGTTCGCCGTCGTGGCAGACGAGGTACGGAGCCTCGCACTGCGCAGCGCCGAGGCGGCGCGCAGTACGTCCGAACTGATCGTGGATTCGGTCACGCATGCCGCGTTGGGGGCCAAGCTGTCTGCCGACGTTTCCGCTCGGCTCGCCGACATCGACACCCATGTGCACAAGGTGCGCGACGTCATCGGTGAGATCGCCTCTGCCAATGAGCAGCAGGCAGAAGGGGTTGGCCAGATCACGACCGCGATCGATCAGGTGGGTCGCTTCACCATCGAGACCTCCGGCAACGCCGAGCAGTCGCAGGACATCGCCAGTGCGCTGTCTGCAGAGGCAGAGCGGATGGCGCTGCTGCTGGCGGACTTCACCGTCGGGCAGCCAAAGCTCGCGCAGCGGCCGCGACCGGCGGCACGGACTGGGCGGCGACTCGCCCTGACTGGCTGACGCAACGCACCTGCTGAGCAGTCGACACGCCGCGCCCGGCCACGTCAGCGGTCGCTCAGCCGTCGCCCGTGAGCAGCGGGAAGACCTCGGCGAACTGCACCGCCACGAGGTCGGCCAGCGCGTCCAGTTCGGCTGGCGCCAGCGCCAGGGCGTCCAGCACTGCGGCGTCGATCTCTCCGCCATCAACCGTCCGTGAATACCCGATGGCCAGACGCGCCGACAGATGATCGGCGACGTGGACGATCGCGGTCACCGCACAGAAGCCGGTGGGCACCGCCAGCGGGCGATGGTGATAGCCCGTCACACGCTGCAGCAGCTGGGGGAACCGCCATGCCACACACAGCGCGGCGCCGAATTCCTCGTGACTCACGCCGATGCACTGCCGCTCCGCGTCGCGGAACGAGATGGCGGGATCAGCCGCGACCAGCGCGATCGTGTCGCCGAACGCATCCCGACAGGCCTGCAATTCAACCACGATCCCGATGTCATGCATCATCCCGCCGAGGAAGGCATCACTGGGCTCGACGCCCGGCACACGCTGCGCCAGCAATCGCGCCGCGGTGGCCACCGCGATCGAGTGTTTCCACAGTTCGCGCGCCTCGAAGCCCCCGCTCACCGCGCCCGCCCTGAACATCCGGGTGAGGCTGGCCGCGATGGCAATACTCTTCACGGCACCGAAACCCAGCAACGCCACCGCCGTCCCGATCGACGTCACTTCCCGTCGCACGCCGTAGTAGGCCGAGTTGACGATCTTCAGCACACGAGCGCTCAGCGTCGGATCATGCGACAGGACACGGATCAGATCATCGCCCGTCGCCTGGGGGTCCTCGGCCACGCGCATGACTTCCAGCGCAATCTCGGGCAAGGTGGCGAGCTGACCGGCGCGCGCGATGGCAGCGGCGATCGATTCAGGCGTAGTGATAGGCGCCGTGACGGTCATGGGATCAGAAAGAGCCGGAGAAGAGTGGTACGAGGTCGCGTGACGCCATCGGACGGGCCAGCAGGAATCCTTGTCCGTACGCGCAGCCGAGCGCCTGGAGCAGCACCAGTTGCTCCTCCGTCTCGATGCCCTCGGCGACGACCTTCAGGCCGAGATTGTCGGCCAGCGTCACCACCGCGTGCAACAGTGCCGCGAAGTCGCGACCCTTGACGGCGTTGACGACAAAACTTCGGTCGACCTTGAGCACGTCGAGCGGAAACTCCTGCAGGCACGAAAGTGACGAATACCCGGTCCCGAAGTCGTCCATCGCCAGGCGCACGCCTTGCGCCCGCAGCTCAGCCAGCAGACCGAGCGCCACCGACCGCTGTTGCATGATCTGCGACTCGGTCACCTCGAGCTGCAGCTGCTGTGGTTGCATGCCGGTGTCCTGCAGCACCTGGAGTGTCCGCTCCACGAGCCGTGTGTCGGACAACTGACACCGCGAGAGATTCACGCTCATGTGCGTGGGAGCACGCGGCCCGGCGGCCCGCTGCCAGTCCATGAACGTGCGGCAGGCTTCCTGGAGGAACTGCGCACTGAGCGGCACGATCAGACCCGTTTCCTCGGCAATGGGAATGAACGTCGAGGGTGAGATGGGCCCGCGTACCGGGTGCTCCCATCGCGCCAGGGCTTCCACACCGCTGATCACCCGGTTCTCGAGCGACACGATCGGCTGATAGATCAGGTGCAGCTGTGGCGTTCCCAGCGCATCGCGAAGATCGTTCTCGGTATCGATGCGGGCGCGCACGGCATCGCGCATGCCGGTCGTGAACGCGACATGACACGCCTTGCCGCGCGCCTTGGCCTCGTACATTGCAATGTCGGCATCGCGGAGAATCGCATCCGGCGTGGTGTAGCCATCGCGACTGTACACCACCCCGATGCTGGCCGACGATCGTACGGTGTGCTCACCGAGCTGATAGGGCGCTTCCAGCACACCAAGCAGCCGGTCGGCGATGGTCGTGGCAGTGGCGGCATCATTCACCGCGTGCAGGATGATCACGAACTCATCGCCACCCAGCCGAGCCACCGTGTTCCCGGCGGCGTCGCGTGATGTCGAATCGGTCGAGCGCACGTTCTTGCGCAGGCGGCCGGCAATCGCCTGCAGCAACAGGTCGCCCACGTCATGGCCAAGACTGTCGTTGATCAGCTTGAAGCGATCGAAGTCGAGGAACATCAGTGTGAACCCCTCGTTCGGATCGACCGCTGCCCGTTCGAGCGCGGCGGCGAGGCGTTCATTGAGCAAAGCCCGATTGGTGAGGCCCGTGAGCTTGTCCAGCCGCGCGGCAGTCGTGAGCTCGCCCAGCATTCGCTGCCGCTCGAGCACGGAGCCAACGCGGGCGCGCAATTCGGCGGCGGTGAACGGTTTGCGGATGTAGTCGATCGCCCCTGCGGCAAAGCACGCCGAGAGCGTCTTGTTGCCCTCGCTGCCCGTCTCCATGATCACCGGCAGGTTCGCCAGTGCCGGATCCGCCTTCAGCCATCCGAGCACATCGAGGCCGGTCGCTCCCGGCATCTCGTTGTCGAGCAGGATCAGATCGGGCGCGTCCTGACGGACGAGCGCCAATCCTGCTTCGCCGCCAGTCGCAGACGAGATCCGTGCACCGGTGGACTTGAGCATGGCCCCGACGAGCGCATGAATCGCAGGATCATCATCGATCAGCACGACATGTGATCGCACCACGGGATCGGACTCGGTCGCGATCATGATTCCACCCCGGAAGAAGTCGCAGCGCCAGTCGCGGCTGCGAGCAGTTGCGCCCCACCGCGGATCGCGGCCTGGCACCGTGCCAGGAGACGATCGATCGCGTCGTCACATTCCTTCTGGGTGCCGCCCGCCGCAGCAAATCGTTCGACGGTGCGAGCAGCCTCGCTGATACTCATGTACCCGTAGCCGCCGCCGGCTCCCTTCAATTGGTGCGCCATGGCAGCCAGTGCGGCGCGGTTGTCCTTGCCACGGCTCTGGTCGATGGCGTCGATGCGTGTCGTCAATTGCTGCAGGAATTGCCCAATGAGTTCCTGCATGTCCGGATCATCGGCCAGATCGCTGAGCAGCACGTCGTCGCTGGCGACCGGCACGGCAGGCGGTGGCGGTGCTGCCGGAGCACTGGGCTGCGGCACTGCGGCGGACTCCCCGGACACGCCTGACGAAACGCTGGCTTTCGGCTCGCCAAGCAGCGACCGGCAGACTGCGATCAGCCGCACCCGGTCGATCGGCTTGGTGGCATAGTCGTCGCAGCCGGCATCAAGGCACTTCTGCCGATCCTCGGCCATCGCGTGCGCCGTCAGCGCGACGATCGGGATGGTGCGGCCGAGCTTTCGCAGTGTCCGGGCGAGTGTGTAGCCGTCCATGACCGGCATCTGCATGTCGGTCACGAGCAGGTCGAACTGCTGCCCGTTACGCGCGGAAGCCTCGATCAGGTCCAGCGCCAGACGGCCGTTCTCCACCACCGTGACCTCGGCGCCGGCACGCGTCAGGTGGTAGGTGATGAGTCGACGATTGTCCTCGCCGTCTTCAGCGAGCAGGATGCGACCCGCGAGCGCGCCAGTCACAGCCAACGCTGCGGCAGCACGCCCCCCTTGGCCTTCCGTCGCGACGGGGCCCAGCGATTCCGTGAGGACCGCGCCTTCGGCGGCGCACAGCGGCAGTTCGACCACGAAGCGCGAGCCCTGCCCCGGTGCCGTGTACTCGAGTGTGACGGTGCCGTGCATCAGTTCCGCCAGACGGCGGCAGATCGTGAGACCGAGCCCGGTACCGCCATGCTTGCGGGTGACCGATGCATCGGCCTGCGTGAACGGCTGAAAGAGCTTCCGTGCCTGAATGCGCGTCATGCCTGGCCCGGTGTCCTCCACCGCAATCCGGAGCATCGGCGACGGCGCATCCTCGCGATGTACGATCTCGACGCGCACACCGACACGTCCGGCGTCAGTGAACTTCGCCGCATTCCCGACGAGGTTCATCAGGATCTGCCGCAACCGGGTTGGATCGCTCAGGATGCGATCAGGAATCGGCGTGCCAAGCGTCGTCTCGAGCGCCACGCCCTTTGCCGACGTCCGCGTTTCCATCATCCGATGCACATCCATCAGCAGCTGGGGCAATCCGGTCTCGACCTGCTCGATCACCAGCCGCCCGGCCTCGATCTTGGACAGGTCGAGGACATCGTTGATGACGATCAGGAGATGCTCGCCCGCGCGACGGATCGTCTCGATGGCGCCTGCCGAGCGCGTCTCGCCTGCCCCTTCCGGCAACTCATCGCGCAGGATCTCGGCGTACCCCAGAATTGCGGTCAGCGGCGTCCGGATTTCATGACTCATGTTGGCGAGGAACTCGCTCTTTGCATGGCTGGCCATTTCGGCCTGCGCCGCCATGTCGTTCGCGCGCACCGTCGCATCTTCCAGAAACCGGTTGGTCTCGAGCAGCATCTGATTCGACAACTCCGTCGCCTGCCGCGAGCGCACCAGCTCACTCTCGAGTTCCTTCATGTCCGAGACATCGAGATTGATGCCGGTGGCGCGGATGGCCGCGCCGTTCGCGTCGCGTTCGATGACGCGGCCGACGCCCAGCGTCCAGGCCCACGAGCCATCCTTGCGCCGCTGACGATGCTCGCAGCGGAACTCCGGTGTGCGCCCCTCGACATGGTCGGACAGTGACTTCAGGACGGCATCACGTTCGTCCGGATGCAGGGTCCCGCTCCACATCTCCACCGTCGGCTCGAACTCGGCCGCGACATATCCGAGGTTCCCGGAGAATCGTTCGTTGTACAGCACCTTCCCCGACGGGATGTGCCAGTCCCAGGTCCCCACGCCAGCCGCGTCGATCACCAGCTGCGTACGCTCCTCGCGTTCCAGCAGGTCGGTCACATCGCCGAAGCTGGCCACCACCATCGACACCGCGCCGCTCAGATCAGGCAGCGCTGCAGTGCTGACCGAAATCCATCGGCGTGCACCATCTGGCAGCTGGATGCCCTGCACGAAATCGCGAATCGGCTTGCCAGTGCGGAGCGTGGACATGGCGGGCGTCTCGTCGCCGGGAAGTAGCGTCCCGTCACGGCGAAGATTGCCCCACCGTTCATCGATCGCGGCGCGCCCGCAGATCTGGTCGGCGGTCAGGCCAAGGATGCGTTCCCCGGCGGGATTGCACTCGATGATCACGCCGCCCGCCGCCACCAGGGCAACCCCCTCCGAGACGGTATCGAAGATGCTCGCCAACCGATCGCGAACGGCCACCTGGCGCGTGATGTCCACCTCGATCGAGAAGTATCCCGACACATGGCCCTCATCGTCATGCAACGGCACGATCTCGAGCTCGATCCAGTATTCGCGTCCGTCCTTGCTCCGGTTCAGCAGCTCGCCGTGGTATGCCTCACCCGCATCGAGTGCAGTCCGGATCGCCTGCACGGTCGCCGCGTCGCTGCGTTCGCAGTGGGTGAGCGCGCGGGGCAGCTGGCCGAGGCATTCCGCGCGAGGGAATCCCGACAGGTTGCAGTACGCATCATTCACCCACTCGATCTGATGCTCGGCGTTGGTGAGGACGATGCCCCGGCCCGTGCGGTGTGCCATGGCCGACAGCCGCGCGATCACCTGCGCCGTTGGCTCGCTGCGTTGCGTGCGCGGCGTCGGGCGGCGGGCGGGCGGGGCGCCGGGCGGCGGCAGCAACGGGTCAAGGTCGGACATGCGGCATCATGGGTGGCAGGCGTCGAGACGCGGCGCGCTGGTGCGCAGCTCTGAGAGCTGTGTATCGACCGGCGGCGCGGGCCACTTGAGCGAGAACCCGAGGGAAAAGACAACGGCAGCCGTTGATTCCGGCTGCCGTCGTGACGTCCCGCTGCGAGTGGCTCAGAACGAATTCAGCACATCGTCGCCGTGCGCGTCGTCGTCGTCGAAGGGAATGAGCGCTGACGCCTGCTGGGACTTGCTCGACGCCGTGGCCTTGGCCGGTGCCGGCGCTGCGTTCCTGGTCGGTTTAGGGGACCGCTTTGCCGAGGCACGCGCCGGACGCCCGGCGCCAACCGAGACCCGCGACACCGGCTCCGTCCGACGCGACGGCGCCTCGTCGGCACCCACGCGTACCGCCGGGGCGCTGCTGACGGTGAATTGCACCGCCAAGTCATGCATCTCGCGGGCCTGCGCCGACAGCTGCGCCGCAGCACTGGCCGACTCCTCGGCGTTGGCCGCCGTACGCTGCGTCAGCTGACCGATCTGCGCCATCGAGTCGGTGACTTCGGCCAGTTCCTGCTCCTGCGTGACCGCGCCCTCGGCAATCTCGTTCATGATCGCCGCCGCCCCCTGCACGCCGGCGCGAATGTCTTCCAGACGACGTTTCACGCTCTCGTTCAGCGTGACGCCGGTTTCGGCCTTGGCCACCGACTCTTCGATCAGCGTCGCCGTGTTCCGCGATGCCTCCGAGGCGCGAATGGCCAGGCTGCGCACTTCATCGGCAACCACCGCGAATCCCTTGCCGGCGTCGCCTGCACGCGCTGCCTCCACGGCGGCGTTGAGCGCCAGCAGGTTGGTCTGGAAGGCGATCTCGTCGATCGTCTTGACGATCTTGGCCGTGGCATCAGCAGACCGCTTGATCTCGGCCACCGCATCGGCCAGCGCCACCATCCGTTCGACACCCTGTTCGGTGGACGTCGTCGCGCGCTCCATCGCGGCGCGCGCTTCGCGGGCGCTCACGACGTTGCCCTTGGTGCGCTCGTCCACCACCCGGATGCGGTTGGTGACCTGATCGACTGCACCTGCCTGATCGGATGCACCGCTCGCCAGTTCCTGGCTTCCGTCTCCGATCTCACCAGCCGCCGCGTTCACCTGCTCGATGGCCACGGTCAGGGAGGCGAACACCTGCGCGATGTTTTCGAGCGCGGTGTTGAGCGACTCCTTGATAGCTGCGTGCTCACCGTAATAGGCCCCAACGACCCGCGCCGACAGATCACGATTCGCAACGCGCTGCAGCACATCCTTGGCCTCGGTGATCGGTTCGACCACCGCGTCGAGCATCGCGTTCGTGCCACTGATCAGCTCGAAGTACGCGCCCTGGAACTGCGCCGCGTTGCCGCGTTTCGCCAGGTCACCATGCTTCGCGGCGTCGATGACACCGTTCGCTTCTCCGACGATCGCGCGAAGCGTCTCGGTCGCGCGATTGATGCTGCGCGACAACACGTCGTGCTCAGAACGGACTTCGACCGTGGCGGACAAGTCGCCCGAGGCCAGCCGGTCGGCCGCCTTGGAGATGGCCGTCACGTACTCTACCATCCCGCGGAACGCGGTGCCGAGGGTCCCGATCTCGTCGGTGCTCGTCACTTCGATCTGCTGACCGATCTGTCCGCGGGCGATCTCCGTTGCCGCCGTGGAGAGCGACTGCACGGCACCGATCACGCTGCGCAACGTCGCCGTGGCGATCACGCCCAGCAGGATCAACGACAGCACCAGCACACCGGCCGACAGCTTCAGCATGGTGTTCTGCAGCCCGCCCGCGGTGGCAAAGCCTGCCGCGATGGCCGCTTCCTGCGTCTTGGTCTGCGCCGCCAGCTTCTTGGCCAGGTCCGCGTACTGGGTGCGCATCGCCTGCATGGTGCCCATGAGATCGTCCATCGACCCGGTGATCACCTTCACGCTCCCCGATCGCGTCTGCGCCGTGTACGTCGCGAAGTCGGCCTTGATCGTCGTCAGCAGCGCAGCGTCGGCGGCAGGATTCTGGCTCATCGTGTCGGCCAGCGCCGTGAACCGGGGGATCAGCGTATCGGCCGCGAAGACCGAGAGCGTATCGCTGGCGGCAACGGCATCGCGCAGCGCGCGTTGATATGAGTCGAGTCGCGCCTCGAGTCGACGGCTGGCATCGAGCGCTGGTGACGCTTGCGTCTCGATGCGGGTCATCTCGGCTTGCGCTCGACGGCCGAGAATCACTGTGGTCGCGAGGGTTGCGACGAAACCGAGGGTCGCGACCACCGGGAGCGCGACAATCTTGGACCGGAGCGTGAGTGACGGGAACATGGAGTGGTCGAGGAAAGGGCGATACGGCACGCCGAAGGGCAAGCGAACCTCTGAATGCTCAGTTCGGGTATCGGCGCCCGCGTGTCGGGGCTGAAGTCGGGGGCGCTGCGCCGCATCGCACGTCCCTGTTCCCGGTGTGTGGCGCCCGACGCGCCGACCTTGCCAGCCGGCGCTCGGCGCCCACCATCTTTCCCGGCAGCCGGTGTCGACGTACCGGCGAGCCTCGACCCGTCGGACCGCGATGGGGAGTCACAACTGAACCTTTGGCCATCGCCATGCACCGAACTCACGTCGTTGTCGCCGCGCTCAGTGCGGTCTGCCTGTCGGCCCCGCACGCCGCCTCCGCACAGGGCACACCGCTGACGCTCGAGGCGATCACGGCGGTGCCCTCGCTGCTCGGCACCGTGCCCACATCGCCCCGCTGGTCGCCATCCTCGCGGCAACTGGCCTTCCTGTGGAGCGAAGCTGGAGGCGGGACGCGATCGCTCTGGGTCGTGCCGCGCGAGGGCACGACCGCGCGTCGCGTGTTGCCTGCGCCAAATCGCGGCCGCGTCGGCGAGTTCGTCTGGACCCCCGCGGGCGATTCGCTGCTGTTCGTGCAGGATGGGCGACTCTGGCTGATTCCTGCCGACGGCGGTGCGGCGCAGCAACTCACCCCGGACACCGGTGATCGCTCCGACCTGTCGATCTCGCCCGACGGCACGCAGCTCGCCTGGCTGTCGGGCGGTGATCTCTTCGTCATGCCCCGGAAGGGAGGGCCGCCGTCGCGCGTGACGCGGGTTGGCGTCGCGCCACTTGGGACAGTACCACTTGGCACCTACTTCCGGCCCGAGGTGGAGATCGGCAGCGCCACCTGGGGTGGCGAGGCACCGAACTACAGCTGGGCGCCCGACTCGAAGCGGATCGCCGTCCACTATGTGGACCGTCGCGGCGTGCCATCGTTTCGCATGCCGTATTACGGCGACAGTGCACCGACGATGAACGTCGTCCGCCGCAGCGCACCGGGCGATGCCAACGAAGTCCGCAAGGTTGGCATTGTCGACCTCAGCACCGGCAGGTTGACGTTCGTCGAGTTGCCCGATTCGAGTGCGACGCGGATCGTCAACTTCGCGTGGTCGCCGACCGGCGCACTCCTGATCGATCGCGAGTCGGATGATGCGATCGATCGCGCGATGTACGTCGTGGATGCCGGCACGATTGCACCGCGCCGCATCTGGCACGATCGTCGCGACACTCGCATCTACAATGACGTTGCGTCGACCTGGAGCGGTGATGGCCGCCGGATCCTGATGACCGGCGATCTGGAGGATCGCTATCGCCTGTACTCGGTGACGCCGGGCGACACCCTGCCCCGCGCGCTCACGCCGGCGGGCTCTGACGTCAACGGCGAAGCGATCCCGAACGCGGCCACACGAAGCATCGTCTACACCAGCAATGAGCCGACGCCATCCGAACGCCACGTCTGGCTCATGCAGGCCGATGGGTCGCAACGCCGCCGACTGACCACGCGCCCAGGCACGCATACCCCATTCGTCGCTCCCGACGGCCAGACGCTGGCGCTGATCTCCACTGACGATGTCACGCCGCCGGAGCTCTACCTGCTCGACGTGCGTGCTGGAGCGACGGAACGCCGCATCACGCACTCGCAGCCAGCGGCATTCGCCGCCACGCCCTGGGTGCGGCCGCAGTACGTCACGCTGCGCAGCCGCACGAACACGCCGCCACTGCACGCACGGATTCTCTTCCCGCCTGGCCTCGATTCCACCAGGAAGTATCCCGTGCTCTTCGGCCCGGTGTACTCGAACACCGTCCGCAATCGCTGGCAGGGACTGTACGCCACGCTGCAGCAGTATCTCGCCATCGAGAAGGGCTACATCGTCGTTCAGGTGGATGTGCGCGGCAGTACCGGCTACGGTCGTGACTTCCGCGAAAAGTTCCTGATGGACTGGGGCGGTCAGGATCTCGAGGATCTCGAAAGCGCCGTGGAGTACATGAAATCACTGCGCTTCGTCGATCCGGCACGCTTCGGGATCTGGGGCAGCAGCTATGGAGGCACCCTCACCGTCTACTCGCTGCTGAAGAAGCCTGGCCTGTTTCAGGCGGGCGTCGCCGGTGCACCAGCCACCGATCCGAGGTACTTCGGCAGCGACGACGTGGCCATTGCGCGTCGTCCGCAGACACACCCGGCCACCTTCGCCCGCGGCGCATTGCAGTACGCCGGCAACCTGCGCGACCATCTGCTCATCATCCACGGCATGCAGGATGACGTGGTGCCGTTCGCCACCAGCGTGGCACTGGCGGAGGAGTTCATGCGACTGGGCAAGACGTTCGATTTTGCCTTTGCACCGTCGGCAACGCATGGCTGGACCCAACGACCCTACTACGCCACCTACCTGCTCCGTCGCCTGGTGGATCACTTCGATCGCTACCTCGGCCCGGGACCGCGGTGAGGGTGCGAGACGACGGACTCATTGCGCATCGCAAGTCGTTCGAGCACGGCATCACCAAAGGCTGACGTCGAACACGTGGACTGCCCGGGCTCGACGCAGTCCGCCGTGCGGTGACCGGCACCGATTGCATCCGCGACTGCCGCCTCGACCGCCGCCGCATCGTCCTCGAGCCCGAGTGAATGCCGCAGCAGCAGCGCGGCGCTCAGGATCGCGCCGGCGGGATTGGCAGTACCCTGCCCGGCAATGTCCGGCGCCGACCCGTGGATCGGCTCGTACAGCCCTCGCCGCAGACCGTCCGTACTCGCCTCGCCCAGCGACGCGGATGGCAGCACACCGATCGATCCGGCCAGGACTGCTGCTTCGTCGGTGAGGATGTCACCAAAGAGATTCTCCGTCACCACCACATCGAAACTCGACGGAGCCGTGATCAGGTGCATGGCAAACGAGTCCACCAGCGCGTGCGACAGCGTCACATCCGGGAACTCGTCCCGCATCACCCGGCTGGTCACTTCACGCCAGAGGCGAGACGTCGCCAGCACATTGGCCTTGTCCACCGACACCAACCGGCCGCGCCGCCCGCGCGCGATACGCGCCGCCATCCGCACCACACGCTCCACTTCTTCCGCGCTGTAGACGCACAGGTCCGACGCCCGTATGGACGCCCCGCTCCCGTCCCGGTCATGCGTCTTCTCGCCAAAGTACAATCCGCCCGTCAGCTCCCGCACGAAGAGGATGTCCACTCCGCGCAGCAGCTCGGGCTTGAGCGGTGCCGACGACGCCAGCGCCGGATGGACCGCCACGGGACGGATGTTCGCGTAGACGCCGAGCAGCGCCCGCAGGCCGAGCAGTCCTTGTTCCGGGCGCACGGTCGCGGCGGGATCGCTCCATTTCGGGCCACCGACCGCACCGAGCAGCACGGCATCGGCCGCCTTGACGACGTGTCGTGTCGCGATGGGCAATGGCTCGCCGGTCTCATCGATCGCCGTGCCGCCGATCAGCGCATTGCGAAACTCGAACGCGTGATCGCCACGCTCGCCTATCGCCTGCAGCACCCGCACGGCCTGCGTCGTGACTTCGGTACCGACGCCATCGCCGGGCAGCACCGCGATCAATGCCCGCATGCCACCTCCCATGCCCGAATGGCCGGCAACTCCGCCAGCAGCGCACCCAGCTCGTCCAATCCGTCGATCAGACAGCGCTTGCTGAAGCCATCGATGTCGAAATGGACGGCACGACCACCCGGCAGCGCGACCTGCTGCGACGGCAAGTCAACCGTGATCGTGGCTTGCGGATCACGCCGAAGCGCATCATGGGCTGCGAACAACGTCGCCGCCGGCAGCGCAATCGTCAGCAGGCCGTTCTTGTGGGCATTCGAGCGGAAGATATCGGCGAAGGACGACGCGATCACGGCGCGGAAGCCCCAGTCGGTGAGCGCCCACGGCGCGTGCTCGCGGCTCGATCCACAGCCGAAGTTCCGGCCGCCGACCAGAATCCGTGCCCCGGTGGCCGACGCGGCGTTGAGCTCGAACGCAGCGTTCGGCGTTCCGTCAGCGCGATAGCGCCAGTCGGCGAAGAGCTGCGTACCAAGTCCGTTGCGACTGGTCGTCGTCAGGAAACGCGCCGGGATGATCTGGTCCGTGTCGATATCGTCTCGCGCCACCAGCACTGTATGCGACGAGAGCGGTGTCCATGGCTGGCTCACAGCAGGCTCCGGGGATCAGCGACCATGCCGGCCACGGCCGAAGCCGCCGCCGTGAGGGGCGAGGCGAGCAACGTCCGCGCCCCCTTCCCCTGCCTGCCTTCGAAATTACGGTTGCTGGTGCTCACGGCATATTGTCCGCTTGCGACCATATCGCCATTCATCGCGATGCACATCGAACACCCGCTTTCGCGCCACTCGGCACCGGCCGCGCGGAAGATGTCCGCCAACCCCTCCCGTTCGGCGTCGCGCTTCACGCGCTGCGACCCGGGCACCACGAGCATTCGTGTGTTCGCGGCGACCCGCCGCCCCCTCATCACCCCCGCCGCTGCCCGCAGATCGTCGAGGCGACCGTTGGTGCAACTGCCGACGAACACGACGTCCACCGGCTGACCGAGCAGGCTCTGACCGGGGGTGAGCCCCATGTAGGCCAGGGCGCGTTCGTTCGACAGTTCCGGTGCCTCACTTGCACTCGGCACATGGCCGTCCACCGGAATCGCCATGCCCGGATTCGTGCCCCAGGTGATCATCGGCGAGATCCCCGATGCATCGAGCACCACGCTCCGGTCGAACGTCGCCCCGTCGTCCGTCGCCAGTTCATGCCACCGACCCATCGCATCGCGCCATGCATCGCCACTGGGTGCCTGATCGCGACCGGCCAGCCAGGCATAGGTGGTCATGTCGGGGGCGATCATTCCCGCCCGCGCACCGGCCTCGATACTCATGTTGCACACCGTCATCCGCCCCTCCATGTCGAGGGACTGGATCGCCGAGCCGCGATACTCGATCACGTGACCCGTACCGCCGCCGACACCGATCTGCGCGATGATCGCGAGAATCATGTCCTTGGCCGATACGCCCGGGCGCAGCCGACCATCGACGCGCACTTCCATCGTCTTCGGTTTCGACTGGAGCAGACACTGCGTGGCCAGCACATGACCCACCTCGCTGGTGCCGATTCCGAACGCCAGCGCGCCAAATGCCCCGTGGGTGCTGGTATGGCTGTCGCCACACACGACCGTCATGCCCGGTTGCGTCCGGCCGAGTTCGGGGCCGATCACGTGCACGATCCCTCGTCGATCGTCACCGAGTCCATACAGCGGAATGTCGTGTTCGGCGCAACTCGCAGCCAGCGCATCGAGTTGGCGGCCGGCCGCGGGATCGAGCACCGTGATCCGGCCGCCGGTGGCAATCGTCGGCGTCGAGTGATCCATCGTCGCCATGGTGCGATCGGGGCGGCGCACCTTGAGGCCGCGCTCCCGCAGCACCGTGAACGCCTGCGGTGACGTGACTTCGTGCACCAGGTGCAGATCGACGTAGAGCACCGATGGCGCATCGCCACCTCCGTCGCGCACCACATGTGCGTCCCACACCTTCTCGAAGAGCGTCCGCGGCGTGCTCATGCCGCCACCTCGGCTACCATCCGACGCGCGCGGGTACGAATCAGGCTGTTCACTGCCGCCACGTACGCCTCCGCAGTCGCGACGATGATGTCCGTGTGCACGCCAAACCCGCTGGCCGTCACTTTCGGCGAATCATCGTGCGCGATCGACTCGCCGTCGGCATCCTGCTCGCCACGTTCGCGCAGCCGGATCGATACGCCTCCGACCGCATTGATCCCCTCGGCCGCGGCGTCGACGGCGAACTCGATCAGCTCACCGATGTCACCCACACACTCGTTGATGGCACGGCAGACGGCATCCACCGGCCCGTCACCCTGAGCCGCCGCGATCAATTCCCGGTTGTCCGGACCGCGCAGTTTCACGGTCGCCGTTGGAATGGCGTGTGTGCCACACGAGACCTGCACCAGTTCGAGGTGCCAGGTTTCTGCCCCACGGTGCGTCTCTCCCGCGACGATGACCTCGAGCTCGCGGTCATCGACGATCTTCTTCCGATCGGCCACCTCCTTGAATCTGGCGAACACCGCGTCACACTCGGCATCCTGCAGCACATGCCCCAGCGTTGCCAGGTGCGCGCGCAGCGCGGCGCGACCGGAGTGCTTGCCCAGCACCAGCCGACCGCCCTCGAGGCCCACATGTTCGGCATGCATGATCTCGTAGGTGTCGCGATGCTTCAGCATGCCATCCTGGTGAATACCCGCTTCATGCGCGAAGGCATTCGCACCCACGATCGCCTTGTTCGGTGGCACGCGCACGCCCGTGCAGCGTGACACGAGACGTGACGCACGCCCGATCTCCTCGGTGCGCAACCTCGTGTCGACGCCATAGCGGGCGCGTCGTGTGCGCAGGGCCATCACCACTTCCTCGAGGGCCGCGTTCCCGGCCCGTTCGCCGAGTCCATTGATCGTGCATTCGATCTGCCGCGCACCAGCCTGGATGCCCGCCAGCGAATTCGCCACCGCGAGGCCGAGGTCGTCATGGCAGTGCGTGGAGATCGTGACGGCGCGGTCGCCGACCACTTCGGTGCGAATACCGCTGATCAGCGCGAAATATTCGTCGGGCGTCGCATAGCCGACCGTGTCGGGGATGTTGAGCGTGGTGGCGCCGGCATCGATGGCGGCTCGCAGGACCTCGTGCAGGAACGCCACGTCACTGCGTGACGCATCCTCCGGCGAAAACTCCACATCCTCGACGAACGATGCGGCGTACGCCACCATCTCGCTCACTCGGGCTATCACTTGCTCGCGGCTCATCTGCAACTTGTACTTCAGGTGCACATCGGAGGTGGCGAGAAAGGTGTGGATCCGGCGTCGCGGCGCGACCGCCAGCGCCGAAGCGGCCGCCTCGATGTCCTTTCGCGTCGCACGGGCCAGTCCGCAGATGATCGGCGTCTCCGGCCATGCCTGCGCATCCTCGGCAATCGCCCGCACCGCATCCCAGTCACCGGGCGAGGCCGCGGGAAAACCGGCCTCGATCACATCCACACCCAACCGGGCGAGTTGCCGCGCAACCTGCCGTTTTTCTTCCACCGTCATCGAGCAACCCGGGGCCTGCTCGCCGTCGCGCAGCGTCGTGTCGAAAATTCGTACGATGTCGTCGTTCATACCGACCCTGTGGCGTCGGCGGCGGACGCGACGGCTGTCCGATCAACGGCACCCACATCGGGCCGGATGACCTTCGCGTGCAGGAATGGCATCAACTCGCGAAGCCTCACGCCCACCTGCTCGATCGGATGCTCCGTGTCAGCGCGCCGGGCGGCGGTGAAATTCGGGCGACCAGCCGCGTTCTCCGCCACCCAGTTGCGGGCGAAGGTGCCATCGCGAATCTCGCCCAGGATCTTCTTCATCTCGGCTTTCGTCTCGGACGTCACGATCCGCGGCCCTGCCGTGTAGTCGCCGTACTCCGCCGTGTCCGAGACCGAGTAGCGCATGTAGTTCAGGCCACCCTGATACATCAGGTCGACGATCAGCTTCAGTTCGTGCAGGCATTCGAAGTACGCCATCTCCGGCTGGTAGCCCGCTTCCGTGAGTGTCTCGAAACCCGCCTTCACCAGCGCCGATACCCCACCGCAGAGGACCGCCTGCTCGCCGAACAGGTCCGTCTCCGTCTCCTCGGCGAAGGACGTCTCGATCACACCGGCCCGCGTGCAGCCGATGGCGCGCGCGTAGGCCAATGCGTCGGCGCGCGCGGCGCCTGTCGCATCGACATGCACGGCGATCAATCCCGGCACACCACCACCATCCACATACAGCTCCCGCACGCGATGCCCGGGTGATTTTGGCGCGATGAGCGCCACGTCGACGCCTGGCGGCGGATCGATCAGCTTGAAGTGGATGTTGAAGCCGTGGGCAAACAACAGGGTCTTGCCCGCCGTCATCGAGGGTGCGACGTCACGTTCGTAGATCGACTTCTGTTCCGTATCGGGGGCGAGGATCATGATCAGCTGCGCTTCGGCGGCTGCGTCGGCCACGGTGCGCACCCGAAGGCCAGCCGCCTCCGCTGCAGCCCAGCTCTTTGAACCGCGACGCAGCCCGACGCGCACATCGCACCCACTCTCCTTGAGATTCAGCGCATGTGCGTGCCCCTGGCTGCCATACCCGATGATCGCGATCGGTCGGTCCTTCAGCCGCGTCGCGTCGGCATCGTGGTCATAGTAGACGCGCGTCATGCCGCCACCTCCTCATCCGCCGGCGCGCCGTCAGCCTGTGCACGGTAGTGCGCCGGTGCCTCGAGCTTCTTTGGAGTGCGGCCGCGCATCATGGCCAGCCGACCCGTGCGCATCAGCTCCGCCAATCCCTCGGGACGGATCATGCTGATGAACTCCTCGACACGCTCCGGCGTATCGGTGATCTGCACGATCAGCTCCTCCTCGGTCAGATCCAGCACGCGCGCGCCATAGCCGGTGACGACATCGACCAGCTCCGCCAGTCGCGTCGGCGACGAGACGATCTTGGCCAGCGCCGTTTCGCGCTGCACGGCCTTCTCGTTGGTCACGTCGGTGACACCGATGACCTCAACCAGACGATCGAGCTGCATCACCACCTGACTGGCATCGGTCGCATCGACCACCAATGTCATGCGGCTGATGCCGGGCACTTCGCTGCGACCAACCGCCAGCGATGCGATGTTGAAGCCGCGACGACGCAGCAAGGTGACGGTACGGTGCAGGACGCCGGCGCGGTCCTGCAACAGAGCGATCAGAGTATGCTGTGCCATCGGGGTCAGACCTTGGTGGAGGATGAAGAAGGAACAACCGGTGTTGCAGGGGCAGACATCATCATTTCGCCGATCGCACGACCGGCAGGAACAATCGGGAACACGTTCGCCTCGCGTTCGACCCGGAAGTCGATCACGACGCAGCCGTTGTGCTTCCAGGCCGCGACGATTGCCGCATCGGCATCGTCCGCATGCTCGACACGCAGCCCGCGCAGGCCGTGCGCTTGCGCCAGCAGGGCGAAGTCCGGTCCGGTGAGTGGCGTGCCACTGTAGCGCTTGCCCTCGAACAACTGCTGCCACTGCCGCACCATGCCGAGGTAGCCGTTGTTAATCACGGCGACCTTCAGGTTGCTGAGCCCTTCCTGCGCGATCGTGGCCAGTTCGCAGTTCGTCATCTGAAAGCCGCCGTCACCCACCACCACCCAGACGGTCTTCTCGGGATCAGCGATCGCGGCGCCCATCGCGGCCGGCAGCGAGAAGCCCATGGTGCCGGCGCCGCCGCTGGTGATGTGGGTGCGCGGGCGACTCCAGTCCAGCAACTGCGCAGCCCACATCTGGTGCTGGCCGACGTCGGTCACCACGCGCCAGTCGCTGCGGCGCTTGAACGCACGATTCATGGCATCGAACACATCGTGCGGCATCAGCGGCGCGGTACGCTCGCGACGCGTGTACGCCTGGCGCGGCAGATGGGCATCGCGCATGGCGATGATTTCATGCATCCACGCCTGCCGCGCGACGCTGCTGCCGTGTGCCATGGCCACCGTGATCGAGCGCAACGCCGGCTTGCAGTCGGCGACGATCGCCACATCGGTGCGGACCAGTTTGCCGATCTCCGCCGGGTCGATGTCGATGTGAATGATCTTCGCCTGCGGGGCGAAGGAACTGGCCTTGCCGGTCACCCGGTCATCGAAGCGGCTGCCCACGTTCAACAGCACGTCGCAGGCCTGAATCGCGCGGTTCACGTGCACCCAGCCATGCATGCCCGGCATGCCGAGGGCCAGCGGGTGATCGTGTGGCATCGCACCCAGGCCATGCAGCGTCGTGATCACCGGAATGCCGGTCTGCTCGGCCAGTGCACGCAGTTCGCGCGTGGCGCCGGACTGAATGACGCCGTTGCCCGCCAGGATCACCGGCCGGGTTGCCGATTGCAGCAGCTGTGCCGCCGCGCGCACCGCGCGCTGATCCACATCCTGCCGCGCCGACATCGGCGTGTAGCCCGGCAGATCCATCGGCGTGTCCCATTCCGGAACGATCCGCGCCAGCTGGGCGTCCTTGGTGATGTCGATCAGCACCGGCCCCGGTCGTCCGGTTCGGGCGATGTGAAAGGCCTCACGAAAGACACGCGGCAGGTCGCGGGCGTCCGTGACCAGATAGTTGTGCTTCGTGATCGGCACCGTGATGCCGGTGATGTCCGTTTCCTGAAACGCATCGGTGCCCAGCAGTGCACTCGGCACCTGCCCGGTGATCGCGATCAGCGGCGTGCCGTCCATCCAGGCATCAGCGATCGGGGTGACGAGATTCGTCGCACCAGGACCGCTGGTCCCGACGCACACACCAACCTGTCCCGTCGCACGGGCGTAGCCCTCGGCGGCGTGGCCGGCCCCCTGCTCGTGCCGGCACAGCACATGGCGCAACCGTGCCCGATACTCCCACATCGCATGGTAGAACGGCATGATGCAGCCGCCCGGAATGCCGAACAGTGTCGACACATTCTCGCGAATCAGCGCTTCGCACATCACTTGCGCGCCGGTGCGCGACGTCGTCGAAACATCACGCGACGGCGCGGCATCGGTTGTACGGTCACGATCGGTGCTGCTGATGCTGTGTGGCATGGGGGCTGGGAAAACGAGAAGGCCCCCTCCGCGCGCGGAGGGAGCCTTGTGTGATCTTGCCCAAGGGTGCCCCTCCGATGATCTCGGGAGGGGCGTCGGTTCGCTGCTACATCGCGACCCTCAAGCCCTGCTCCCGTCCGCTAAGAAGTACGCGTACGACAAGAATTGCTGCGAGCGAAAGGCTCGCAACAAGGCTGAGAAGGCTGAGAATCAGGAACTGCGGCTGCAAAGCTGACATTACTGGGACGAGAGAGTCATGCGCGCTGCGCCCAGGCAGAGGGCCGGGACCACAGCAGACACCGAAGCGCGCCAGACCGCCTCACGCGCCTCCGCTTCAAAAATCGGCGTAACAGTGTGTTTCCGCAAGCCCCCCCGGATGCACCACCGCACCATACCGGGCCTGGCTCACCGTCTGCGCGTAGCGCCAGATCGCCCCGGACTGGAAGTCATGACGGCGCGGAGTCCATGTCGACCGCCGCTGCTCGAGCTCGCTGTCGGTGAGTCGGACGCTCAGCGTCCCCGCATCGGCATCGATGTCGACGATGTCGCCGTTCTGCAACAGCCCGATCGGCCCGCCGACCGCCGCTTCGGGACCAACGTGCCCGATGCAGAGCCCGCGCGTGGCACCGCTGAATCGCCCATCGGTGATCAGTGCCACCTTGTCACCCATCCCCTGCCCGTAGATCGCCGAGGTGGTCGACAGCATCTCGCGCATGCCGGGGCCTCCGCGCGGGCCTTCATAGCGAATCACGATCACATCGCCGGCGGCGTACTGCTTCGCCATCACCGCCGCCATCGCCTCTTCCTCTGACTCGAACACCAGCGCCGGCCCGCTGAAGACACGCGTCTGCAGTCCGGCGACCTTCACCACCGCCCCATCGGGTGCGAGGTTGCCGCGCATGCCAACCAGTCCTCCCGTCGGTGAGATCGCATTGATCACCGGACGCACGACATCCTGATTGGCGGGCACGATCACACCGGCGAGATCGTCAGCGAGGGTCTTGCCGGTGACGGTGATGCAATCGCCGTGCAGGAAACCGCCATCCAGCAACGCCTTGAGCACCACCGAGGCGCCACCGATGTCGTGCACATCCTTCGCCAGATAACGGCCGCCTGGTTTGAGATCGGCGATCAGCGGCGTGCGCGCGAAGACCGCCGCCACGTCGAAAAGATCGAACACGATGCCGGCTTCGTGCGCCATGGCCGGCAGGTGCAGCGCGGTGTTGGTCGACCCGCCGGTGGCGGCCACCACCGCCGCCGCATTCTCCAGCGCCTGGCGTGTCACGATGTCGCGCGGCCGCGGCCCATGCTGCATCAGTCGCATGACGGCAGCGCCGGACGCTTCCGCATAGCTGTCGCGCGATTCCCAGGCCGCCGGCGGACTGGCCGAACCAGGCAGCGCGAGGCCGATCGCTTCCGACACATACGCCATGCTGTTGGCGGTGTACTGCCCACCGCACGACCCGGCGCCCGGACACGCCACTTTCTCCAGCGCGGTCAGCTCCGCCAGCGTCATCGTGCCAGCCGCATGTTTGCCGACGCCTTCGAACACATCGAGCACGGTCACGTCGCGATCGTTGTACCGGCCGGGCAGAATCGAGCCACCGTAGAGAAACACCGACGGCACGTTGAGCCGCAACATCGCCATCATCAGTCCGGGCAACGTCTTGTCGCAGCCGGCGATGCCCACCAACCCGTCGTAGCAGTGCCCGCGCACGGTGAGCTCGACGGAGTCCGCGATCGTTTCGCGACTCACCAGCGAGGCCTTCATCCCGGCGTGCCCCATCGCGATGCCGTCGGTGACGGTGATGGTGGTGAACTCGCGCGGCGTGCCGCCCGCGACCGACACCCCGCGCTTGGCGGCTTCGGCCTGCCGCTTGAGCGCGATGTTGCACGGCGCAGCCTCGTTCCAGCTCGACACCACGCCGACGATCGGCTGCTGGATCTCCTCGGACGTCAGTCCCATGGCGTAGTAGAACGCCCGGTGCGGCGCCCGCTCGGGCCCGACCGTCGCGTGGCGGCTGGGAAGTTTCGACTTGTCCATTGGCACCAGGGATGTGAGGATCAGGACTTGCACCGATTACTCTCGCCGCTCCCTCTCCCTGACGCAACCCGCGCTGACGCCGGTGTGACTCTTGTGCCGATAGTGCGCTGACCCGGTTGGACCCCTGCGATCGGGCATTCGAACTGCTCATTGCAGAGGCACAGTGCCACAGAGGCTGCGAGGATCCGTGCTTGAACCAAACCTCGGGAACAGCGAGCGAGCGCTCGCTCGGACCAGACTCAACGCAACGACCGGCGCCATCATTGACTCCGCTATCGAAGTGCACCGTGCGCTTGGTGGTCCCGGGCTACTGGAGTCGGTGTACGAGGAGGCACTTGCGATCGAGCTGGAGCTGCGTGGAATAGAGAATCGCCGTCAGCAACGAATGGCGATCACATACAAGGGTCGTCGCTTGTACGGTCAGTTGACGGTCGACCTGCTCGTGGCTGACAGCGTGCTCGTGGAATGCAAGGCGACCACATCGCACAATGAGGTTTTCCGAGCGCAGACACTGACATACGTGCGACTCTGCAAGCTCGAGATCGGACTACTCATCAATTTCGGCTCAGCATTGCTCAAACATGGCATCCATCGAGTCGTGAACGATACTCACGCCGACGCAAGCCCTGTCAGCGCCATCTTCACCCCGAAACCTCCGCGCCTCTGAGCCCCTGTGCCTCCGTGATACGCTGTTTCACCGCCGCCACGCTGGTGATGTGTCCGTGGCTTCACGACAGTGCTGCATCGCGCCCGCCCGAACGACCCCCGGGCGGGGTCGAGGGTGCCGGTGTAGTTCGACATCAGCGACTGCTGGAAGATCAGGGTGTAGCGTGCATTGACGAGGGCGCTGGCGGCCGAGACCTGGGCGGCGCGCGCGACGGAGAGTTCCACCAGCGTGGCGGCACCCACGCGGTAGCGCTGCTGCGTGGCCACCTTGGCCGCGCCACGGTCGAAGATCGGTACCGACAGCGACACCCCGACCGACCCGCCCTTGCGCGGGTTCAGCTGTGTCGAGAAGCTCTCATCCGTGAGGCTCGTGTCGCCGGAACTGTACCCGAGATTGAGGGCAAGCGGCGGCCAGCGCGTCGAACCCGACGTCTTGAGCGCTTCGCTGGCCGCGTCCACGCGACTCTGCGCCGCCTTCAGGTCGGCGCGGTCGGAGAACGCACTCGCCAGCAACCCGTCGAGCGCGAACCTCGGCGGCGCGACCGCGGAGTCGACCGTCGGAGCGGCGAAATCGTAGGTCGTGCCCGGCTCCAGCTGGAGCGTCTGGATCACGTCCACCTTCGCCAGTTCCACCGCGCGCTTGGCGGTGACCACCCCGGACTGCGCGGTCGCCACCGCCGCCCGCTGCTGATACTGGTCGGCGATCGAGCGTCGCCCCGCCTTCACCAGCAGGTCCACCTGCTCCAGCTGCGACTGCTGCGCGACCAGGTTCTGCTCCCGCCTGTGCCATCGCTGAAGCCGCCGCACGCCGGCGACCAGCAGGCTGTCGTACCGAACGCTGTCAGGCAGCGCGCGCAGCGCCCACAGGCAGGCCGTGCTCAGCGTGACGTCGAGATCGGCCTGCGCCTGCGGCGGTAACGACTCCCGAGTCACGAGTGCGCGCAGTCTCGACGCATCGTAGTCCGCCTTGTCGAGCCCGCGCGCCTCGATCAGCTCCAGCTGCCTCACAACCGCGCGGGCGGACTCCGTCGCGCGACCACCAGTACTCCAGCGCAGCGCGACCGTGTCGAGCACGTATAAGACGGCGCAGATCGACCAGGACATCGGCGAGTAGGGGCCACCGCTGACCAGCGTGTCTCCCGGATGCGAGCATGGATGTGATTGCTGCACGACAGGGGTCCCCGATCGAAGGCGACGTGGGCTGCTGTGCCGGCAGGACCGGCCCGGCCGCCAGGAGCAGAATCGTCAGCGAACAGATGGCCAGTCGTCCCGCGCGTGGTCTCACCTCGTCCCGCTCCGCAGCAGATGGAATGTCCGGCTCGCCGCTGGTGTCCAAAGTGCAACCTCAATCTCGAGCCTCCCGTGCGCCACTCTCACCGATTCGCCT
Organism: Gemmatimonadaceae bacterium; assembly: GCA_031374935.1. Taxonomy (GTDB): domain Bacteria; phylum Gemmatimonadota; class Gemmatimonadetes; order Gemmatimonadales; family Gemmatimonadaceae; genus JACMLX01. The sequence continues at coordinate 44,122 of JANMHB010000179.1, read as the reverse complement.
CACTTGCCGCGCTGCTCCTGATGGCTGCGTGCGATGACGCCTCGTCACCGAACGGTGCCGGAACAACACCGATCGAACCGACGGCACCGACCCCGGCCGTCGATCCGACGCCGGGTGTGACTGCGGCCCTGACGATCAACCTGAACGCGTTGCCGAACTACGCCGCACCGATCTGGCCCGCGCATTATGACGCCGCCGTGATCGCGCAGAACAACGCCCCGCCCGGCAACCCCGTCACCGACAGGGGCGCAACCCTTGGCCGCGTCCTCTTCCACGATCGCCAGCTGAGCATCAATGGTGCCGTCAGCTGTGCCAGTTGCCACCAGCGTGCGAACAGCCTGACGGACAGCGAACGGTTCAGCGTTGGGTTCAACACCGTCGACCGCACCGACGCCCACTCGATGCGCCTCGGCAACACGCGGTTCTATGCGCCCGGCGTGGCCTTCTGGGACAAGCGCGCACCAAGCATCGAAGCGCAGGTCACCCAGCCGCTCGAGAATTCCGTTGAAATGGGTTTCGACGCTGCCCACGGTGGCATCAACGCGCTGATCTCGAAGATGAATCGCCTGAAGTACTATCCTGAACTCTTCCGGTTCGTCTTCGGCGACACCGCGATTACCGAGGATCGAATTCAGCGCGCGATCGCACAGTACGTGCGGAGCGTGGTCTCGATCGACAGCCGGTTCGATCAGGGTTTCGCCCGAACGTACAACCGGCAATTGCCCGATCGCGGCCTGAACGCACCATTTCCCAACTACACCACCGAAGAGAACCGGGGCAAGGCGATCTTCCTGACGGCGCCCCCGCAAGGCGGCGGATGCGCGGCCTGCCACACACCTCCGAGCTTCGCGCTGGCCGGCAACTCGAGGAGCAATGGCCTCGACGCGAACGAAACCCGCGTGTTCAAGTCACCGTCGCTGAAGGGGGTGGCGGTCACCGGTCCCTACATGCACGACGGGCGGTTCGCCACGCTCGAGCAGGTGGTGGACCACTACGTGAGTGGCGTGCAGCCTGGCCCGGGTCTCGACAACAGGCTCCGGCTGCCGAATGGCGCACCACTCCGCCTGCAACTCACACAGGGCGACAAGGCGGCGCTGGTGGCGTTCCTGCGGACGTTGACCGACACGACTCTGGCAGCAGATCCCAAGTTCGCGACGCCGTTTCGCCCCTGATCGGACGCCATGCGCGACTGGGGACCGGGGCCCCGCTGTTCGCGCCACAGGCCCCGCGACGCGTCGTCGGGATCGCCTGTTTCACGGCTGATTGTGAAAATGTGGTGTCGGGAATTGCATTTCCCGTCACGGCCATCAAGGTTCCTGCATGCCGATTCCGTCGAGCCTCTCTGCCCTGTTCCTTCGCGCCGTGTGTGCAGCCGGTGCGTTCATCGTGGCCCCTGTTGCCGGTGGCGCGCAGCCTCCCGCGGCTCCTCCCGCAGGCTGGGTGTTTCGCGTCGACGGTGGCGGTGACCGCTCGGAGGTCAAGCTCGAGGACATGAAGCCAGGCTTTCACGTCACGACAGGGCCGGCCGCCATCCTGTTTGACAGCACCATGCGCGGTACCGGCGACTGGCGTCTCGACGCGACGATTCACCTGTTCGATCCGGGCGCCCGTGCCGAAGGCTTCGGTGTGTTCTTCGGGGGCCGCGACCTGAACTCGGCCACGCCGACCTACGGCTATGCGTTGCTGCGCCGGGATGGCAAGGCGATCATGAAGGCGCGTAACGGCGCGGCCGTGCGCACGGTGCGCGACTGGACCGCGAATGCGGCGATTCCCGTATTCAAGGCCGGGCCACCCGGGACGAGCGTGAAGTACCAGCTGGTCGTCGAGGCGAAGGGGGATCGCGTCGCGCTGTGGGTCGGTCCGACGCAGGTCCTCGACGCCCCGCGCAGCGAGCTCCCTGCCGATGGCGTCGTCGGCCTGCGGATCAACCATGCGCTGAATGTGCATGTCGAGCGCATCGCCGTGTCACCGATCACGCGACGCTAGGCCCGAGGCAATCGGTGGAGTGAGTATCGTTCACGCACCCGCGTGAAGCTTCTCTCTCCCGCTCACCCCACGTGACCGCTCACACCGACGAGGCCCTCGACCAGGACATCCGTCTGCTCGGCCGGCTCCTCGGTGATGTCATCGCCGAACAGGCGGGCGCCGATGTCTTCGGGCGCGTCGAGGCGCTGCGCCATCAGGCGGTGGACGGCCGCCGGCAGGGCGCGGCGGCCACCGCAGCGATTGACGCGCTGATCGCCGACGTCGATCAGGAGATGGCAATCACGCTGATCCGTGCCTTCAGCTGGTTCTCGCTGCTGGCCAACATCGCCGAAGACGTCCACCACGCGAGGCGGCAGCGCCACCATCGCGCCTCGGGATCGCCGCCACGTGCCGGGACGCTCGAGCATACGGTCGCGGTGCTCCGGGATGACGGACTGTCCGCGGAACAGATCGTCGCCACGCTGGCCAGCGTACAGGTCAGCCCCGTGCTGACGGCGCACCCAACGGAAGTCCGACGCAAGACCATCCTCGACACCCAACGTCGTATTGCCGAACTGCTGGTCGAGCGGGATCGGACGCGCCTGGACGCGGTCGAGCTGGTCGAGTGGGAAGCGTCGCTCCGATTGCAGGTGCTGACGCTCTGGCAGACGTCGCTGCTGCGGCTTGCCAAGCTACGCGCACGGGACGAGATCAGCGAGGCGTTGCGCTACTACGAATTGACGTTGTTCCGCGAACTCCCCGCGTTGCAGCTGGCCGTGCAGGCGACCGTCGAGCGACTCGCGCCCGGCGAGGCGCCACGCGTGCCGCCGGTGATTCGCATGGGGTCATGGATCGGCGGCGATCGCGATGGCAATCCGTTCGTCACGGCCGATGTGCTCAACATGGCCGTCGAACATCAGGCGCTCACCGCATTCACGCATCACCTGCACGCCCTGCATCAACTGGCGCTCGACGTCTCGATGTCCGATCGCCTCGTCACACCGACCGCCGAGCTGCGCGCGCTGGCTGATGCCTCGGGTGATGACTCGCCGTTTCGCGCTGACGAACCGTACCGTCGCGCACTGCGCGGCATGCATGCGCGGCTCGCGGCCACCGCGAAGCAGTCGCTCGGTCTGGTACCCGGGGTGGCGCCCCACGTGACGCAGGCGCCCTACGAATCGCCCGCGGCACTGGTGCGCGACCTCACCGTCGTCGAGACCTCGCTGCATGCGCACGGCGCCGGCGCGCTGGCTGACGCGCGGGTGGAGCCACTTCGTACGGCGGTCGAGCTCTTCGGCTTCCATCTCTGTACGCTCGATCTGCGGCAGAACAGCGACGTGCATGTGACGGTCGTCGATGAACTGCTGCGCTGCGCCGGAGTGGTGGACGACTACGCCGCGCGGAGCGCTGCCGGGCAGGCCGATATCCTGCTGCGCGAGCTGCGCACCCCGCGACCGCTGGTCAGTCCGCAACTGACATACAGCGACCTGACGCGCACCGAACTGGCCGTCGTCAGCCGGGCTGCCGCGGCGATCACGCGATTCGGTGACCGCATCATCGGACACTACGTCATCTCGAAATGCCAATCGGTGAGCGACCTGCTCGAAGTCGCGATCCTGCTGCGCGAAGCAGGGCTGTTCTGCCCCGGTGACGCGCCGCGGCTGGCGGTCGATATCGTCCCCCTGTTCGAGACCATTCAGGACCTGGAAGGCGCGGCGGCGACGATGCGCGCGCTGTTCGCAATTCCCGAGTATCGCACCTGGATTCGCCGTGCCCGGAGCAATGAACAGGAAGTGATGCTGGGCTACTCGGACAGCAACAAGGATGGCGGGTATCTCACGGCGAACTGGGCTATCTATCGCGCGCAGGCGGAGCTGGTGGAGGTCGCGAAAGCCGCCGGTGTGCGGTTGCGCTTCTTTCACGGTCGTGGCGGCACCGTCGGACGCGGCGGCGGACCGAGCTACGATGCGGTCCTGGCGCAGCCACCGGGCGCTGTGACCGGCGCATTGCGGCTCACCGAGCAGGGAGAAGTGATCGCCGCACGCTATGCCGACCGGGATCAGGCCCGGCGGAGCCTCGAAGCACTCGTCTCGGCCACCGCGATCGCGTCGGCCGAGAGTGTATCGTCACCGTCACTGGAGCCTGCGTTTGCCGATGTGATGGACGCGCTCTCGGCGGCATCGCTGGATGCGTATCGCGATCTGGTCTACGACACGCCCGGCTTCGTGCCGCTCTTTCGCGCCATCACACCCATCCGCGAAATCAGCACGCTCAACATCGGCAGCCGACCGGCCTCTCGCACGGCCAGTGATCGCATCGAAGACCTCCGCGCGATTCCCTGGGTCTTCAGCTGGAGTCAGTGTCGCATTCTCCTGCCCGGGTGGTATGGCGCGGGGTCGGCATTCGATGCCTGGGGCAGCGCTCCGTCGCGGACGGCACTGCTGCAGCAGATGTATCGCGACTGGCCGTTTTTCCGGACAGTGATGTCGAACATGGGCATGGTGCTGGCGAAGAGTGATCTCGACATCGCCGCGCGGTATCTCACGCTGGCGCCCGACCAGACCGTGGCGGCGGCGGTGTTCGCGCGGATCACGGCCGAGCACGAACGCACGGTTGCCTGGGTGCGGCGCATCACGGGGGCCGAACTGCTCGGTGACAACCCATCACTCGCCCGCAGTATCCGGAATCGCTTCCCCTATCTCGACCCACTCCATTCGCTGCAGGTGCGCCTCCTTCGGCAATTGCGGCAGGGCGATGACGACGCGCGTCTGGTGAGCACGATCCAACTGACGCTGAATGGCGTGGCGGCGGGGCTGCGGAACAGCGGGTGAGCGGCTGACACGCGGCCGGGAACGAACATCAAGGCTACGGATACACTGAATGTACCGACCGTTCGGTACACTTCGCGATTCCGCGCCGACGAACTCGACCATGCCCCGCATTCACCCCAGTGATCCGGCCAGCGCCACCGGAGCTGCGCCATGGCGCTGACCATCGCGGGGTTGTGGCGTTATCCGGTGACGTCGCTGGCCGGCGAGGTGATCGACGAGGCCAAGTTGACGCCGCACGGGATTCCGGGCGACCGCATGGTGTACGTGCGCGGTCCGGAGGTGGCATCAGGTGGAGGCACTGGCCTGTTTGATATTCTGCCGCTGCTGGTCGCCACGGACGGCGCCGTGGCCAGCTTCGGCCGCGACATTCGACGGCTCAGACCGAACATCCTCATCGGCGGCGTTGACGGAATGGCCGAACGGGAGTGGGAGGGCAAGGAGCTCCACGTCGGGACCGCCGTGATCGGTCTGCACTCGCTGCGTGGCCGGTGTCCGATGACCACGGTCGATCCAGATCTCATTACACGTGATCCGGAGGTCCTGCGCGATATCGGGGCGCGATTCGGCGGGAAGCTCGCCCTCAACGCATGGATCGTCCGCCCTGGCGTTGTGCGTGTCGGCGACGCGGTGCAGCTGGTTGCGCCAACACCGGTCACCCCGATTCGGTGAAGCGAAGCAGGCGCTGAGGATCAGCGCAGGGTACGGCGCGTCTGACGACGGTCTCAACCCCCAGTCACAGGGCGGACGCGAGCCGGAATCGGTGGATACGATCGGGGAACATCCAGCGCGATTGCGGCGTCATCCTTGCAGACACGCGTGGGGGTACCCCAAACGCGTCCGGGTCTCATGTTTGGTATGACGCTGCGCTTTTGGCGAAATACCCACCGGTTGCCGTCCGCGCTTCCCTCCCTCCCTCTCCGTGATGACGGTCGCGCGGTCAATCCTCGGCCACACGCCCTTGCGTGTTCCCTTGTCGCTTCTCCGCCGCACCAGGCGTGTCGGACACACCGTCCTCCTGGCCGCGCTCACAGCCTGCGGCGGTGGAGGGGACGATCCGACGCCGACGCCGCGACCGGCCACCGTGTCCTCGGTGCGGATTGGACCAGCGGCGGGGGCGGTGGAAGTCGGCAAGACAGTACAGCTGACCGCCAGCACGCTCGACGCCAACGGTGCCACGCTGACCGGGCGCAGCATCACCTGGAATTCGCTGCAGCCGGCCATCGCTACCGTCGACGCGACGGGGATCGTGAGTGGGCTGACCGCCGGCTCGGTGACGATCACCGCCAGTGCCGACGGCGTCACCGGAAGCTCGACACTGGCCGTGCTGCTTCCGGTTGCCGCCCGCTGCGATGTGACGACGCCGATCGCCGTCGCTCAGACGGTGAACGGTGGATTGATCAGCACTGACTGCAAACTGGCCGACGACACCTACGCCGACAAGTTCGAGCTGACGCTCGCCGAGGCCGCGCCGCTGCGCATTCAGATGAACAGCACGGGCGTCGACGCCTATCTGATCGTGCAGAATGCGGTCACCGGGTTCATCGTCGCCGAGAACGACGACGGGGCCGGCGACACCAATGCCCGCATCGAGCAGGTCTTCCCGGCCGGCCGGTACGTGATCGTCGCCAACACGTTCGAGGCGAACCAGGTCGGTGACTACACACTCAGCGTCACGCGTGCCAACGCGGCCTGCCTCACGTCGACGCCGATCACGACGCCATCCACCGTCAACGGCAATCTCACGGCCGCCACCTGCGTGCTGGCCGACAGCAGCTACGCCGATCGCTACGCCCTGACGGTGGCCAGTGCCACCGTGCTGACCGCCACCATGCGCAGCGACTCGGTCGACTCGTATCTCTTCATCGAGAGTGATGCCGGCGTGTCATCGGGTCGAAACGACAACGGCGGCGGCAGCACCGACGCGCGGGTGATCACGAATCTGGCGCCCGGCAACTACATCATCTATGCGAACAGTGCCGGCCCCCGCGACACAGGGCCGTACACACTCACGCTGTCGTCACGCATCGACCCGTGCGGCAGCAGTCGCGCCGTCACCGTCGGTCAGAGCTTCACCGACACGCTCGCCAGCACTGGCTGTCGACTGGCCGACGGGAGTTTCGTGCGCCGCTACGGACTGACGGTGGCGACGGCAGGACCGATCCGCATCGACCTCACCAGCACGCAGTTCGACCCCTACCTGCTCGTGCAGCAGGCAGGCGCCGCACCGAATCTGGCCGAGGATGATGACGGTGGCCCGGGCCTCAACGCACAGATCCTCCGCGTCTTCGAGCCCGGCAACTATGTGATCACGGTCACCAGTGCCACCTCAGGTGAGTTGGGGGCGTTCCAGTTGTCGTTCGCCGGCGCAGCCGCAGGGCCGGTGACGGTCGCCGTCACGCCGGCTGCGGTGTCGCTGACACCCGGGCTCACGCGTCAGCTGGCGGCCGCGATCACCGGCAGCAGCAACACCGATGTCGCGTGGAAGAGCAGCGCGTCCGGCATCGCCGTCGTGTCGTCGACCGGGGAAGTGCGCGCCATCACGGCCGGCTCGGCGACGATCACCGCGACGTCTGCTGCCGATCCGTCACGCACCGGCACCGCCGAAGTCACGGTCACGGCCGGCACCGACGTCAATCTCGATGTGCCGCTGGTGTATCTCACGCAATCGGTGCAGTTGCCGGACGGGCGGATACCGCTGGTCGCGGACCGACCGACCGTGGCGCGCGTCTTCGTGCGCGGGAATCGCAGCGGCCTCGGGAATGCGGCGGTGCGCCTGCGCATCTTCAACGGCGCCACGCTGGTCAGTACGCTGACCGGGAATGCGGTGATCGGCACCGTGCTCGACGAAGGGTGCTGTTCCGCCGACATCGCGGTGCCCCCGGCATTCATCCGCGACGGCCACACTTTCATAGCGGATGTCGATCCGGCGAACGCGATTGCCGAGGCCAACGAAGGTGACAACGCGTTTCCGCTGAGCGGCGCCTCGAAGCCGATGCGCGTGGTGACGGTGCCTCCGATCAACATTCAGCTGGTGCCGATCCGCCATCGCACCACCAGCAACGTCGGCATCGGTTCAGCAGCGCTCTCCCGGTTGATCAAGGAGATGTACCCCGTCGCGACGGTCAACGTCACGGAGCATTCCGAGTATGCCACCGATACGCCACCACTCACCGACGGGTCGTCGTGGGTCGGCATGCTGCGAGAGATCGAAGGGCTGCGCGCGCTGGAGAACAGCCGTGATTTCTACTACGGTGTGCTGCATCAGCAAGCGGCCAACGGCATCATCGGCATCGCGAACCTGAGCGGTTTCGTCGGCCTGGGCATCGGTGGCCCGGACGGCATTGCCAACGAAACGCTGACGCACGAGTTCGGGCACAGCTTCGGCAGACGCCACGCACCGTCGCCCAACTGTGGCGCACCCGCCAATGTGGACCAGAGCTTCCCTCGCGCCGATGGCACCATCGGGGTGTACGGATTCAGCGTCTCGAACGGCGCGATTTTCCCCTCGTCGCGCTCCGACATCATGGGGTACTGCAGCAGCACCTGGGCCAGCGAGTACACGTACATCGGCGTGCTTGGCTACGTGCGCAGCGGTGTGATCCCGATTTCAGGATCGGTCGTGGGTGCCTCGCCGGTGTTGCTCGTCACCGGCTCGTCACTCGATGGCGTGATCGAGGTGGATCCGGTGTTCACACATACAACGACACCGACTCCGCAGCGCGCGACCGGCCGATTCGTCGCCGAGGGCAGGGCCAGTGACGGACGCCTGCTGTTCGCGCACCGCTTCGATGGCCGTGAAGTCTCCGATGTCGATTCCTCCGCGCGGACGTTCTCGATCGCGGTGCCGTACAATGCCGCGGTCGGCGGCGCGGTCGCCAGCATCTCCGTCCGCGAGGCGGCCGGCCGCAGTCAGCCGACGCTCCGCACGCGGACAGGGACGTACACCGGCGTTCCCGGCGGTGTGAGTCTGCGCGTCGATGCGGACCCGCAGCTGTCCGTGAAGGCAGCAGGGGCGAACCGCTTCGACATTACCTGGAACAGCGCGCGCTATCCGTCGCTGGTGGTCCGGGACCGTCGATCAGGCACCGTCCGCGGCATCGGACGGCGCGGCACCATGCGCATCGATGCCGCGTCGCTGACGGAACTCGAAGCGTTGTTGAGCGACGGCGTGGGCAGCACGACTCACGCGCTCAAGCTGAGCGAGGCGCCGTGATGCAATGCCGGCGGTCAGTCATTACTGTCGCGGTCGCACATATCGCGGCCGGTTGCGTGTCGCCGGGCGCACGGAACCAGCCTGCCGACACCACGATCAGCGGTACCGCAGACTCACTCCAGCGCATCAGCCTCGAGCGCGGATCGTGCCGCGGCAGCTGTCCGGCCTATATCGTGACGTTGCAGCATGATGGGGTGGTGCGGTTCGTCGGGATCCGATCCGTGAGCCCGATCGGCACCGACTCGTCGCGCGTCGCGCGGTCGTCCCTGGCGGCGCTGCAGCAGGCGTTCGCGGTGCGTCAGTTCGCTCGACTCCCGACGAACATCGAATATGGAACGCCCGCCTGCGGCAACTATGTCGCAGATCTGCCGACGCATGTGCTCACGCTGCGCAGCGACACTGGCGAACATCGCGTGCGCTATGACGAGGGCTGCCGCGACCACCCCCTGCTGCTGGACACGCTGGCCAGAATGGTCGATTCCGTGAGCGGGGCGGCCCGCTGGACCATCGCGGCCCGCCGCTGATCAGCGCCACAACCTACTCGAGAGATACCGATGACCCGTCCACTTGATTGCCTGCCCCGTCTCGCACCGGTGGCCATGCTCCTTCTGGGTCTCGCGCTCCCCGCTGCGGCGGCGGCGCAGGCGGCGGAACGCGTCGGAGCTGACGCCCCGTCCCGTAACCGGGAGACCGTGGTGCAGCACGATTCGCTCGCCGTGCACTTTCTCCGCTCGCCAAAGGCGAAGCCGGCGACACGATCGGGCGCAGGCACCGTCGCGGCATCGGCGAAATTCCGCGGACGACGTGAACCGATTGAGTCGGTCGCGCCGATTGCAACTCCGCTGCCGTCGAAGACGGGCGCGATCAAGCGCTGAGGCAATTCGCCTGCACCGGTGCGTCCATCAGCGACGGTGTGGAGCAGGCGTCCACGTGCGGCGAACCGAACGCCGCCCTCACTTCACCGCGATCGGCTCGACGGGTGGGACCGCGTCACTCAGCTGCACGCTGGACGGGCCTGACACGCTGCTCGGGTCGTCGGGCAGCAGCGAGCGGAACGCCCATGCACCGATGCCGCGGCACACCTCTGCGCGAGACCAGACGGCGATGCTCTGGTTTGCGTATCCGACGTAGATCTCCTCGCCGCGCACGGCGATTCGCGACACCTCGGCCGTCACGACCGGCTCCGTCCAGCGGCCACTGACCACGTCGAGCACACGAAGGCGCGTCTGGGTGTCGCCACGCTGCTCGATGGCGTCGAGAACGAGCAGCCACCCAGGTCCGATCCAGCACACCTGCCGAGCCAGTTCAATCGCGTGCTTCGCGCGGATCCGACCCGTGGTCGCCTCGATGATCACAATGCCGGCATCGCCGAGCACTGCCAGCACAGGCACCCGTGACCAGATGTCGACATCCAGCCCGCTCACGACGTCGAAGGAGAGCACACCGGCGAATTCCACCAGCCAGTGGTCAGCGACATGCGATTCCGCGGGACCGTCACCATTGATCGTCGCACTGAAGAGCGTCGTGCCGATGAGGCCGACGCCTCGCTGGCTGGTGGCGACCAGATGCGAGAACCGACCGGTGACGTGGGCCAGTTGATGGCCTGTGCCAACTGTTGTCGCGACGTCGAACTCGATCACACGTCCATCATGCAGGCCGAGCAGGAATCCATGTGCGCCCCATGGCGTCACGGCCGTGATCGCATCCGTCGTTGCCGGGCGCCAGGTGCCATCGGTGCCGGAGACGAAACCCTCGAGCAGCAACGAGCGTGCGAAGCACGTCGCGCCATCGTTCGCCAGCCAGATCTCCGTCAAGCGTGCGTAGTCCCATTCGCTGCGATGACCAGGCAGTGTCGTCACGGGGATCATCGCCGCCGTCTCGCGGCTGACGGCGTAGAGCACGTTGTCGCTTTCGCAGAGTGCGCCGCTCGGTTGCAGTCGGCAGAACACCCCCCGCGGGCTTTCCACCGCAGGCCAGTCGTGCGTCGGATGGTCACGCAATGGGATCCGCGGTGTGGACCGCGAGATCGAGAGCGCAGCACGCTGCACCCACTCTTCCGTCGTCAGCAGCGGTGCATCGAGTTCGTAGGCATGGAGCGCGGCCACATCCCATGAAAACGCGCTAACGAACTCCCGCACTGCATCCGCCGATACGATGTCGCCCAGATGGAGCTCGGCTTCGAGCCCAGGATCGCCATCACCGAACCGGACGATCCGCAGATTCTTGGTGAGGCTGCCCGCCGCCCAGTGATGGAGGACGGCGGCATCCGAGTCGCCGATGCGGGATGCGCTGGCGTCACCCCGGTGCCAGAACACCTGAGCGCTGAGTCGGTCCGGCCAGATCTCGATCATGAAGGGTGGGCACGACGGCGCGGCATCGGCGTCACCGAGCGTCAGTCCGGCCACACGAAATGCCATCGTCATGCCACGATAGCCGACGGCGTCACGCAAACGGGCGGCGTCGCTGTCCATCCAGCTGAAGTCGACGCGCGTCCACAGGTCAATCGCAGCGAGATCGCCGCCGAGTTGCACGAAGATCGCGTCGGACGCGTCGTTCAGCGATCGAGGTTGGTGGCCGTCGGGATTCAGCATCGGGAATGCAGGGTCCGTGAGACGAGCAGCGTGAGGGGCGGCGGCCGACCGCACCAGAGGGCGCGGATGAGTCTGTCGGTCGTGGTCCCGAAGGAAGGTTAACCTCGATTCACTCTGGTGGAGTGCCCGGGGTGGTGCGGGCTCGTCTGGAGGGCGCCGCGAGCGACACAGGCGAGCCAGTCGCGGCTGCCGTCACGCAGTCGTGACACAACTTGCCTATCCTCTGCGCTCTTCGACCAGAGCGGTCTCGTGTCATTCCAGCTCGCCAGCCGCACCCTCGCCAGCGCTGCCCTGCTCCTCACCGCAGCCGCCTGCACCCGCTCCGCCGACGCACACACGCCCGACGCAACGAGCCTCGTCACCCTGGCTGGCTCGACGTCGATCCAGCCCTTCGCTGAACGCTGGGCCGAGGAGTACCGGGGCGGCCGGGTCATCGTGCAGGCCGGCGGATCCACGGCGGGCATCAAGGCAGCGCATGATGGCACCGCCGATATCGGGATGTCCTCGCGCGAACTCCATCCAGCCGAAGCGGACGGGTTGATGCAGACCGTCGTCGCGCGCGACGGCATCGCGGTCATCGTGCACGCCTCCAACCCGGTGAAGGCACTCACGCTCAGCGCACTGCGGGATGTCTATTCCGGCCGGATCCGCAACTGGCGCCAGCTTGGCGGCATGAACACACCGATCACCGTCATCACGCGCGAAGATGGCTCGGGCACGCGCGACGCCTTCCAGGAATTCGTGATGGGCACCCGCGATGAAATCGCCACCTCGGCACTCGTCACCGCGTATTCCGGCGGCCTGCGCAAGATGGTCTCGCAGGATCAAGCCGCGATCGGCTACGTCACGTTCAGTCAGTTGAACGCTCAGATTCACGCGCTGGCGATCGACGGTGTGGAGCCGACGGAACGCTCCATCGCCAGCGGCGCGTACCGACTGCAGCGCCCGTTCGTGTTCCTCACCCGCGGCGCGCCAACGGGTGCGGCGCGCGCGTTCATCGAATTCGTGCTTTCCGGCGCCGGACAACAACTGGCCCGCAGTGAAGGGCTCGCACCGGTGACCGTGCGATGATGATGATGATCGCGCGGGCACGGTCCTGGGCAGCGACTGCCCGCCTGAGCGACGAGGGCATCGAGCGCGTCCTGCGCTACGCCGCGCTGTCAGCGGTGAGCACGCTGGCACTGATCACCCTGTTCATCCTGCGCGAAGGCCTGCCGGTGGTCTTCGACCGCGGTCCGCTGGCGTTTCTGGCCAGCGTGAAATGGGCACCCAGTCGCGGCGACTTCGGCCTGCTGCCGATGATCGTGGGCACCGCGGTCGTGACGGTGGGCGCACTGGTCATCGGACTGCCGCTGGGCCTGGCGGGTGCGATCACTCTGGCGGAACTGGCACCTCCGAAGGCGCGCCAGTTCCTGAAACCGTTGATCGAGCTGCTGGCCGGCATTCCGTCGGTCGTCTACGGATTCATCGGGATGGAACTGCTCGTCCCGTTCATTCGTGACGGCGGTGGACTCGGTGGACCAGGCTACTCGGCGCTCGCCGCGTCGATCATTCTCGGCATCATGGTGCTGCCAACCATCATCGGCATCAGCATCGACGCGCTCGAAGCGGTGCCGAAGAGTTATCGCGACGGCTCGCGCGCGCTCGGCGCAACGCAGTGGCAGACCATCACCGGCGTCGTGCTACCGGCCGCACGGAATGGTATCGTGGCAGCGGTGATACTTGGCATGGGGCGCGCCGTCGGTGAGACGATGGCAGTGATCATGGTGGCTGGCAACGCCGTACAGTTCCCCGACTCCATTCTCGCGCCGGTACGCACGCTCACCGCCAACATTGCCCTCGAGATGAGTTATGCGAGCGGACCGCATGCTCAGGCGCTGTTCGCGACAGGCATCGTGCTGTTCGTGGTGAGCCTGACCCTGAACGGCATCGCCGGCCGGGTGCGGGCGGTCAAGCCGTTCAAGGTGGACAAGCGTCAGCCGACGACATGACGATGCCGCTTTTGATCAGGCCGAGGACGACACAGCGGCTTGCGACCGCGCTGCTCTGGGTCGCGACCGGTGCGACGGTTGGTCTCCTGCTTTTCATCGTCGGCTTCGTGCTCAAGCGCGGCGCCGGCGCACTGTCGTGGGAATTTCTCTTCTCGAGTCCTCGACACTCAGGCGCACTCGGCGGCATCCTGCCGACGGTGGTCTCGACGGTGTACGTCTCGGCCGCCGCCGTGATCGTGGCCGCACCACTGGGAGTGGCGGCGGCGGTGTACCTGGCCGAGTACACGAAAGAGAGCCGCCTGACGCGCTTCATCCGCAGCGGCACGGAGGCACTGGCCGGCATTCCAAGCATCATCTTCGGCCTGTTCGGATTCGCATTCTTCGTCACCACGCTCGGCATGGGCTGGTCGATCATGTCCGGCGGCCTGACGCTCGGCCTGATGATTTTGCCGACGGTGATCCGCACCAGCGAAGAGGCGTTGCGTGCGGTGCCGCAGTACTACCGCGATGTGGCACAGTCGCTGGGGGCGTCGAAGTGGCAGTCGATCCGGAGCGTGGTGTTACCGGCCGCCGCCCCAGGGGTGATGACCGGCGTGGTACTCGGTATCGGCCGTGCGGTGAGTGAAACCGCGGCCGTGATCTTCACCGCCGGCGTGGCGCTCAAGATGCCATGGTCGCCATTCGATTCGGCCCGTACGATGAGCGTGCACTTCTACACGCTGACGATGGAAGGGATCAGCGACGACATGGCCTACGGTACCGCGGCGGTGCTGGTGATGACGATCCTGTTCATCAATCTGGCCGCCTACGGTCTCATGAATCGTCTCACGCGACGGTATCGATGACGTCGGGTGCGCCGGCACCTGATGCGGTGATGATCGACATCCGCGACGTGACCATCCGGTACGGTGAGAACCTGATCCTGCGACCCACCACGCTGCAAGTTGACGCCGGCACGATTCATGGAATCATCGGCCCGGCCGGCAGCGGGAAGACCTCCCTGCTCCGCTCCATCAACAAACTGAGTGTCGAGCGTGATGGGGCGACGGTGACCGGGACGATCACCGTCGCGGGAATCGACGTGCTCTCACAGCGCGGTGATGGACTGGCTGCGCTGCGGCGGCAGGTCGGCATCGTGCTCGCGACACCACAACCACTGCCGCGCACGATCTTCGAGAACGTGGCGTACGCACCGCGGATTGCTGGCGTACGCGAGGGCAGTACGCTGCGCGACATGGTGGAGCATGCGCTGAAGGCGGCGCAACTCTGGGATGAAGTCGCCGACCGACTCGACCTCATGGCCACGCGACTGTCGGGAGGACAACAGCAACGACTCTGCATCGCGCGCGCGCTTGCGCTGCGGCCGAGTGTGGTGCTGCTCGATGAGCCGTGTTCGGCGCTGGATCCGATCACGACACGCCGAATCGAGGACACCCTCGTAAGTCTGGCACCGGATGTGACCGTCGTTCTCGTCACGAACAACATCCGGCAGGCGCAGCGCATCGCGACGCGCACGAGTTTCCTGCTGATGGGTGAGCTGATCGAAACGGCGCCCACGGCGCGACTCTTCGCGGATCCCGCTGAGAGCCGGACGCGGGACTATCTCGAAGGGCGCTTCGGATGACCGACAAGATGCGCGTGGAACAGCTCGATCTCTGGTACGACGAGTTTCAGGGCCTGAAGCAGGTCACACTCGGTTTTCCCGAGCGACGGATCACGGCGCTGATCGGCCCGTCGGGATGCGGCAAGTCGACGCTGCTGCGCTGCCTGAATCGGATGAACGACCTGGTGGCCGGCGTGCGGATCGAGGGGCGAGTCCTACTTGACGGCGCCGACCTGTATGCGCCGAACGTGGACACCGAGTCGCTGCGACGCCGCGTGGGAATGGTCTTCCAGCGGCCGAACCCCTTTCCGCTCTCCGTCTACGACAACGTGGCCTACGGTCCGCGGCTGCACGGCGAGCGGCGAACGGCGGCCCTGAAGGCGATCGTGGATCGATGCCTGCAGTCCGTCGGATTGCTCGGTGTGGCCGGCGTGCATCTCGACCAACCGGCCCTCTCGCTGTCTGGTGAGCAGCAGCAGCGGCTCTGCATCGCACGAGCGCTGGCCACGTCGCCCGATGTGTTGCTGATGGATGAACCGTGCAGCGCGCTCGACCCGATCGCCACCGCCGGCATCGAAGCGCTGATGCAGACGCTGGTGGCGGACTACACCATCGTGATCGTGACGCACAACATGGCGCAGGCGCGGCGTGCCTCCCATCGCACCGGGGTGATGTTCCTCGGCGAACTGATCGAAATCGGCGAGACGCCGCAGGTCTTCGAGGCACCCACCGACCTGCGAACGGCGGCGTACATCGCTGGCAAGTACGGGTGAATCTTCCCACCGGGAATTCACCGCGATTTCGGAATGAACTTCACCTCGGCGAGCCCTTCAAAATCCGCGTCCATTGTCCAGAGCGTCGCGTTGTACTGGCGCGCCGTTGCGTAGATGACGCTGTCCGCCAGCGGCAGCTTGTGCGCAATGCCAAGTTGCGCAGCGCTGAGGGCGATGCCGCTGTCGAGATCCGCGATACGTCCCTGATGCATCGCTGCGGCCACCTGCAGCGCCGCGTCCTCGCCGCGCTGCTGCATCACCCGGCGTGTCACTTCGAGGAGCACGATCGTCGGCACCAGCACTCGCTCGACGTCTTCGATCATCGGCGCGAACCGGTCGGCCTGCGGGCCGTCCGCGAAGTATTCGAGCCACACCGATGAGTCGAGAAGGTTCACACGCGGTCCTCGTCGCGGGTGACGACCGTATCGAGGCCCGTGAGCACTCCGCGCATTGAACGGACGGGGCGCACCGGGACAAACTCGATCCGGTTCTGATACTGAAGCACCTGCACCTTTTGCCCTGGCACCAGGCCGAGCGCCTCTCGAATCTCCCTCGGGATCACGACCTGATACTTGGGAGAAACCGTCACGACAGACATGGGAGCTCCATCGATAGCTGTATCGTACAACGATACAGCTATCGATCGACTCTGGCAAGGAGACTTCCGGGCGCGACCCATGCACGCAGCGTACGACCTTCGGTCAGTCGGGGGTCACGGGCACAACACCCTTCGACCCAAAAGCATGCATTTCCGCGTTCGACTCCGCGTCGGGCGCTTGGCGAGCGACACCCTACCGGTACCCTGCCGCCTGCAGTTCGAACAACTCGGCATACCGACCGCGGGCCGCCAGCAGCTCCGCATGCGTCCCTGAGGCCTCCACCCGTCCCTCCTCGAGCACGAGGATGCGATCGGCCATCCGCACACTCGAGAACCGATGCGAGATGAGCACGCCGGTCTTGCCGTCGCTCAGTTCCTTGAAGCGTTCGAATACCTCGTACTCGGCCCGCGCATCGAGCGCCGCGGTCGGTTCATCGAGGATCAGCAACTGCGCGTCACGCATGTACGCACGCGCGATGGCCACCTTCTGCCACTCGCCGCCCGAGAGATCGACGCCCTTGCGGAATCGCCTGCCGATCTGCTGATCGTACCCCTTCGGCAGCCTGGCGATGACCTCACTCGCCAGACTCCGGTCGGCGGCCGCCGCAATCCGCGCCTGATCAGTGCGCGCTGCGATGCGACCTACCGCGATGTTGTCACCGGCGGTCATGTTGTAGCGCACGAAGTCCTGGAAGATCACGCCGATGTTCGCGCGCAGCTGGGCGAGATCGTACTCGCGCATGTCATGCCCATCGATCAGGATGCGGCCTTCAACGGGATCGTACAGGCGCGCCAGCAACTTGACGATCGTCGTCTTGCCGGCACCGTTCTCTCCCACCAGCGCCAGCACTTCGCCGGCGCGGAGCGTGAAGCTCAGGTTCCGCACCGCCCAGCGCTCGGCGCCCGGATACCGGAAGCCAACGTCCTCGAAGACGATCCCCTGCTGCAGCCGCACCGGAAAGGGTCGCGGATGAGGGGGTGACGTGATCTCCGGCTGGACGTCGAAGAAGGAGAACAGGTCATCCAGGTACAGCGCCTGACTGGCGGTTTGCGTGAAGCCGATCAACAAACCTTCCAGCAGGGTGCGCAACCGTCGGAACGACCCGGCGAGGAAGGTCAGGTCGCCGATCGAGAACTGGCCGGTGAGTGTGCGGAACACGATCAACGCGTAGGCGACGTAGTAGCCCAGTGTGCCGAGCGCGGTGAGCGCACCGCCCCATCCCGCACGTCTCAGCGCGAGGCTCCGGTTGGCGACGTAGAAGTCTGCGGCCAGCGTCCGGTATCGTTCGATGAGAAACCCATTGAGGCCGAATATCTTCACTTCCTTGGCCGTCTCGACACTGGCGCCGGTCTGCCGGATGTAGTCCAGCTCACGGCGATCGGCGGTGCGCGAATAGGCCAGCGAGTAACTGCGCTCGTTGAAGTACGCCTCGCCCAGAAACGCCGGTATCAGCGCCACGAACAACAGCACGATCAGCCAGGGTGCATACGCCACCATGCCAACACCGAACGTCGCGATGGTGATGATGTCCTGAGCCTGCCCGAACAGCTGATTCATGAGCGACATGCGCCCAGACGCCTGACGTCGCGCGCGCTCCAGCTTGTCCTGCTGCTCGCTATCCTCGAAATCCTCGAGATCGAGCGTGGCCGCATGTTCCATCAGCCGGATGCTGGTGCTGTTCGAGAACTGTTCGGCCAGCAGCACATCGAACAGCGAGACCAATCGGCCTAGCAGGTCCGAACTCACGGCGAGCACCAGTTCCGCCGCCAGCAACCAGAGCAACCGGTGTGACGCGACACTTCGGATCCAGTCGCTGACGCTGCCCGGCGCAACACCGATCGTCGCCCGTGCCATGACCTCGTCGATGATCAGCTTGCCCACATACAGCGTCAGCACCGGCAACACCGCGCGCACCAGTCGAAGCAGCATGGTGCCGAGCGTGAGTGACTTGCTGGTCGCCCAGATCAGGGCCAGAAACGGCGGGATGTTCCGGATCGCACCCAGGCGTTCGCGAAGCGTGCGCGTGGGAGGGGTCGAGCCGCGCTGGGGCGGCTCGGCAACGACGGGTGGCTGGCGCGGGGTCATGGAGCAGCATATCGAGCCCCGGCAGCCGGTGATACTGGCCGGACGGAAAAGCGTTGACGGGGCTACGGCATCGCGCTCTGCGGTGGCGGCGCGTTGGTGCCAAGAACCGCGGCGGCAATCATGGCCCAGGCGTCGAGATCGAGCGGAGCCCACGGCACCTGAAAGCCGAGGGGTCGGACTTCGTCGCCGATCGCCGCCAGCTCTCTCGAGAGGCGACGCTTCTCGCCGGACAACGCATCACACCGCTCCGTCGTCAGCCACCATCGATCGAGCGCCTGCAAGACGCACGCGAGCGTGGCTCTCCCCGTCCGATCCAGTGGACCAATCACTCCCCACACGTCGGCCGGCAGGTCGGAGCGCAGGGCGGTCTCCCACCGCTCCAGATGGCGCCGAATCAGCTGGGACCGAATCAGCTCCTGTGCGGAGGTGAGTCGGTCCGGCAGCGAGACGAAATGCGCCCAGGTGCGCAGCCAGGCTCGCACTGTCGCAGGATCGACGCCCGTCGTGCGGTGTGCACTGGGCCATCCCCTGTCCCGCAATACGATCCAGGCCAGTTGCTGATCGTGCCGCGCGGCGGCCGCGGCGTCCATCGTTCGGGCGGCTTCGGCGCCAAGACGCTCCAGCCGCACCGCGAGTGACGCAGCACCGGCGGACGGGCCTGCAGCGCCCGGCGCAGACGACACGCGGGCCAGCGAGAGTTGACTATGGCGAACACTCAGGCCAAGCACGTCGCGCACATGCCTCAGCAAAGTTGCCGCCCCACTCGTGTCGGAACTCCGTCGGCGGAGCCCGAACACACGGTGGACAGCCCTGGCACACCAGCCATCGCAACAGGCCATCGAGCGACGGCCGAGAAATTCCCGACGCCGAACCAATTCCCGACGCCGAACCAATTCCCGTATAGTGTAACTGAGGCACGCGCGAGCGAGCAAGACTCGCCGCTGGGTCGGTGGTGCCGCGGAACGTCAGATCCGGTATCGGATCTGATCCGTCCGAAATTGGAAGGCTCTATTCGGCGGCGATTGCGCGCGCGGAGGCGGCCACGGATCGCCAACTCCGGATGTCCAGTGGATTGGCTGGTGCATGCAGGCCGAGAGCATCGAGCTCGCGTGACACGCGATCAAATCGCTCGCGCAAATGCAACGTGCGCTTGGCGGCGGACAGCGCTTTGGTATTCGCTTCGACCCAGACCGCCAGCGCCTGCAGCACGCAGGCGAGCGTGGCCTGTCCGGTGGGATTGAGCGGCCCGACCAGGCTCCATACCTCCTCTGGGAGTGCGGGCCGCAGCTTCAGCTCACAGAGAAAGAGCGTCAGGCGAATGTCCCGGTGCCGACCGTGAGCGGCGGATCCGTCCGCGGCCACCGGCAGGCTCACCAGCTCGCTCCACGCGGCCATCCATTCCCGAGCGGCGGCCAGCGAGTCCGGCGCGGGGCGCACCGTGGCGGGCCAGCCGCGATCACACAGCACCAGCCACGCCAGCGCTTCCGCATCGAGCTGCTCCTGGGCCGCCGCCAGATCGTGCTCACTGTCGGCGCAGCAGAACTCGAGCGTCGAGGCAACACGACCGGCGATTTCCGCGCGAACGGACACGTCGCGCAATCGCTCGAGGCGGGCTCCCTGAGATTGAGGGTGACTGATGGCGGGGTGCGCCAGGGGCGTTCGCATTGCGGAGTGCTGGAGTGACCGAAGACCGGGCCAGGTGCAGGTGGAACGGCGTTGCAGACCGCCCAGGTGCGATCTGCGTCCATTCCAGCCTTTCGACGCGCGGACGCGGCACAGGTCACGTGGCTATGTTCCCCGGCGGACATTTTTTCAGGAGTGCACGACGTGGTTCAGGCCAGTCCCAAGTCACAGACGGATTACGATGTGATCGTCGTCGGATCAGGCGCCGGCGGCGGCATGGCGGCGTACCAGCTGGCCGTGGCCGGCCTCAAGGTGTGCGTGCTCGAGGCGGGTCGCAGCTACGACCCGGTGCGCGAAACCCCGATGTTCAAGCTGCCCCGCCAGGCGCCATTGCTCGGCGCCGGCACGAAACACAAGCCGTTCGGCTTCTACGATGCCACCGTGGACGGCGGCTGGGAGGTGCCCGGGGAACCGTATACCAATGCGCCCGGCACCGACTTCCGGTGGTGGCGCGCCCGCATGCTGGGGGGTCGGACCAACCACTGGGGACGCATTTCGCTCCGAATGGGCGAATACGATTTCAAGCCGCAGACGCGCGACGGGCTCGGGGCCGACTGGCCGATGACGTACGACGAATTGGCCCCGTACTACGATCGCACCGAAATGCTGATCGGCGTCTACGGCGGCGACGACAACCTCGAGAACACACCGGGGTCACCGCCGGGTGTGCTGCAGCCGGCACCCGCGCCACGCGCGCCGGAGCTGCTGACGAAGAAGCTTGCGGCGCCAATGGGCATTCCGGTCATTCCGGCGCATCTCGCGATCATGACGCAGCGACAGGACGCCGATGTGCTGCCGAAGAAGATCCACCCGAACAATCCACTGGCGCAAAAGGTGCTCGCCCAGTCCATGCGACAGCGCGCCGCCTGCCTGTGGGCCACACCCTGCGGCTGGGGTTGTTCGGTGAAGGCGAACTTCCAGTCGACCACCGTGCTGCTGCCGCCGGCGATGATGACCGGCAACGTCGACATCGTGCCCGACGCGATGGTGCGCGAACTGATCGTCGATGCCAGCGGGAAGGCCACCGGCGTGCGCTACATCGACAAGACGACACGCACCGACCGTCAGGTGAAGGCGCGCGTCGTGGTGCTCGCCGCCAGTGCCTGCGAAAGTGCGCGGATCATGCTGAACTCGAAGAGCCCACTCTTCCCGAACGGTGTCTCGAACAGCAGCGGCCTGGTTGGCAAGTACCTGATGGACACGGTGGGTGCAGGCATCGGCGGCCAGATCCCGGCGCTCGAGAACCTGCCGCCGCACAATCAGGACGGCGCCAGCGGCATGCACATGTATGTGCCCTGGTGGGAGTACAAGAATCAGCTGGCCGGCAAGCTCGGGTTCGCGCGCGGCTATCACATCGAGTTCGGCGGCGGGCGTGACATGCCCGGCCCGGGCATTTTCGGTGGCCTGGAGACCTACACCAACGGCGCCTACGGCAAGCGCTTCAAGGAAGAGGCCCGTCGCTACTACGGCAGCTTCATGTACTTCTCGGGCCGCGGCGAGATGATCCCGAACGAGGATTCGTATTGCGAGATCGATCCGAACGTGGTGGATCAGTGGGGCATTCCGGTGTTGCGGTTCCACTGGAAATGGTCGGAGCACGAAACGAAGCAGGCCGCACACATGGTGAAGACGTTCGCCGAGATGATCACGGCGATGGGTGGCAAGGTCCAGGGCACGGTGCAGACGGATGGGGCGAAGGCGATCGCGAACGGCGGTGAGATCATTCACGAGGTCGGCACCTGTCGCATGGGCACCGACCCGAAGACCTCGGTGCTCAACCAGTATGGCCAGTCGTGGGACGTGAAGAACCTGTTCGTCACCGACGGCTCGGTGTTCGTCTCGAATGCCGACAAGAATCCGACGTTGTCGATCCTGGCGCTGGCATGGCGCACCTGTGATCACATCATGGCCGAAATGCAGCGGGGGAACATCTGATGCGCGATGAACTGCACGACGCAGCTGCTGATGAGCAGCCGGCCCCGATGGATCGGCGTGAAGCACTGAAGGTCATTGCCACCGCGGCGGCGGGGGCAACGCTGGGTGAGGGGCTCGCGCCCTCGAGTGCCGATGCGCAGCAGCCGTCACCCGCCGGCGCGCGAACACGTGTGCTGCCCAGCGCCCCGGTGCCACCGAAATCCGGTCCGCGCGGCACGGCCACCGACCCTGATCTGATCACGCCGACGGCCAACTGGCCACGGCTGCTGTCGGCGGCCGAAATGACGACGCTGGCGGCACTCTGCGACATGATCATCCCAGCCGACGAGAAGAGTCCGAGTGCGTCGGCCGTGGGCGCGCATCGCTACATCAACGAGTACGTCAGTGCGCCGTATGACTGGGCCGAACGTGCGCTGGTGCGCGTTCGTGGAGGCCTGGTCTGGCTCGACGTGGAAAGTCAGCGGCGCTTTGCCCGGCGGTTCACCGCCCTGACGGTCGCCGAGCGCACACAGATCTGCGACGACATCTGTTTTCTGCCGAAGGCGAAGCCGGAGTTTCAGGCCGCGGCCCGGTTCTTCGATCAGATCCGCGACCTCACCGCCAGCGGCTTCTACACCACCGATGCCGGGATGAAGGATCTGCAGTATGTCGGCAACGTGCCGCTGGCAAAGTTCGAAGGGCCGCCGCCGCACGTCCTACGGCATCTGGGGCTGTAGCTCGCACATCGCCGTCCAGGCCCCTTCGCCACGGATTCAGCGTGCGCGAAGGGGTGTCAGGTTCACCGTGCGGATCTCGACCGCCGCCCCCTCGGACTGGATCGCGATCTGGCCGCGGTCGGCGGTGGCATTCGTGCCGCGGTTGACGAGCGTGCCGTTCACCCAGACGGTGATCGATCGCCCGCGCGCCTCGACCACGATCCGGTTCCACTCGCCAAGCGGCTTCTCGCGCCCGTCCAGAAGATGCCGGATGCGCCGTCCCTTCCCTTCCGTGATCCCCCACTGGTCGCGCGGCCCACGACGGCGCACCATGTCAGGCACCGTGATGTCCTCGACGATGCACCAGAAATCGCCGGCGTTCCCCGACTCCATCTGCACTTCGATCGACTTGGGAAACATCGCGTAGAGCGCGCGCGGTGTGGACGCGTGAATCAGGAGCCCGGCATTCCCGGGCGCGGCCGGAAAGCGGTACTCCACCGCGAGTCGATAGTTGCGAAACGACGAATCGGAGATGAGGTGCCCGCGCGGTTCGCCGGCGATCACCAGCAACCCGTCGCGGGCCGAAAACGGCGCACCAAGGCTGGGTGTCGTGTCGATGGCCGGCACGTCGACGTGCCATCCGGCGAGGTTCGTCCCGTTGAAAAGTGGTCGCGCCTGCGCACCGAGCGTGGTCGAGGCGAACACCATGACGGTGATGGCAAACCGCTGACGAAAGACGTGCATGATCTCCCCGAGAAAACGAGCCCGACCCGCGGCAGTGCCGGTCCGTCACTGCCGAAACGAACCTACGCTCCAGCGCTGCGCTGCACGGCGACCGGTCGTCCGCTCCGACTGAACACTGCCACCGATTGGGGGCGCAGGACAATCGTCTGCGTGCCATCCTCCTCGACGATCAGCGGCTGCCAGGTGGACGGGTACAGCGCGGCATAGGCAGCACCTGGCTCGAGGCCTCGGACGCGCAGCGTCGCCGCATCCCGGCCGACATTGATGGCGATGACGGTTTCGTCGTCGTCGAGCCGCCTGACGAAGCTGAGTGTCGGGCCGTGGACCACCACGTCGTCGTACGTCCCGCGTGCGATCGAGGGTCGCATGATGCGCAACCCCACCATCGCCTTGTAGAAATGAAAGATCGAATCAGGGTCGGCGCGCAGCATGGAGTAGTTGTTCCCACCGGCGTTGTGCGACGGGGCGCGGAACGGGACGCCGGTGGTGAAATCGGGGCGACCGTCGCCATGCGTCCAACTCATTGGCGTACGCAGGCTTTCGTCCTGGCCCATCCCGCGACCGGCCGCCATGCCGAGTTCCTCACCGTAGTAGATGAAGGGCACGCCGGGCTGCAGGAGGTACATCGCGGCCGCGAGCTTCATCATCTCGAGGTTTCCGTCGAGTTGGTCCCACACGCGTGTCCCCGCGAACGAGTCATGATTCGACAGCAGCGTGGCGATGGTCGGGGGTGCGATCGGGGGAAAGCCCGCCACCAGCTCGAGCGCACGCGTATCACCCTTGGCGGCCTCGATCAGGTCGCGGTGATGCCCAAAGGCAAAGGCGCTGCCGCCTGGATGCGCATTGGCAAAGCCGAGCGGGTCAGCCGGTGCCTCGCAGACCATGTAGCGGTTCTGATAGGAATCGATCAGCTCCTCGAGACCGGCGACGATCGCGTAACTCTCCCGCTGGTTCACGTACTCGCACTTGCTGGTCTCGATCAGGTTGCCGACGGCGTCGAAGCGGAAGCCGTCGATGCCGCGGTTGAGCCAGAAGCGCAGGTTATCGTGATGCCAGGCGATGACGTCGGGGTTTCGCAGGTTCCAGTCGGGCATCTGGTCCCAGAACGCTCCGAAATAGAACCCCGTCGGATCGGCGTGCCATGGATCACCGCCATAGATGCTCCAGCCGTCGGGCTTGATCGATTCCCAGAGGAACCAGTGGCGGAACTCGCTGCCGACCGCGCCGCGCGCCGCGACGAACGCAGGGTGCTGCGCGGCGCTGTGATTCATCACGTAGTCGAGTATCACGCCGATGCCGCAGGCATGGGCCGCGGCGACGAGGGCATCGAGATCGTCCATCGTGCCGTACTGCGGCTCGACATTGCGGTAGTCCGTCACCGCATAGCCGTGATCGCGGTCCTGGCTCGGCATGATCGGCATCAGCCAGAGCCCGGTGATGCCGAGTCCTTTCAGGTAGTCGAGTCGGGCGATGAGGCCCGGCAGGTCACCGATCCCGTCGCCATTGGAATCCTGGAAGGCGCGGACGAAGACCTGGTACATCGCGCCGAACTGCCAGCCGGGCGGGAGGGTGGATCCAGGGTCGGCGTGCGGCACTCGGGCGTAGGTGGCGTCGTGCGGCATTGGGAGCCCGGGGAAGGACAGGAAGAAACGATCGCCTGGCTCACGCCGCCATATTGGCTGAGCTCGGCAACGAATCGGAGCGTTTCGCGAAGCGCACTGGCAGGCGCCTGAGGCTGGTCAGTGAGAAGCATTCGTGAATGACAACGGCTATCTGGTGCAGGCTTTACCGATTTCCACGCCCCTCACCGCCGGAGCTCACCATGCGTCGCTCACTGATTCGCCTGACCGTTGCGCTGCTGGTCCTCGCCGCTTGTGACAAGAAGAAGTATACGCCGACAGAAACGCGCGGTTCGATCATGGATCTCCGTGCGGCACCCAGCGCACCGGCAGTGCTGCCGACACCATCCGGTCCGACTCGCGTCGGCTGACGTGCCGCCGGTGACGATCTGCGGGCGGACGGTGCGCCGCCCGCCGGCTCACCGCGCGCCATCGAGCGCAAACGCGATCAGCTCAGCATTTTCGCCGCCGCCGCTGGCGACGACGATGTACTGCAGCCCGTTGGCGCCGCGATAGGACACCGGGTTTGCGTACCCACGCCCGGCGGGCAGCTCGAACTGCCAGAGCACGCGACCGTCGCGCGTGTCGAGCGCATACAGCACGGTGCCGCCACCTGTCGCGAAGAGCAGACCGCCCTTCGTCACGGTGCCGCCAGGCGCGCCAGCGACGCCCAGCGGCGGGAGTGTGAGGTGCCTGAGCAACGGATGCCCGCGAATGGACGGCGTGTCGCCGAACGTCACCTGCCAGCGCGTCGCGCCGGTGTTGAGATCGATGGCCGTCATCGTGCCGTAGGGTGGCTTGATCAGCGGCAGCTGCTCCGGCGGGGCGTGGTCATTCCGGCCCGAGTCTGGATCGGCGGTGACGCCAATGCCGCTGCGCGGCAGGTCGGCGGTGTACTCGAAGCCGATCGTGTCATTCGGTGTGCCGCGCTGAATGCGATAGAGCGCCGGGCTGTTGGTCGCCTTGACGAACAACGTGTGTGACTCCGGATCGTACGACGTGCTGCCCCACCCTGCGCCGCCAATTGCACCGGGCATCGTGATGGTGCCCTGCAGCGACGGCGGCGTGAACAGCGGGCCACTGCGGTACTTCCTGAACTCGGCCAGCGCGCGCTGCCTGAGCTCGGGAGTGAAGTCGATCAGATCATCCTCGGTCACCGATTGACGCGCAAACGGTGCCGGCAGCGTCGGCATCGGCTGTGTGGGTGCAGTGCGCTCACCCGGCACGTCACTGGCGGGAACGGCCCGCTCCGGAATGGGCCAGATCGGCTTGCCCGTGAGGCGATCGAGCACATACACCCAGGCCGTTTTCGACGGTACCGCGACCACGTCACGCGGCCGCCCACGCCAGGTGATCGTGGCCAGGACCGGTGGCGCGGGCAGGTCGTAGTCCCACAGCCCGTGATGCACGACCTGATAGTGCCAGACCCGCTTGCCGGTGCGGGCGTTCAGCGCCACCACCGATTCGGCGAAGAGGTTGTCACCCTTCCGGTCGCCGCCGTACCAGTCATTGCTCGGCGTGGACACCGGCAGGAACAACAGTCCGCGTGCGGCATCGAGGCTCATCGGCGCCCAGACGTTGGTATGCCCCATGTAGGCATAGGCGCCGTCTTCCCACGTCTTCCAGCCGAATTCGCCCGAATCGGGGACGGTGTGAAAACTCCAGACGCGCTTCCCTGTGCGCACGTCGAACGCCTGCACATCGCCCGGCGGGTCATTGCGATACCGCAGCCGGTCTCCCACGCCGTTCCCGACGATCACGAGGTTGCCGTACACCACCGGTGGCGAGGTGTTGGTGTAGTGCGCGCGGTTCGTGCGTCGCCGCAGTTGCGCGGTGAGATCCACTTCGCCGTTGGTCCCGAACGACGGAATCGGCTTGCCAGTGGCCGCGTCGATGGCGACCAGTTTCCAGCGGGCATTGATGAAGATGCGACGTTCGCGCGGTGATGACCACGTCGCCACGCCGCGATGCACGAAGCCAGTGCCGTTCGATGGCTGGCCCATTCGCCACACCTCCGGGTCGTACCTCCACAGCTCACGTCCTGACTGGGCATCGAGCGCGGCGACGGCGGCGTAGGGTGTGGAGACGAAGAGTGTATCGCCGATGACGACGGGGGAGGCCTGAAAGAGTCCCGGGCGCGCCGGCTTCTGCGTTGCACCGGCGGGCACGTCGCGCTCGCCGGTGCGCCAGCGCCAGGCGACCGCCAGCCGACTGACGTTCGATCGGTCGACGTCACGGATCGGTGCGTAGCGCATCGCACCAGGGTCGCCGCTTGGGGTCGGCCAGTCGACGCGCTGGGCGCCCGCCGACGTGCCGGAGAGCGCCAGCAGCGGGATGACACAGGACCAGATCCACAGCTGTCGAATGTGTCCTCCTTGCGTAGCGGCGACGCGAGCCGCGTGTGGTGCACGGTCGTCGCGACACGCTGTCGATGTGTTTCGGTGCACAGCGCATCACCGCTTCGCACCGGGATGCTTGACACACAAGGCTACGCCGCGTACTCATCGCCGGCAACAATGCACCATGGACGCTGACCGCACGCCGGAGCCCTGCTGTGCCCAAAATCACGTTCGACAATCAGTGGAAAGGCACGGATTTCATGCAGGGCGTGGCCGGTGTCGGCGTGCCGAACCATGAGAGCAGCCTGACCGAGGCGGAAATGCGGCCACTCGTACTCGCCGTACTGAACATCCCGGGCATGGCCAATCCGCCCGCCGCCATGCCGGAAGAGTTCCGTAAGCTCGGTGACGCGCTGCGCTCTGAGGCTGCGGAGGTCGTCGTCCGGAAGGGAATTCACCAACGCGATGTCGCGATTCACTTCACGATCAACGTGGACCCGAGCTTCTGCTCGAACTTCCACGTCTACGTGACGCAGGGCGCGCAGGTAGGGGTCTACACTTCCCCGTTTCCGAAAGACGGCAAGACGGGAGTTTTCGCGGGGATGGCGTACCGCGTCAACCGGTACAACTACGTGCCAAGCGGGATCACGTTCGAGGACGATGGGCGCAACGTCAGGTCCTGGCCGGCGGCATTCATTCAGGAAGGTGGCGCGAGACCAGGCCTGCCGCGCGGGACCAGCCTGTCGATCGGCAACAAGAAGCCGCAGCTCGACGTCGCGCGATCCAAGGAGGTGGATCTGTACTCCAAGCCCGGAGTCGTGGCGATCCCACGCAACCAGTGATCCCTGGCACGCGACGGCGCACGTGGGCTCACTCGCGCGCTGCGTGTCCCTCGGTGAACTACGACCAGCGGCACCGGGTACCTGCGATCAGCTTCGCGCGTGCGAGCGTTGCCGGCGGCACGCGGATGGAAGCTGGGTCCTGAAATTCCGTGGCATCACATGTGCTTCGCGGAGCGCCCCCCGTCCGGCGGACGACTCGCGCGGATGACCGACGTAGATTGGTCGTGATCCAGTTGCGTATTCGACCGCCACACCCATGCCGCAGCGACGCCGCGGCCGCCCGATTCCATCTCCGATGCCCTCTCGCTCGAAGCCCGTCTCAGCACCCGCCGCCCCGGCAGCGGCCGTCCGGAAAGCTCCAGCAAAACGCCCGCGACGTGGCCGCGGCCAGGGTGATTCGGCCCTCTCGTCGATGCCCACCGGACGCGCCGCCTACACTGAGACCCGCGAATGGCTCGTGGCGCAGCACGGGCTCACCTGCGCCTACTGCGCCCGACGCGTCCCCGCCCGCGACCTCACCCTCGACCATGTCGCCCCGCGACGCGGCATGACCGCCTACGACCGGCGGGACAACCTCGTGCTGTGCTGTCTGGCGTGCAACATCGCGAAGGCAGACAAGACGACGATGGCCTGGCTGCTGGCGAGACGCAGCCGGGCGGTGCAGCTGGTGCGCTTCGGCAGCCACCTGAGCCAGCAACTCGTCGAGATGGCGCATGATCTGGCGGGTCCGGAGGGCGTCGCGCTGGCAGCGCGCCTGTCGGATCCGGACTATCCATACGCTGACTGACGCCACGCCGCACAGGCGCCGCGCGCCACGCGGTATCCGGGCGGGTTACTGGCGGGGTGCGAACCGCGACAGCCAGCGCCGCATCGGTTGGTCGTACCACTCGTCCGCGATCATCGCTGCTACGATGCTGAGCGCAATCGCGATACCGATGAAGACGACGCCTGGCGGATACGCGCCAGCCTGCTCGAGCCCGAAGGACAGCGCGCCGAGCAGCGGGACGTGCAGCATGTAGATCGCATACGACAGCCGTCCGAGTGTGGTGCAGATGACTTCGGCCATCCCGTCCACGTGTGAATTCGCCGCTGCGCTCACGAGCAGCGGGAACACGACGATCGAGACGAATCCCTCATACGGTGGTTGCCACGCGCCGGCTGCCGGAACGGCGATCACGGCAAGGAAGATCACCACTGACAGCCACGCCGGCAGTCCGGGCGCGCGACGAACATCGCGGAGGCGATAGATAAACACGCCAGCGAAAAAGCCGAACATCACGCGTGCCAGGCCGGCATCCGCGTGCAGCCAGAGATAACCCGGCCCGTGCGCGCCTTCATGTCGATAGAGCGCCCAGACGAGACAGAACGCCAGCAACGGCAGCAGCGCCGCCAGGCGCCTGAGGGTGAGCAGCCGCGCAACGAACGCGTAGACCACATTCGCGACGAGTTCGTAGAAGAGTGACCACGCCGGCCCGTTCAGCGGGTAGAGCGACAGGTTGTCCCACACGCCTCGCAGGGAAGGCCTCGGCAGCAAGATGATGGCGAAGCACAACGTCACGACGAAGGCGCTGATTCGCCCGGAGGTGCGCGCTCCATACACGGCCAATGGCAGGGCAACCAGCAGGCCGAGCAGGTAGAGCGGATAGAGGCGGATCAGACGCAGCCGCAGAAACGCGGCGGGCGAGAGCCCCGACGCGAGTCGCTGGCCGTATGCATGTGCGATCACGAACCCACTCAGCACGAAGAAGAAATCCACCGAGAGGGCGCGCCCGGGCAGAAACCCATGGACCATTTTGGGGGGCACGTGATCGAGGATGACCGCAATGGCGCCGACGCCGCGGAGCCCATCGAGCACAGGAAAGCGGGCGGTGTCGGGGCGGCGCGGCGCTGTCGCCGCGGCCGCGGCCCCGGCGACAGGTTCATGCGCCATGGCGCTCATCGCTTGCAAGCTCTCGCCCACGGAGCCGTGAGCGGCGCGGCGGCGCCTGCAGCGATCCATGGCGCAGGGAAGACGGGGAGTCGCATGCAACGGTTCTTCGCTGAAAGGTGGCAGGCCGAAAGTTACACGACAGTACCGCCCCCGTCGTTGACAGTCCCTGCGGTGTCCAGGCATCCTCAGTATTCAGAGATGTTCCTGCCACGCTGCCGCCGGTGCCCGACATGCGCTACGCCCTGATCTCCGACATCCACGCCAATCTGCCGGCGCTCGATGCCGTGCTGTCCGACATCGACGCGCGCGCGGACACCGACGCAGTCTGCCACCTCGGGGATCTGGTCGGGTATTCGAGCCATCCGAATGAAGTCGTGGCACGCCTGGCCGACCGCGGCATCAGCGGTATTGCCGGCAACTACGATTCCACTGTCGCCACCGACTACAAGCATTGCGGGTGCAAGAGTGAGACACCGCGGCAGGAGGAGCTGGCACACATCAGCTACGAGTTCACCCGCCGCACCGTGACCGCGGAGACGAAGCGGGCGCTCGCCGCGCTGCCCTTCTCGATCGAGCTGCGGCCACTGGGTGGACACGCCTCCGGTCCGCGGCTGGTACTGGTGCATGGCACACCCACGCTCAACACGCTGTACTGGACTGAGGATCGCTCGGATGACTTCTGCCTGAAGATGGCCGCCACCGTCGGCCTCAGGGCGGGCGACGTGATCGCATTCGGGCACACGCACAAACCATGGCACCGCAGCGCGGACGGCATACACTTCGTGAACACCGGCAGTGTCGGCCGGCCGAAGGATGGCGACTGGCGTGCGGGATACGTGCGGCTCACGCTCGGTGATGGGCCCGCTGAGGTGGAGTTCGTGCGCGTCGCGTACGATGTCGACGCGGCAGCGAGGGGCGTCATCGATGCGGGCCTGCCGGAGGAATTCGCGGAGTTCCTGCGGACTGGCGGCATGCCGGCGGCGAGCGCCACAGCGCGCTGAACATCATCCGAGCGCGCGTCCCCCGACTGGAGCAACGGCGACCACCCCCGCGACAACGCACGCACCCCGCATCAGATTCATGTGTCGTGATGGGCGCGAGGCGTCCGTCCGTGCGTCTCCGTTCACCTGCCGCTTTTCCGGGAGCCCCATGCGCACACATCACCTCCGCCGCTCGGCTGTGCTGTCCTCACTGCTGCTGGCTGCGTTCACACCCTCACTTGGCGCACAGACGACGCCGGCAGCGGCGCCGCCAGCGGTGCGCTCGGCCGATCCGCGTGATGTCGCCTCGCTCGATGCCATCATTGCGGCGCTGTACGCGTCCATCTCGGGCCCGAAAGGTGCACCGCGGGATTTCGATCGGCTCCGCACACTGTTTGCGCCGAATGCGAGATTGATCCCGACCGGGCTTGGCTCGGATGGTGCACCGCGGCTGCGGTCGTGGACGGTCGAGGAGTACATCACCGCGGCCGGTCCCGGACTGATGGCCAATGGGTTCTTCGAGCGTGAGATCGGGCGCGCCACGACGTCGTACGGCAACGTGTGGCACATCATGAGTGCCTACGATTCGCGCAATACGCTGGAGTCACCACCCTTCGCCCGCGGCGTGAACAGCATTCAGCTCTTCAAGGGCGCTGATCGCTGGTACGTGGTAACGATCTTCTGGGATAGCGAGCGGCCGGGGAACCCGCTACCCGCGGAACTGCTGAAGCGCGCGCCGTAAGGATCAAGGAGCCAGCCAGAGGCGCGGCAGGGTCAGCGTCGCGACGCCGACTATTCACAGGCCGTTGCGCGAGGTGCGCCACGGGTCGCACGCCGGCGCGAAGACTGGGGTCGCGCCGCTGCGAGCGCGTGGTCAACAGAGATCATCACGTCGCTCATAGGCCACGACCTCACCGAGGACGCAGTACCGCCCCAGCAGACGCAGATAGGCGGCCCAGCAGAATGACGAGATGCGCATGTGCTGGGTCGCGGCAGGCCAGCCACGGTGATAGAAATGGAGCCGCGTCGCGTCGCCTTCGTCCCACAGTCTCGCGCCGACGCGGGTACCCTGCCAGTCCGGCATCGACGCGGTCTCGGTCATTTCCCACTCGATCGCGGTGGGGGGCAACAGCACCCGCACGATGCCGGCCCACTGATGCGCTGCGTCGAAGCCGAACGTAAATCGGCTTCCGGGCTGCGGGTCTGCACTGGCAGTATTCGTCCACCAGGCGTTGAGGCCGTCAGCGGTCGCAAAACAGGCCCATACCCGCTCGATCGGCGCGGGAATGACGAGTTCGTGTTCGATATCCATGCGTTCCTCTCCAAGTGGCGACAGCAGTCGCGGCGGTGCAGCACGCGCCGGTGCTCAACCAGTGGGAGGGTATCACCTGACACAAGTGTCAGACCAGCGGCGCTCGCTGTCCGGGCTGGAGTGCCAAGCCAGGAAACGCCGCACTCGACTCCCGATGCCGACGCCGACCGGTTAGCATGACGATTGGGCTCGCGAATTCCCCGCTGACCATCCGTATGCCACCTGAGAAGCCAGTGGAGCTCCCTGCCGTGCGTCGTCGGTGGACCCGCGGAGCATTCTACGCCCACCTCTGGCTGGGCGTCATCGCGACGCTCACGTTGGTGTCGATCTCGATCACCGGAGTCCTGCTCAACCACAAACGTGGCCTCGGCCTCATGCCGGATGTGCCGCACACCACCGATGCGCCGCTGGGGGCGTCGGTCTCGCTCGAGTCGCTCGCCCGCGCGGCCCTGCTCGCGGCGCCGAGCGATGCACGCGATGGGTGGCGAGACGAGATGCCCATTGATCCGGCCCTCATCGACCGGATGGACGTGCGACCGCGAAACGGGTTCGTGAAGGTGCGTTTTCGTGATCGCAGCAATACCGAGGTGACGATCGATTTGGCCACCGGACGGATACTGCACGTCGGTGCGCGGAACGACGTCTTTCTCGAGAAACTGCACTCCGGCGAGATTTTCGGCGACGGCTTCATCCTTCTCTCGGATGTGGGGGCCATCGCGTTGATCGTCACGCTGATCACGGGCTACTGGCTCTGGCTCGCACCACGCCTGATGCGGTCTCGCCCGACTGGTGACGCGTGAGCACGCTCCAGCAGCTCGTACTGATCATCGGGCTGGCCGGTGTGCCGCTCACTCTCCTGATGGCGGGGCATCGCCTGCGCCGCGAATCGGTCCGGCGACAGCACGCCTTCTGGGGCGCACTGGTCGGCCATGTTCTGGCATGCGTTGTGGCGCTCGTCGCCAGCCTCGTTCCGCCAATCGGCTGGCTCGGCACCGATCTTCTCCGCGGTGCCGGCGGCGTCTGGGGGCTGGTGGTCCTGCCGCTGATCGGCGCAGGTATCGGTTCGCTCACCCGCTCATCACACTGACATGTTGCGCATCGCCATCGCGACCGTACTGCTTGCGCTGCAACCATCGGCGAGCAGAATGCACGGCGTCGTCGGCCTCTGGTTGCCACATTCGGACGACGCAGCAGCAATCCTCACCGACGGGTCGCAGTGGAGCGGCCAGTCATCGCGCGACGTCCTGATGCCGATCGCCAGCGCACTGTTTGGCGCTGCGACAGAGTCCTTTCTTGCCAACGCGACATCACCCAACGCATTCCCGATCGCGATCGACCGTGAGACACCGGACTTCCGCGGTGGCACACTTCGCGTGGGCTTCAAGCTGATCTCCGGCCCGACCGATCAGTCGGCGGGGATCGTACTGGGGATGCAGCCCACCGGCGAGTATCACTTCGTGCGCTACAACACCAAGGATGGCAATCTCGCGCTCTGGGGATTCTCGGCCGGCGAGCGGCGAGTGATCTCGAAGGGCGCAGGGCTGAAGCAACTGCCCCTCGGGGCGTGGCATGAGCTGGTGGTGCGGCTCGACGGCCGACACATCACCGCGCTCGTGACGGGGCACCCGGAGCTCGACGCCCGTTTCGAACTCGAGGCGCCAGTGAGCGGACGCATCGGGCTGTGGGCGAAACGAGATGTCGTGACGGCGTTCCGGCGCTTCTCGGTGGAAGCGGCGCGGTAACGTCGCGACGGCGACCCGGTGAACGCGACGCCCAGCACGCGTCGAGCGGATCGGCAGTTGCCAGCACTCGGGTGACTGGCACCGCCATACGCGACGCTCGGCAGGCTGGCTCCGAGAGCCAACCGCGCACACCCCGACAATGGCGCATGCACCCAGGCCGTAGCATGACCTCGCGCGTAAGCGCCATCAATGCAGCGGAGCGTTCAGCCTCGCGTCCGCCGTTACGAGTGAGCAGCACGACTCGGGTCGGTACACGCTCACTCCTGCCCTGCACTACGGCGTCAGGTCCGGCCGGTAGCTGATCGCGAACTCGATGAACCGCGAGATGTCCACGATAGATGCCGCGCGGAACCGGATCGTGTGCGCATCGGTGCGTTCCGTACCTGGCAGATACGACATCATTTCGGCCGGAGTGTAGCTCTTGTAGGTCAGTTCCAGCTGGAAGGGACCGCGCGCCGGCAGCGACTTGAACTCCTTCAACCGAAGGATGGCCGCTTTCGCCTTCACCCGGACAAGCGCTTGTGATGCCTCGGGCGTCATGACGGCAGCAGCGTGAAAGCTGATCGAACGCTTCACCACCGCCCCCTCCACATTGGCGATCATCTTCTGCACCTCGCCCACGGCCTGCTCATCACCCGAGACCAGTACCACCGGTACGCCGAAGTTTCCGGCGATGATCGCGTTGATCCCGGACTCGGACATCGGCTGGCCGTTCAATCGCACCGCCGCAAAACTCGCGCTGGAAATGGTGTGCGCCCGCACCCCTTGCGTGTTGGTGGTGCCCGAGTGGTAGCCGATGAACATCACCGCGCTGAAGCTGGAGTCGATGCCTTCCATCATCATCAATGGTCGTGGTGCGCCGCGGATGATGGTGACACCAGCAGGGAACCGATCAATCAGCAGATTCTGCATGTTGCCGTGTGCGTCAGCGACGACGAACTCCGTCGCTCCAGCCTCGCGGGCACCGGCGATCGCCGCCAGCGCCTCGGCGGTCATGTATTCGCGAAACTTCGCGTACTCGAAGCCGGAAGGGCCAAGCTGCTCGGAGGTGACGACGCCACCGATGCCTTCCATGTCGACCGAGATGAAGACCTTGACGGGGCGCTGGGCGGCGAGCGACGCCCCGCAGCATGCAGTGAGCGCCAGCCACATCAAACTGGCGATCGTCATATATCTGGGCATTGCTGAACTCCAGTGCCGTGTGATTGCGGTCCTTACGCGCCATCGTGCGGCGCGGGGACCGGCCGGGGCCAGCGCGCCTGAGAAAGCGATGGCCCTCAGGGTGCAATCATATGGACGTGTATTCCGTTGGCGGTAGCCTTCGTCGCAGGCAGGCCATTGATCCGGCGCCGTCAGTACGTCACCAACCACGCCAGGCGAGGTCGGACGGCTCGACGACTTGTCCCGAGTGTGGACATCGACGCGCGACACGACGCGCACAGCCACTGACACCGCCGCGGCCGAGTACGCGCGAGCGGCGCCGGAACACACAAACGCAGCGTTCCCGCAGACAGCAGAAGGAGCGCGCGCACCGGGCCAAGGGCGCAGCGGGTCGGGAAACACGCCTCGGAAAAAGATGGCACCATGCGAAACGAGGATCACACCACGGGGCCACGACAGGACAGCGCTCTGAAACGCCAAGGGCGCCGACAGCTCTCCGTCGACGCCCTTGCTCACATCCCCGCTGATGCTCGCCGAGTATCAGAACCGGTACCGCACTCCCGCCTGCACCTGGTGCCGATTGCCGATCGTGACGCGCTGCCCGAACGTGGGGTTGACCGCGTAGCGGTAGTTTTGCGTTACCGCATCGAAACCAGTCACACGCAGCAGCGTCTGGTTCGCCGCCGGCACCACGCGAACGCCGCCACCACCCCACGTCTTGTTCAGCCAGCTGCCAGCATTGAAGAGATCAACCGTGAGTTCGACCGCCTGACCACGAATTGACGGAAGACGCTGCGCGTACCGCACGTCGATCTGCGTCACGAACGGATTCCGGATTGCATTGCGCCCCGCGATCTCGCCGAGATTGTCGCGAAGGTAGAATCGCGCGCTGTTGGCTGGGCTGTCGAGCAGCGTGCGCATCCCGGCGGCGAGCGTCGGATCCAGCCCGGCTGCAGCAGGGTTGAACACAAACGCAAGGTCGTTCTGATTACCGAACGAACCACCGACGCCGACGTCGTCGTAATTGATGTCCTGCGCGACGGTGGCGGACCAGGGGCTGCCGGACTGCCCGATGGCGCGGAAACTCAACCGGCCCCCGAAGCGCTCGGGCGTCGCGCCGTACAGCACGAGCTTGTGCCGGAAGTCATTGGCCGACGACCCCCACGAGAGACCACGCGGATCGCCCTGCACCGGGGTGAACACCGAGGTGATCGCAATGCAGCAGTTGAACGAGTTGTTGTCACGCGTGCTGTTGAACGTGAAGGATCCGCCGAGGTAGGCGCCGCCCGACAAGCCGAGTGTCCCGTCAAGGATCAACGCCTTCTGAATCTGCGACGCATCGCTGCGGAACTCGAGCACACGCTGGAACTGCGCGAACGGTCGCGCGGCAACACGGCCGGCAACACCGGCCTGGGCCGGATTGGTGATCACCGATGCTGGCACGAAGACCGGACGGTTCTTCTCGTTCGAGAGCGTGAACGCGGGCGCGGCTGGCAGGTTCAGGTCGTAGTAGCGGTAGTTGTTGCGAGTATCGGCATACTGTCCAGTGATACCGAGGGAGAGACGCCCGTTGAACAGTCGCCGCTGATACGAGAGATCCGACTTCCACGTCTGCGGCACCCGGTAATCCTCGGCGAAGAGATTCAGGTAGGTTGGCCGCGTCGCGCTCCCGGCAGGAATCCCTGGTGTATTGGCAAAGTTCTGCCGGTACGACGGGAAGTCCGGTGTCGGCACCGCCGCGCCGGTCAGCAGGAGATCACCGAGCTGCGAGCCATCGTTCAGCAGATGGTTGATGTGCGCCATGTAGTGCGGAGCGGCGGTGAACAGGCCGCTGCCCGCGCGGAGGATGTCCGTGCCCTTGGATCCGATGTTCCAGGTGACCTGCCCTCGTGGCTGCAGTTGCTGGCTGAACGGCTTGCGATCGGTGCGCTTGCCAAGCACCGTCTCGGCCGTGGTGTTGCGATTGGCCGCGGTCAGGAAGGCCGTCACATCGTATCGCAGTCCACCGGCAATCGTGATCGATTCACGCGGGCGATACTCGACCTGCGAGAACGCCCCACCGTCGAACACACGCTGCCGCATCCGTGGTTCCAGATCCTGCAGTGGGACCAGTCTGGCATACGACGACGGGCGCCGTGCATCGAGGGCCGCGAGGTTTGGGAACTGGAACAACCCGTCCGTCTCGATCGAGACGAACATCGACAGATTCTGCAGGGAATTGTCTGTCCCGAAGGTGTATGCGAGGTTCCCACGCTCGAAACGTGCGATGTTGATGAACTGGAACGACTCCTCGGTCTGGAGCTCAGGGCTGGTGCGCTGACCGCCAAATTGCAGGATCTGCGGTGCCCCGGTCCGTCCGTCGGGAAGCGTGGACGCGACAGTGACCCAGCCACGCGGCAGGCGTGTGTTCGGCTGGTTCTCGAGAATGCGGTTGGTGTATGCGAAGCGCATATCGTTCGTCCCGCTGCGTCCGATGCTCGACTTGAGCGATACCAGCGCCTGATTCTCCCGCGAGAACTGATTGCCACGACTCTCGAGCACGGAGAGGTCACGGTCGGGGATCGAGTTGCCGTAGTTCCAGTCGCTGTAGTTGTGCCGGAACGTCAGACGATTGCGGTCATTGATCGTCCAGTCAGCGCGGGAAAAGACGGTGTTGAGCGTGTTCCCGCGGTCGAAACGGCCGGTCTGCTGCGCAGCGGAGAGCCCATAGCTGCGGCGGAGAATATCGAGGAATCGCGTCACCGAATCGGGTGCGACCTGCAGGCGGCTCCAGTCCGCCTGGTTGGCGACGTCGAGGGTGAAGAATGGCTCGTTCACGTTCTGTCGGTCGAAGGCCACGACATAGTGGAGCTTGTCCTTCACGATTGGCCCCGAGATGGAACCGCCCACTTGCCAGTTCGAGAACTCTGCCACGTTCTGGTTGAGGAAGTTCGTGCTCGCCGCCAGTTCCTGATTGCGGTTGTAGCCGAAGAACGACCCCTTGGTGACGTTCGTTCCGCTGAGCGTCGCCACGTTGACCGCACCGGCGCCCTGGCGACCCTGGGTGACGTCGTAGACATTGGTGACGACCTCGAATTCCCGAATCGCCTCGACGCTCATCGAGTAGGGCCCGCGGCCGAAGCCGGTCCCCCAGATCGTATTCTTCATCTGCACGCCGTCAACGCGAATGTCGGTGCTCGATACGCGTCCACCGGCGATGGATGACGACGAGGTGATGATGCCGCCAGTGCCTGAGCGCGATGTGGTTGGCGCGATGATGGCGAGGTCGGCAAAGCTGCGGTCGGCGATCGGCAGGTCACGGATCTTCTGCTGATCGACGATGAAGGAGGCGCCGACGCGCTCGACGCGCTTGTTTTCCTGGTCGGCGCGCACATCGACCGCCGTCAGTTGCTGCGCGACGGCCTTCAGCGTGAAATCGAGGGAAACACGGTCACCGAGATTGAGTGTGATGCCGGTGCGGCGTTCCGCCTGCAGGCCAAGCTTGCGGACGGCGATCGCGTACGGACCGCCAATCGGCAGCTGCGCGAAGACGAACCGCCCCCGCGCGTCTGATCGGCGCAACTCCTGAAAGCCAGTGGCATCGTTGCGGGCCGTCACACTGGCATCTGCGACTGGAGCGCCGTCAGACGTCCGGATGATCCCGCTGACGTAACCTTCCGTGGCCTGAGCCGAGGCCTGCGAGGTCGCCAGCAGCATGGCGAGCGATGCGGCAACGACGCGGAAAGGTACGCGTCGAGGTACTGAGTTGATCATGTTCAAGTCCGGTGATGGTTGCCCTGTTACGCGGCTCCGCGCACCACGCAAAACTCTTGAACTCGATCACCGTTCGATGAAATGCATGTCAAGACCGCGTCACGAACACGCGCACCGCACAACACGAAGGCGACCTCTGAATTGATCGGCAGAGCGCGCTGTGACGCGGGAGACCCATTTGGTTGCGCGATAGCTTGGAGCCTGAACGGCGATGCGTCAGCGAACGCTGTCTGTCACTTGCGCGGCAACTGCACCGCGCGGACGACCTTGTCGCCGCGCTCGACGTCACTGGCGCAGGTCACCTGCATCGCCTTCACCTTGTACGTCGGCGGGATGATTCGCACGAACCGGGTGCAGCGGCTACAAGCATCACGCGTCGCATCACTCAGTCTGGCCCTGACACTACAACGTGTTCGATTCAGTGGCCGGTACCACCTTTCAGGGCAGCGTCGATGTCGTCATATTGTCGGCACTCGCGCGCTGCCGCCTGGCGCGTCGCTTGTCTCCGGCAACGACTGCAGTCTATCAGGCGTGACACCAGGCTCGGACGCAGGCTGTCTCCATCCGACGACGCCTCAGGGGCCGTGCTGGTGATGGTGATCGTTCACGCGATGTGGCCGAAGCGCCTCGGCGGCGACCGTGCGCCAGCGCGAGCGTGAGCGCGGAATGGGCGTTCGGATGGCGCTCGGCGCGAGCGCAGTCTCGTTGCAGCGGCTGGTCAAGCGTAAACGCATCGTGCTGGCGACAATCGGCAGCATGCAGAAAGGGACGTTCGCTCCGAGCCGCGCGCCTCGGTGCGCGGCGATCGACTCAGGTTGGCTGTTGCGGTTTCGTCCCCGCACACGGCGACACAGGCACGCTCTCTGACCGGCCCGTCCGGCGGTAGGCATCCGCGAGCTCGGGCAGCAACGCTGCTGCCGCATCGGTCCGGCGGATCCGACAGTACCGGAGGCGAAGCTGGTTCAGCAGGTCAGGTGGATCGATCAGCCTCTCCCGGTCTGCACGACCCTGATTCATTCGGCCCGTCATCAGGCGCATACGCTCGAGCTGGAACTCGGCGCCTCGGGGGCCTTCGCCCCACACCGCGCTCGCGGCGAAGAACGCGCCGAGCGCAGTATGCATGCGACGGAGGAGCGGCACATCATCGCGAGCATATGCGAGTCCCTTCCCCTGGAAGACGCCGTCGAGAAACTCACTGAGCACTGCGCGATCCTGCCCGTACAACATTGCCATCGGTGCGATGGATTCGACATCCATCCATGGCGGCGGCCCGCCATCCCACGGCCGCGCCAGCGCAGCCTCGTAGTGCGCAATGGCCAGCGCGCGATTCCCACTCCCTTCGAAGTACGCCGCAAACGACCTCATCAGTGCGCTCCACACCGCCATCCGTTCGAATCTTGCCGTCCACCAGCCGGAAGAGTTCATTCGGCGGTTGATCGGCCTCGGATCACGCCGCGTCGCAAATTCGGCTGCGTCAATTACCTCCACTGCTGCCGCACACAGTCCCGGTGCCGCCCGAGCAGCGGCACCTGCGTTCGGCGTTGAAGAACGGGGCGCACGACATCCAGCCGCGAAACGCAGGCGCTCGGCATGATCGCGCAGAACATCGGTCGGACCAAGTCCCATTGTGGCGAAGTTGATCACCAGCAAACTGAGGGCGGTGTCGGGCATCGACGCGCCGCGCCGACCAGACGCCAGCGCGCTATACAGCGCCTCGGTGACAATCGGGCCGTGCGCCGGGTTGGTCGTCCACTTGGTCGCGAGCGCGATCATGCTGTCGACCGGGAACTTCTCCATCAACACGCGCATCAGCCCAAACCGTGCAGGCGCGAGGGTTGAATCGATGCGCAGCGCAGAGCGAAACGCAGCGACCGCGCTGTCCGGTGCGCCGAGCGCTTCATACTCACTGGCCGCGTGCAGGAAGAACGTCGCCCGCGCGGGGTGCGTCGATCGTGCCGCCTGAACAAACGCGGCGAGTGCGTCACGATGGCGGCCCGCGTCGCGAAGGGTGATCCCGATGTTGTTCCTGGCGGCACCGGCGAACCTTCCGGAATCGAGTCGCTCCGCCTCGCCATAGTCGGCGATCACCTGCCGCTGCAGCGAGTCACGCGCCGCGTCAACGGCAACGACTTCAGCCAGTTGTTGCTGGCGCGCTGTCGCACGTCCGAACAGTGCACTTGCGAGCAGGCGCGTGCGCTCAGCGGACTCCGGTATGTCGCGCGTGGCCACGATCGCTGAGTCATACTGCTGCTCTGCGGCGCGGGCATCTCCCGCGTCGAGCAGTACTCTCGCCTGCTTGACGATCAATCGTGGGCGCGTGGGCGCAGTGACAGTGACCTTTTGGGCGCCGACGTCGAGCCCTGAGCACGCGAGCAGCGAGGCAAACAGCGCCATGTGGTTGCGCGCGGAGGTTCTCATGGATCTTCCCCCGCCGCGACAATACCACCATTGGAGACAACCGACGCGCTGCTGGCGTAGAAATACACGTGCACCGACTCCTTGGTGATCCGCGCACGAGAACTGAGCGCGAAAAAGTCCGTGACCGCGCGCGCAGGTGAGATCACAGAGAATTCGAGTCTCCGACACACGTATCGCTTCTGTCGGTTCGCGTCGCCTTCGAGGCAATCGACGAGCTTCAGCTCCCCCAGTCGCCGCAAGGTGACGCCCTGAACAAGCTCCTCGATGTTGACTCGGACGAGGAACGTGATCGGCGGCTGCGCGGCCGCGCGAAGCGAATCGGCAGACACGTCCACCCGCGAGCTCGAATCCGCGCCGGGGAGATTCACAGACGCGCCGAGCGGTAGCCTGCCCACGACGGCCTGAATCACGCGCGGGGCGCATGCATTCAGCTTGGCCGCAATGAGATCAGCCCAGACCTGCTGCAGTCGGCTGGGCGTCCAGTACGATGCGTCTCGCGCCTTCGCTTCGAAGAAGTCGTCAAACTGCGTCACGACGGAATCGGCCGAGCTCGCCCGTGAGCGTCCAAGCAAGGTGACGACAAATTCGATGTGTCCGCCAATGGGCTTCTCGCGAAGGCGTATGACGATGGTGTCGGCTGTACGCTCGGTGCCGTCGCGCCAGTCCACGAAGCGAAACTGCGAGTCAAATATCCTGCGCGCCGCCACGCTCAGCGACGTCTCGAGCGCAGTACACTTCGTGCCACATCGATTCCCGTCGCCGTCGAGCTTTGCGCGGTAGATGCGAGAGCCGATCTCCACGCGGACGACTGCGCGTGGTCGCACTGGCGCAAGCGCCTGCAGGGCATCCGGCGCCACAAGGCCGCCGGGCATCAGACACGCAAGCAGGCCGCCCATGACGCACGAGGAGCGTCGTGAGACCCTGTCAGCGACCGACAAGCACGTGCGAAACGGAGTCGGCAAGTGCAACCTCGTAGACGAGCGGCGCGCGATTCAGCCCGAGCAATCGTACGTGAACCGTATCATGCAGCTGAAGCCTGCGCCATGTGCGCGATCCGCGCATGGCGTCGCGCCACGTCGCGGCGAGCTGAGCCGTGAAAGCCGAATCGTGGCCAAGTGCGCGGAGTGAGTCAGCGCTCGCGCGCCATGACTCCGTTGCGCTGGCCGCGAC
Source organism: Gemmatimonadaceae bacterium (assembly GCA_031374935.1). Taxonomy (GTDB): domain Bacteria; phylum Gemmatimonadota; class Gemmatimonadetes; order Gemmatimonadales; family Gemmatimonadaceae; genus JACMLX01. The sequence continues at coordinate 1,148 of JANMHB010000179.1, read as the reverse complement.
ACCACCACCACCGAACGAGAACAGCAGCGCGCCGCCACGCGTCGGGAGCCTACCGATCCCGACGGTATCAGCGTCGGTACGACCTGTGATAAGCACCTGCAGCGAGTCGTCGCGCAGTGCGTCCATGCCCGGCAGCACCGCAAGTGTGATCGGCGTGCCGAAATCGTCGTCGAAGGTCAGTCGCGTTGGATTCCATGGCATCACGCGTCGAGAGGTATTGCTGAGCCGTGTCGATGTCTGCATCCAGATCGTGCGTCCCCATGGCCACAACCAGACCCTGAAGTACAACGGTCCGCCACCGCGACGCAGCCGCAGCGAGTCGACTGCGAGCGCTGGCACACCGTGCGGTGTTTCATCGCGACCGTCAAAACGGTACACCCATTCGGGACTGGCGGGGTCTCCCTGTACCACAACGGTGTTGACGATTGAGCTGAGCAACGCGAGACCACCGAGCGTCGTGAGCAGCGTCGCGCTGACAACACGTCGCCGCAAGAGCCTGGCGATCCAATCGGCCAGGACCACAGTGCGTTCGCGCGGCAGCAGCCCCCAGATCATGCTCGCAACGCCGAGCGTTGGTACCTGACTGACAACGAATGCCATGCCCGGCGGCCAGTTCAGTGTGAACCAGAGCGCGAGGCACACGTCCGTGATGAGGATCACGGCCAGAACCCGGAGTTCAGGAGGCAGTGTGACGGCCGCATCGGGCTCTGCAACAGGGGGCGCTGTCATTACAAGAACGACGCTGCGCATTGCATGCGTTTCTCGGCCGACATGTGTCGGATCGAATCGAGAACGAATGCTGCATCTCGCTGTGACCGCTCGAGCTCGTCACTGTGACAGCGCAAAACGCCACCTCGACGGTAGGCGTAACTCTTTTCTGGATTGGGCGAAGATAACGTACGTCACGCGCGTCGCGCTGCGCGGCACAACGCGGTTCACACGGGATCGCTATGCGCCGTCCGGGTGATTCGCGAACGCCTGAGTCAGCTGTGCGCCGTCCTCAGATCCGCGCGAACGCCGCCACCACTTCCACCTCAGCTCGGGAGGAGCGCAGGACGAAGGCCGTGGTGACCAAGGCTGCACCGACGTCGGAGGCCTCGCTTCCGAATTCGACGCGAGCCGGGGTGCAGAGAAGCTGTTGCTCGGCC
>JANMHB010000160.1:0-2992 GCA_031374935.1 Gemmatimonadaceae bacterium | reverse complement strand
AGCCGAGCCGAAGGATCCAATCGAGGGCGTCACGAACGACGGCAACGACGGGATCTGGAACGCGGCCGCGATCGCGCGAATGTCGGCCGCGATCTGTGGCAGGTAGCTGAGATAGCTCACCAGCCGGGAGCCGGTGACTTCTGTGATCGTGCGCGACTCGTTGAAGCCGCCCGTACCAGTGCTGCTGCCACTCACCGACTCGCGCAGCCCGCTGATCAGATCGAGCAGCTGCTGCCGCGCATCGCTGATCGAGAAGCCGCCGAATCCGTCGAGTCCGAGCGTCCCGTTCTGCACCTGGCTGAACAGCGCGCGCGTCCGATCCAACGCCGTGCTCCGGCCGTCCACGCTTGAGAGGTCCAAGCCTTCCAATGCGGTGGCGAGCGCCGGGAACCCGGTCGTGCCCTGCGTGAGTGCGGCGATCCGGCGCGTGAGGATCTCCAGCGGATCGGTGATCCCGTCGGCCGTGAGCGAATCCTGAAAGCGCTGCAGCGACCCGGTGACGGTATCGACGTAGGCGTTGAGATCAGCCTTGCGCAGTGCCTCAGTGAACGCGAGGACCGATGACGCATTCTTGGTGAGTTCGACGCCAAGATCTGATGCGATTTCGCGGACGCGGTCCGGGTCAACGCCGGTAATACCGGCAATGAACTCCGCGCTGTTCAATCGGCTACGAGAGAATCCGGGCAGACGACTGACTTCACGCTCGACTGCTCCGCTTCGGCTGCGCAGCTGCTGCAGGGTGTCGCCCGTCGCGGACGACGACGAGAGATCGCCGATGCGTTCCGTGAGACGCTGAATTGCGGCCGTATTCCGGGCTTGCTCTGCGCGTCTCGCCGTCGCGTCCGAGATCAGCCCACTGGCGAGCGACAGAATCCCGCTCGCAAGCGGGACAACCGCCGCGAGCTGTTGCGTCGCTCCGAGAGCAGTGCCTGATTCCTTTGCCGCAGCCCTTGCCCGCTGATACTCTGAAAATCCGCGGCCGATCAGCGTAATGCTGGTCAGCGTTTGCCGGGTGGCCGTTGAGACATCGCCGAACGCATCCGCCAGCGCGAGCGCGCCATCGGCGGCCCCAAGGATCGCGGTGCGCAGTGCGTCGCTGCTGTCCTTTGCCTGATCAATGGAATCCGGCAACGCGAAGACGTCACCCGTGAGCGCCGCGCGTGCACGACCCAGCTCGAGCAGCTGCTTCTCCAGCAGCGCCTGGGCTTCGAGGTTCTTCGTCTCGGACTTCTTGAGCACGAGATCCTGCTCGCGAAGACTGATGCGTTCCAGCGCCCGCGACTGCTCTTCCTGCTCGGCCTGTGCCAGCACGGCGGCCGTCGTGGTCGCGTCCTGCTGCGCGTCGAGCAGATCACCCTGCAGCGCGGTGAAGCTGTTCAAGCGCGACTGCAGGCCCGCCTTCGTCGCCGCACTGATCTGGTCGGAGGCGAGCAGCGCCTGCACTTCCTCGACCGTCTTCCCGATCGTGCGCCGCAGGGCGCCGGCGACGCCATCGAGCGCCCGCGTGGTCACGTCATCGAGCTCCGCCAGCAGCTTGGCGGCCTCCTCCCGGATCTTCGTCCGCTGAGACTCGGCCGCCTTGACCGCGGCGCGCTGCTCGGCCGTCAGCGGTGCAGCGGGCTGCGCGCGTGCCGGCGTCGGGATGGCGCCGCCCGTGGTCAGGTCGATGCCGTTCAGGTTCTGCAGCGCAGAGCCGAGCGTCGGCCCAGACAACGACGAGTCGAGCCCAAGCCCATTGCGACCGGGCCCACCGCCAGACGGCCGGAACGGCGTGGCGACGTCGCTTACCAGCAGCTTGTTGATCAGCGTGAAGCCGAGCGCATCGTCCAGGAACGCACTCGCCGCGGCCACCTGCCGATTGATCGCGTTCGCACCGGGTGTCGTCGGCGCACTGTTGATGCGTTCGAGGATCGACGCCACCGCCTGCAGCACCGGCAGCACGCTCGTGTTCAGGCTCTCACCGAACTCCGTCCACGCGGCCGTCAACCGGTTCCGGATCACCCGCTCCTGCGCTTCCGATGAGCCGTTGACGAGATCGAAGGCCTTCTGCGTGGAGCCGCTGGCGGTCGCCATGTCGGCCAGCACGGACTGATAGACGCGGCCACCTTCCGACAGCAGACCCAGCGCCGTATTAAATGCCGTGGTGTCGCTGAACAGCGCCTTGAGCGCGTCGCGACTGCCGCCCGAGTCGGAGTCGAAGTCGGTCAGGAACTTGAGGAACCCATCACGCGCGAGTCTGGAGGCGTCGAAGTCCTCGGCCAGCTCGCGATAGTCCCGCTTGAAGCCTTCCGTTGGCGCCTGGATGTTGATCAGCGCGGAGCGCAGCCCTTCCACCGCCGTCGACGTCCGCACACCCTGCAGCGAGAGCGCGGCGATCGCACCGACCGTCTCCTGAAACGACACGCCAAGCGCCGAGGCCGTCGGTGCCACATTGCCGATGCTGGCCGCGAGCTCATCGAACCGGACCTTGCCACGGTTCACGCCAACGAAGAGGATGTCGCTCGCCTGCTCCGCGTCGTCGATCGAGCCTTTCCACGCGTTGGTCGCCGTCGTGATACCATCGACCGCCACACGGGTGGTGGTGAAGCCCGCCACCGCCGCCTGCGCCGCGACCCGGGTGTCCTTGATCGACTCCGCCGCGCTCCGCCCACTCGACTGCAGCTCGTAGTTCGCCTCGACCACGTCGGTCAGCGACTCGGCCAACGGCGTGTTGCGGAAGGTGTCGAGGATGCCGTCACGCACCGCGGTGAGATTCTGCTGCGCATCGGCGCCGAGCGTCTGAATGCGCGTCAGCGCGAACTCGAACGCCTGCCCGCTGCGCTGTGCCGAGACGCCAAGTGCCACGACCGAGGCGCCGACGGCGGCGATGCCGAGTGGCAGCGACCCAATCAGCGGCGTCAGCGTGGCCGCGTCGGTGGCAAGCTGGCTGAACAGACTCCCGCGCCCACCGGGCAAGGCCGCCGAGGTGCGCGCAAACTGCTGTAGCGTGGTC
>JANMHB010000104.1:0-7330 GCA_031374935.1 Gemmatimonadaceae bacterium | reverse complement strand
AGGGGCCACCTGGAAGAAGGTGCTCTACGTCGATCCGCAGACCGCCTGTTCCGACATCACCGCCGATCCGACCAACAGCAACATCCTCTACGCCGGCATGTACACCTATCGGCGCTGGGCCTGGCACCTCGAGTCGGGCTCGGGAAACACCGCCGTCTGGAAATCGGTCAATGGCGGCAACAGCTGGGAGCGACTCTCGGGCCCGGATCGCATGCTCGGCCTGCCGCGCACCCCGATGGATCGCATCGGCGTCGCGGTGGCGCCCAGTGAGCCGAACATCGTCTACGTGCTCAGCGAAACGAAGGACGAGGGAGAACTCTGGCGCAGCGACGATGCCGGCAAGTCGTGGCGGACGGTCAACCGCGATCCGAACATCAACTTCCGCCCATTCTACTACGCCGACATTCGCGTCGATCCGAAGAATCCGAATCGGGTCTTCACCCTCTCCGGTGGACTCTACTTCTCGGAAGATGGCGGGCAGAACTTCCGCACCATCGCCCGCGACGTGCATGGCGACCACCAGGCGATGTGGATCGATCCGGTGGACCCACGCTACATCCTGAGCGGCAGCGACGGCGGCTGGCAGGTGAGTCGGGATGGCGGCAAGAACTGGGATGTCGTGAACACCTTCGCCTTCACCCAGTTCTATCACATCAACTACGACATGCAGACCCCGTATCAGGTCTGCGGTGGCTTGCAGGACAACGGCAACTGGTGTGGTGCCAGTAATTCGCTCAGCGGCCAGGGCATCCGGCAGGCCGACTGGCGCAACGTCTCCGGCGGTGACGGGTTCTTCACCGTGCCGGTGCTCGACAAGCCGTGGCTGGTGTACAGCAACTCACAGGGCGGCATGTTGAACATCACCGACATGCGCAGCGGCGTGCAGAAGACGATCTATCCCTACCCCAACCGCGTCGGCTCGGTGGGCGACGCGATGCTCGGCCACAAGTATCGATTCAACTGGAACGCCCCCATTGCGCTGTCGCCGCAGAATCCCGGCATCGTCTACTGGGGTGGCAACGTGCTTTTCAAGTCGAAGGACTACGGCTTGAGCTGGGAGGTGATCAGCCCCGATCTCACCACCAACGACCCGAAGAAGCAGGTCTCATCCGGTGGCGAGATCGTGGTCGACAACACGGCGGCCGAATTCCATTCGTCGCTGCTGAGCATCGCACCGTCACCACTCGACTCGACTGTGATCTGGACTGCATCCGATGACGGGTTGGTGCACGTCACGCGTGACGGTGGCAAGACGTGGAGCAACGTGTTCAACAACATCGCCGGCCTCAAGCCGAATGCCTGGCTGGCGACGATCGAGGCATCACACTTCGAGGTCGGTACCGCCTACGTCACTGCCGATCACCATCAGGACGACGACTACGCGCCGTTCGTGTACATGACGACCGATTTCGGCAAAACCTGGAAGAGCATCCGTGGTGACCTGCCGGATCGTGCCTGGTGGACGCATGTCGTCCGCGAGGATCCACGCAACCGCAACCTGCTCTACGTCGGTACCGAAGCCGGGGTCTGGGCGTCGTGGAATCGTGGCGTGAACTGGGTGTCGCTGCGCGGCGACCTGCCGATCACGCCGGTACGCGACATGCAGATCCATCCCCGTGACAACGACCTGCTGCTGGCCACGCATGGCCGCGGGCTCTACATCCTCGACGATCTCACGCCGCTGCAGAAGCTGGCCGACGCGCGGGCGAACGAGGCCGAGCTGTTCGATCTGCGGCCGGCGATCCGGTGGAACATCTGGAATCGCGATGGCAACCTGGGGCAGCGGCGGTATGCCGGCGAAAATCCGGCCAACGGCGCGATGATCTCGTACTACCTGAAGTCGCAGCCAGCCGGTGAAGTGAACATCGAGGTGGCCGACGCCAGTGGGAAACTGGTGCGCCGCTTCCGTCGCGTGCCGGACGAAGCGGGGGTGAGTCGCATCACGTGGGATCTGCGGTACGATGCACCGATCGGTGCCGCGGCTGGACGTGGCGCTCGCGGCGCGGCACCCACCGCCGCACCAACCGACACCTCACTGAAGGGGTTGCGTGAGCGTCGCCGTGCGGCTGCCGATCGGGGTCCAGCCGGCGCCGGAGAAGAGGAAAACTTCTTCGGACCGTCATCAGCCGCCGTCCTGCCGGGCACCTATCAGGTGACGCTGATCGTCAGCGGCAAGCGCTACACCAAGCCGGTCACCGTCAGCAATGACCCGCGCATCGAGATGACACCGACGCAGGTGGTCGCACAGCACGATGCCGCCAAGGCCATCGAAGCCACGCAGGGCCGCGTGACCCGGGTGATCTCGAACATCGATGACCTGATGCGTCAGCTCACCGCCATGCAGACCACGCTGCGCACCACGCGCACCGACGCACTGGCTCCGGCGCTCACCGAAGTCGATGGCACGATGAAGGATCTGCGTCACTTCCGCGATTCGGTGCTGGCGCGCCCACTCGCCGGACTCGGCTACCGCCAGTATCCGCGGCTCCGTGAGGAGGTGCAGACCATCAGCGGAATGATTGCCCGTCCGCAGTGGCCGATCACCGCGGGTGAAGCGTTGCGCTCCGGTGAACTCACGGTCGAAACCGATGACGCGCAGCGACGGCTGGATACGATCATCCGTGATCGGATCGGGAAGATCAACGAGCTGCTGAAGGGTACGCAGCACGTCATCACGCCGAGCGCGCCGCGCGTCGTGCAGTAACCGCGCTCGCCGTTTCGGTCGACGACGCCTTCGCAGGCATACTGCGGGGGCGTCGTTGTTTACAGGTTGCATACGCGAATTCGCGACCGAAGTGGAAACCAACCGGTCTGAACGCCGTACTTTTTCATCAGCCGCCTTCCGTACACACACCCCCAACATCGTCGCAGCATGAACGGTGACGCCGAAGCCACAAGCCCCGACACGGGAGAAGCGCCAGTCAGCCCGTCCCGTACCTCCCGTTGGCCCACGCGCCTGACGCGGCTCGCGCTTGGCATTGCCGTCGGCGTTGCCGCCGCACAGCTCGGGCTGCGATTTGGCGGATCGCTGCGGGCTGGCGGCGCGGGCAGTCTGCAGCTCGACCTGTGGCAGCGCGCGATCGTGATTGGGTTCTGCCTGGTCGCAATTCTGCTGGTGCTGCTGGCGCATGAAGTCGGTCATCTGGTTGGCGGACGGTTGGTTGGCTTTCGTGCTTTCCTGCTCATCGTCGGACCGATGCGACTCGAACGGTCCGACGCCGGTTGGTCCATGCACCTCAACAAGTCGCTTGGGTTGTACGGCGGACTGGCCGGCTCGGCCGCGACGGACGCACGGGATCTCAGGCGCCGCAGCGCCGTGATGGTGGCCGGCGGACCAGTGGCCAGCGTCGCTCTCGCGCTGGGGGCCTGGCTGGCACTGCGGGCGTTCGGTCTCGTGCCATTCGACGTGAATGCGTCCTTCGCCAGCTTCGTGACGTTCTTCACACTGCAGATGATTGCGGGAACGTCGGCCGCCATCGCGCTCGCGACGCTGGTACCGATGACCACCTCGGGCTTCCTGAGCGACGGCGCGCGGTTGCTGCGACTCTGGCGCGGCGGTCCGGTGGCCGAGCGAGATAGCGCAATTCAGGCAATCATGGGCAGCAGTCTCTCTGGTGTCAGACCGCGGGACTGGGACCCCGAACTGATCAGCGCCGCCTGCGCATTGCGCGACGTGTCAATGTTCGAGTTCGTCGCGCAGCAGTTTGCGCAGATGCATGCCGCCGATCGTGGCGATATCGCACTGTCGCTCGACCAGCTGCGCCGACTGCTGCGACATGTCGACCGCGTGCCGAAGATGATGCGCCCGAGTATCCATTTCGACGCGGCCCGGCAGTTTGCCCTCGCCGGTCGGGCTGATGAGGCACGCACACAGATTGCCCTCGCCAAGGGACCGGTCGTCGGCGCGCCGTATCTGAAGGGTATGGCCGCGGCTGCGCTGATGGTGGCCGAGGGCCGCGACGCGGAAGCAACCGCGCTCGTGCCAACGATCCGGCTCCAGCTGGCGCGAAGCATCGATCGTGGCTCGGCCCGTTGGCTTTCCGACGTGCTGGACTCGCTGCAGGCCCGCATCACCAGCCGGCCGGCCGCATGATGGCGCGTGAGCTTCCGTCAGGCTTCGAGCAGAACGTATGGAACCACCTTGCTCTTCCACTGCCCACCGTGATAGCGGCGCGCCTGATCCGCCACCAGACCGATGAAGCTGTCCCACTGCGACGGATGAATCGTCTGGCACCCTTCGCTCGACGTGCCATTCAGCCCGCCGCGATGCACGTTGATGCCGAACATTCCCGTGTCCTTGTAGGGCGGCTTGCCATCGCGCGTCACGGTGACCTCACCACTCCGCTGGCAGAGCGCCAGATACTGCCCCTTGTGCAGATCGAACCGGTGCACGAACCACGCCCCCGGATCGAGCGACGCCATGCCCTTGGCCGCGCCGCTGCCTTTGCCGACACGGGCCTTTGATGGATCGGTGTTGCCGTTGAAGGCGACCATCGCCTGCTCGGTCTCCACGAAGATCGCGTCGTCATAAATCCCGCGATCATTCACCGCCGGTGCACCCATCGAGTCCCGGTAGTACCCGCGGACACCGACCACAACCAGCGGGTACTTCGATCGGTCAATGGCAAACTTCGACATGCGCGTGCGCAATTCAGTCGAACTCAGGCGTGGCCTTTCGGACGGGACGTTTGGCATCGGCGGAACTCATCTGCAGGAGCGAGTCGAGCGTGAGTTGTCAGAGCGCGTTGCATGACAAACGTAGCGCGCACGACCTGACTCTCAATACGTTGGACGCCAAGCGGCCGCAGCGCCCCCTCGATGCGCCGTCGTGGCGCGACACGCGACCACCCTCAGCGTACCGGCGTCAACCAGTCGAACGTGTCCGCCGCGCGGCCGTGTGCGATGTCGAGAAACGCCGACTGCATGTGTTTCGTGACAGGCCCGACCGCCCCGCCTCCCACTTTGATGCGATCCACGCTGCGAACCGGTGTCAGTTCCGCCGCAGTGCCCGTGAAGAACACCTCGTCAGCGATGTAGAGCATCTCGCGCGGAATGATCTGCTCGCGCACCGTGAGGCCGTCGCGCTGTGCCAGCCGGATGATGCTGTCGCGGGTGATGCCACCCAGCAGCGACCCGTCGAGCGGCGTGGTGATCAGCGCGCCATCCATCACTAGGAACACGTTCTGGCCTGAGCCTTCGCTCACCGTACCACCGGGGCTCAACGCAATCGCCTCGGCAAAGCCGTTCGCCAGCGCTTCCATCTTGATCAGCTGTCCGCCCAGGTAGTTGCCGGCCACCTTCGCCAGCGACGGGATCGTGTTCGGCGCGAAGCGATGCCAGCTCGACACACAGGCATCCACACCCGATTCGAGTGCGTCGGCACCGAGGTACGCGCCCCATGGCCAGCAGGGCAGATACACCTCGATCGGGCTGGCGAACGGCACCATGCCCGCGGCGCCGTATCCGCGAATCACCATCGGGCGCAGGTAACAGGCGTCGAGCTTGTTGCGCAGCACCAGCGCACAACAGGCTGCCGACAGCTCATCCAGCGTGTAGGTCAGCTCCATCCGGTAGATCTTCACCGAATTCAGCAGCCGCGTGAGATGCTCGCGCAGCCGAAAGATCGCCGGCCCCTGCGGAGTGTGATAGCAGCGGATGCCTTCGAATGCCGACGACCCGAACTGCATCGAGTGGCTGAGAACATGCACGTGCGCGTCGGCCCAGGGAATGAATTCCCCGTCGCGCCAGATCCACTCGGTGGCCGGAAGTTGACTCATTGTGTGTGTCGAGAAGTGAGAGCGTGGGACTGCACCGACTACAGGAGCGTGTTCACCTTGCCGCCGTCCACCAGAATCGCCTGCCCGGTGATGAACCCCGCCCGGTCGGACGCAAGGAACGCGATCATCGCCGCCAGTTCGTCGGGGCGGCCCAGTCGCCCCATCGGGGTCTGCGCGATCCACCCGGCGTACACCTCGTCGCGAGTGACCCCGGTGCGCTTCGTGGCGGCGTCGGCCAGCATCTCGAGCCGTTCGGTCGCGGTGAACCCGGGCAGCACCGTGTTGACGGTCACACCGTCGGCGCCCACTTCATTGGCGAGGGTTCGCAGATAGCCCGTCACCGCGGCGCGCAGGCTGTTGCTCAACACCAGCGACGGCACCGGCTCCTTCACCGCCTTCGATGTGATGCTGATCACGCGCCCCCACTTTCGTTCACGCATCCCCGGAACGAATGCACGCGTCAGTTCCACCACACTGCGCAGCAGCAGCTCGCTCGCTTTCGTCCAGGAGGCCCAGTCGTGCTCCATCGCCGGGCCGGTCGGCGGACCACCGGTGTTCGCGATCAGGATGTCCACCTGCCCGAACTCCGAATGGGATTCGCGCACGACGCTTTCGATGCCTTCGGCGGTCGAAAGATCGGCCACCATCGAGTGCACCGGCACGCCGCGTGTCTTGAGTCGCACCGCCGCGGCACCAATCGACTCCGCATCGCGCGAGCAGATCGCCAGCGAGCACCCTTCATCGGCCAGCGCTTCCGCCGTCGCGTAAGCAATGCCTTTGCTCGCGCCGCAGACCAATGCCACTTTCCCCCGGATTCCGAAATCCATGGCTCAGCGCGCCCCGCTGCGCAGATAGGCGTCACTGCCATCCAACCAGTCCTGGCGGGGAGGATTGAACACGTCCATGTCCAGTGTGTCCTCCAGCGCCTCGGCGCGGTGCCGCACCATGCTCGGGATCACCAGCACGTCTCCTTCCTTCACATCGATGTAGGTGTCACCAGGCGCATCAGCGTGGGCGCCGATCCAGAACCGCAGCACCCCTGACAGGATGTAAGTGAACTGCTCGTTGATGTGATCGTGCGCCGGCACGATCGCCCCCTTCTTCAGGATGACATGCGCCATCATCGTCGTCGCCGACGTGATGAGGCGACGACTGATCAGCGGTGACAGTTCCTCGAGACGGACATCGTCCCAGGATTGATGGCGGACGTCAGGCATGGATCGGGGATCGGGAATGGCCGGATGACGTGCAGTGACGCCGTCAATCTACTGCAATCGCCGCAGACGGCTTCGGTGGCGGTGCGCTATCGGAGCCGGGGTTTCCCCGTCGGATCGAGGTGCACCATGCGACCGCCACTGGTGATCTGCAGCTGCGGGAAGAGCAGGTCGCCGTCCAGCGACGGCCCGACGAAGTGCCGTGCCGACGACGTGCGCGTCGACACGGCACCGGAGACGACGGCATCCGGCAGCGCATACTCGTCGTAGGCCTCCGGCTCCACCACCCAGCCCAGATCGCGGAGGGCGGCCACCGTGACAGACGACGTTGGCTGCGTC
>JANMHB010000070.1:0-14707 GCA_031374935.1 Gemmatimonadaceae bacterium | reverse complement strand
AAGGCGAACATCGGTGGCAGCGGCGCCGGCATCGTGCGCTACGACACACGCGAGGCGCTGGCCGATGCCGTGGCGGCAGGGACGGTGGATCTGGGCGTCGACAGCACGGCGCTGGTGCAGGAAGCCGCGCCGCTGCGTGATGGGCACATCACTCGGGTTGAAACGCTTGGTGGCCACTATCTGTATGCCATCAATGTCCATCCGCCGCAGAACTCGTTCGATCTCTGCCCGGCCGATGCCTGCCAGACGACGAACGGTGTGGAGCTGGTGCGGGGCGCGTGCGCGATCGATGCGCCGAAGACCGGGATGCAGGTCGAAGCGGCGACTCCGCCGGCGGAGATCATTGCGCAGGTGGAGCGCATTTCCCGTGCGGCCAACATCGATGTTGGTGGGATTGAGTATCTGATCGATGATCGCGACGGCCAGCATTACTTCTACGACATCAACGCGCTCTCGAACTTCGTGGCGGATGCGCCGAACGTGATCGGATTCGATCCGTTCGCGAAGCTGGTGGACTACCTCGAAGCGCGTCTGGCTGGCGCGCCGGCGCTGGTGGGCTGATGCGATTCGGGTATTGGTTGCCCGTCTTCGGCGGGTGGCTGCGCAACGTTCCGGACGAAGGGATGTCGGCGACGTGGCCGTACGTGCAGCGACTGGCGCGGCGCAGTGAAGAGATCGGCTTCGACCTGACGCTGATCGCCGAGTTGTTCCTGAACGACATCAAGGGCGTTCGGGCACCGGCACTGGATGCGTGGTCGACCGCGGCCGCGCTGGCTGCCGTGACGACCCGCCTGGAGCTCATGGTTGCCGTGCGTCCCACGTTCCATCATCCGGCGACGCTGGCCAAGCAGGCCGCGAACATCGATCACATCAGCAACGGTCGCCTGTCGCTGAACGTCGTCTCCAGCTGGTGGAAGGACGAGGCGCGTCGGTACGGCAGCGTGTTCGACCAGCATGACGACCGGTATGCGCGCACCGCCGAGTGGCTGGCGGTGCTGAAGGGTGCGTGGACGACGCCGTCCTTGAGCTACGAGGGCACGTTCTACCAGGTGGACGAGCTGATCGTCGAGCCGAAGCCGGTCCGGAGCTGGTCGCGCCCGCACCCCGTGCTGTACGCCGGCGGAGAATCGGAGGCCGGGAAGTCGCTGATCGCATCGCAGTGTGATGCATTCGTGATGCACGGTGATCCGGCGGATCGCGTGGCGCCGAAGATTGCCGACATGCGCGCGCGGCGCGAGCGCGCCGGTGCCCCGCCGATGGCGTTTGGCATGGCGGCGTATGTGATCGTCCGTGACACGGAGGCGGAGGCGCAGCGTGAGCTCGAGCGGATCACGAACGTGCAGCCGGGCTCACCCGGCTACAACAACTATCAGGACTGGATCGGGAACACGCAGCTCGAACAGCAGGTGTCGCTGCATGATTACTCGGTGAGCAATCGCGGCCTGCGCGCTGGTCTGGTCGGGACACCAGAGCAGGTGGCTGATCGGATCCGTGAGCTGGAGGCGGCTGGCGTGGGGTTGCTGCTCCTGCAATGCAGCCCGCAGCTGGAGGAGATGGAGCGGTTTGCGGCGCAGGTGATGCCGCTGGTTGGCGGCAGCAGGCGGGCTGGCGTCGCGGCCTGAGGCCGCCTGTCGGCGAGTGCTGACGCAAAGATAGTTTAGGGCATGATACCAACCGCTGTGCCCCCCGCCGCATCTTCCGCCGTTCCGACGGCGTCGCACCGACTCCGCTCCATCATCGGGGGCTCGGTGGGCAATCTCGTCGAGTGGTACGACTGGTACGTCTACTCGGCGTTCTCGTTGTATTTCGCGAAGGCGTTCTTCCCGCCGGCTGACCAGACGGTCCAGCTGCTCAATGCCGCGGCCGTCTTCGCCGTCGGATTTCTGATGCGGCCTTTGGGTGGCTGGCTGATGGGTCGCTATGCTGACCGGCACGGACGTCGCGCGGCGCTGACGGTTTCGGTGCTGCTGATGTGCGCTGGGTCAATGCTGATCGCGCTGACGCCATCGTACGCGACGATCGGCGTGGCCGCGCCGTCGCTGCTCATCATCGCGCGGATGATGCAGGGGCTGAGCGTCGGCGGCGAATACGGCGCGAGCGCCACGTACCTGAGCGAGATGGCGGGACACCGGCACCGCGGGTTCTGGACCAGCTTTCAGTACGTGACGTTGATCATGGGGCAGTTGCTGGCACTGGGTGTGTTGCTCGTCCTGCAGCGAGCGCTGACGACGCCGCAGCTCGAGGCGTGGGGGTGGCGCATTCCGTTCGTGATCGGTGGCGCGTGCGCGCTGGTGGCGGTCCGATTGCGCCGGCGGATGGTGGAGACGGATGCGTTCACTCAGGCAGGTGCTGCCGGTGCGTCACCGGTGTCGGCACTGGCGGGGTTGCTGGCGCACCCGCGTGCCGTGGCGACGGTCTTCGGGCTGACGGCCGGTGGTGCGTTGGCGTTCTATACCTTCACGACGTATGCGCAGAAGTTTCTGGTGAACACCGCGGGATTCAGCAAGTCGGACGCGACGCTGGTGTCGGCGATTTCGCTGGCGGTCTTCATGTGTGTGCAGCCGCTGTTCGGCGCGATCTCGGATCGGATCGGACGTCGTCCGGTGCTGATTTCATTCGGCGTGCTGGGCACGTTGGGGACGTGGCCGTTGCTGACGGCGTTGTCGACCGCCGGCAGTTTCGGCGTGGCGCTCGGGCTGTTGACGCTGGCACTTCTGGTGGTGAGTGGGTACACGTCCATCAATGCGGTCGTGAAGGCTGAGCTTTTTCCGACGAACGTGCGCGCACTCGGCGTGGCGTTTCCTTACGCAGTGGCGGTGTCGGTGTTCGGGGGGACGGCGGAGTATCTCGCGCTCTGGTTCAAGAGCATCGGGCACGAGCGGTGGTTCTTCGGCTATGTGACGGTGCTGATCGCGGTGTCGCTGGTGGTGTATGTGGTGATGCCGGAGACGCGGGACAGTGTGGTGATGGCGGATGAGAGTCGCGCTGGTGCCGGATCCACCGCTGATGGCGCGTTTTGACATGTGCCTTCTCTGCGGAGGGTACTGGCGGCGTACCCACGGCGTCTCAGAATTCGGGGTGGTATCAGACTGATTTCTGTGCTGCACGAAAATGGTGATGCTGGCGCGCTTCGGAGGCGGTAGGTTGGTCAGGTGCGCCGCACTGTGGGCGCATGTATTCCCGCCACACACCGCGCGCCGCCGGAGAGTGTTCATGGCCATGCCGACTCTGTCGCAGGACGACTGGACCGTCGCGAAGCTGCACGCACTGCCGGACGACGGTAACCGGTACGAGATCATCGATGGCGTGCTGTACGTGACGCCATCGCCGCGGGCTCCGCACCAGTGGGTGCTGATGCACCTCTTCAATGCGATCGCACCATATGCACGGGCGATCGGCATCACCGTCCTCTGGTCGCCCGCCGACATCCAGTATTCAGAGCGCACTGTCGTACAGCCCGACCTGTTTGCGTTTTCCAATCCGAGTGATATCGCGCCGCGCACCTGGGACGACGTGCAACCGCTACTCCTGGCCGTCGAGGTGGTGTCGCCGTCGAGCCGACGGCGCGACCGGGGCGTCAAGCGCGAGCTCTTTCAGGCGCAGGGCGTCCCGGAGTACTGGGTGCTCGATGCGTCGCGCCGACAGATCGAACGATGGCGGCCGGCGTCGACGGCGGCAGAGGTGCTGACGACCAGCCTCGCGTGGCAGCCCCATCCAACTCACGAGCCCCTCATTGTCGACCTCGTCTCTTTCTTCAGGTGCGTGACAGGGGATGGGGCGATTCCGTTAGCGCATGAGAATGATGATGCTCGCACGGATACCGGGCGGTAGAGTCCGTCCATGCGCCGCAGTGTCGGCGCATGGATGGAGATCATCAGACACCTGCCGAGCATTCTGCATGGCTACGCGTTCCGCATTGCAGTTGGACTGGACAGTCGAACGGCTGCACGCGCTGCCGAACGACGGCAAGCGCTACGAGATCATCGACGGGATCCTGTACGTGACGCCCGCACCGCGGTACGTGCACCAACGTGCGGTGATGGTGCTGTACGCGCTGCTGCAGCCGTACGCCACGATGGTCGAGCTGGACGTCATGCCACTGCTCGGCGACGTCCGCTACTCAGAACGTACACTGGTGCAGCCCGACATCTTCGTTTTCCGTAACGCGCCCGGTGCTCGAGTCAGGGACTGGCCGGGCATTCATCCGCTTCACCTCGTGGTCGAGGTCCTCTCGCGTTCGACGCGAACCCGCGACAGGACTGTGAAGCGAGCCTTGTATCAGGCGGAGGGCATTCCTGAGTACTGGATCGTTGACATTCGTAACCGTGCCTTCGAGTGGTGGCGTCCTGCGCAGAGTCATTCCGACGTGCGGACGCGCCAGTTGCTGTGGCAACCGGTCCCGGAACGCGCGCCGCTCGTCATTGATGTTCCTGCATACTTCCGGGATGTACTCGACGAGTGATCGCCTCGAATCCGTTCGCGTGTTCAGGAGTCGGCCGGGCGCCTACCGCACGAATCGCCACCAGGTGAACCCGTCGCGCGTCTTCGATTGCACGGGCGTCACGACACCGAGCCCACCATCGCGCAGGAAGAGTGCGGCGAGATATTCGCCCGCCGATGAGCGGACGGGCGGCACGTCGGGTTTATCGGCGGGCCAGGTCCAGGCATCGAGCAGCATCGGCTCTGACACGCGCACCGTACCCAGCGCCGCACCGGTCGGTGCCTGGAGCGTGGCGAGATGCCAGCGCAGCGACTCCGAGAAACCGGAGTGCCAGGTCACGGCCAGTTCATTCGTCGCGCTGACCGCGAGGTAGGGATAGAACGCCGTGCCGGCGACACGTTGGATGGGCCATGATACCCACGTCGCACCGCGATCCGTGGATCGACCCAGCCAGATCTTGCTGCCTTCCGTCCAGGCGGCGAAGAGGCGCCCATCGCTGGTCCACGCGAGTGGCTCAACCCAGCGATCGAGCGACTTGACCGACCAGACGGGTTTTCCCGGCGGCGCATGTGTGCGCCACGTGGCACCACCATCCGAACTGATCTTGAGCGAGTCGACACCGGGATCATTCCGGTTGCCGGAGGCGGAGATCGGTGCCACGCGCACGGCGATCTGGCCATCGGGTCCGATCGCCAGATGGCTCGAGCCACCACGTGCGCTGATGCGTGGCATCGTGAGCCATGTCGCGCCGCGATCCCTGCTGATGCGATGGTGCACACCACTGCCGTCATTCCAGATCACATGCGCGGTACCGTCGGCAGCAGTCTTCACCCATGGGCGGTCGTCGAAGCGGTTGCGCGACAACAGCGACCAGCTCCAGGTGGCACCGGCATCGCGGCTGACGGCGATCGCGATCTGCCTGCCCTCGGAATTGCTGCGGTCGAAGGTCATCGACGCGAAGTACAGCGTCCCATCGGCAGCGACGGCGAGGTCGGTATCCGAATTCCCGAGCAGGCCAGCGGCATTCTCGCCGAAGGCGACGGGTGTCCAGCGCTTGCCGAGGTCGGTGCTCGTCCACACGCCCTGTGATGCCACGGCGTAGCCGGCGGCAAACAGGGTGCCGTTCGGGTGCTGCACGAGCATCGGCTCGCGGGTGCGGGTTCCGACGGTGGTCACCTGTTCGAGCGGCACCAGCGTTGGAGCGACAGGTGCGTTGCCGCGGGATGCACAGGCTCCGACCACGATGAGCGCGGTCAGGCGAAGGAATGCAGCGCGAAGAGGCACGTGGCGGGCGGTGACGGGTGGCACTCGACGCCAGGCGACGACGCGTGGTCGGTGGCGATAGGGATATGGTGCGTTATCGCCGGGCGTGCCGAAAGGGTGCGGCCGCACGCGGCTCGATCGGCGGGGAGTAGATTCCGGCATGCGTGACACCCGCGACCGATACCTGCCTGATCCGGAAGCCTTCCGGGCGGCGCGCCCACAGACAGGGCGCATCATCATCATCGCGCCGACGCGCGCGGCGTGCGAGACGATCGAGCTGGCGTTCACGCTCAACATCCCGACTTACCTCGAGACGCATCACGGCGCGCGGCTGCGGGAACTGGCGGCCAGTGGACAGGGCTTCGGCATCGTCGCCGGCACGGGCACCGGCAAGACGCTGGCGGTGCGCCCGATCGCCGAAACGATCCTTGGTGAGGCGCTGCGGGTCGGTGTCGTGAACCGCGAACGCGAAGCGACGCCGGAGACGCCCCAGTGCAACGTGATCATCGTCACCACCGGCATTGCACGGCGTTGGTTTCAGGACGGTGACATCGATCATCTCGACACGGTCGTCGTCGATGAGATTCATCAGACGTCGGCCGAACTGGAACTGTGTCTGGCACTCGGCAAGCGCGCACGATGCCGGTTCATCTGGTTGTCGGCAACGGTGGATCCGACCTTCTATTCGGCGTACCTGAGCAGCGGTGCGGTGCTCGAAGTGTACAGTTTCGACGAGGCGAAGAAGGCAACGGTGGAAGTCCTGTCGCGGAGTCCCGCCGATTTCCTCGACGACAAGTTCCTGAAGAAGGTGATCGCGGAACGACGTGGCGTAGCGATGTTCCTGCCGACGCGTGCTGGAACGGAAGATGCCGCGCGCCACGTGCAGGAGAGTTATCCGAAGATCCACGCGCAGCACTATCACGGCGGCGAGCCGATTCGCGTGATCCGGCAGTATCTCGACGAAGGGGGGGTGGACAAGCCGTTCTTCCTGTCGATGACGGCGGCAGGGCAGAGTGCAATCACGGTGCAGGGGCTGGACACCGTCATCATCGACGACACCCGGTTCACCAACATGGTGGACAAGGGGCGCAATGTGCTCACACGAGTGCATCTCGGTGCCAACGAACTGCTGCAGATGGCGGGGCGTGTGCATGGTCGCGTTGCGGGCGGGCGTGTGTTCATCCTCTCCGACCGGCGCATTCCGTTCGAGCAGCTGAAGCCGGAATTGCCGGAGTTCCAGCTGGCCGGCGACAGCGAACGCGTCGCGATCACCTGCGCCGCGATCGGGGTGCGGGCGGACGATCTCGAGCTTCCGGTGCCGCTCGACAAGCTTGCGTACCGGCGCGCCGTGGCATTGCTCGAGACGCGCAACATCGTGGCGAACGGCCGTCTGACGGACTATGGCCGTGCCGTGGAGAAGATGCCGGTGGAGCGGCCGTGGGCCGAACTGCTGGTGAACAGCGATGACGACCTTGTGCCGTTCGTGGCGGTGATGAGCGGTGTGGAGAGCCTGCACCGGATGACGCGCGAGGATCGCGTGCTGGACGGGATGCTGATTCCCGGCAGCGATCATCTGACAGCGTACAACGTGTACGCAGAAGCGTTCACCAGATATGGCTATGTCGGCAACGTCTACGGCTTGCCGCGTCAGCTCTTTCACGAGGAGATCGCCGAGTGGGCCGAAGCGAAGGGGGTGCTGCTCAAGTCGCTCGAGGACGCCGCGCTGGCGATGGCGAGTGTCTACCGCTCACTGAATGCCCCCCTGCCATCGGCGCTGCCGAAGGCTACCGAAGCCACACGTGCACGCTTCACGGAGCTGCTGGCGCAGGTGATGCCGTTCGACCTCGTGCTGGATGAGGAGACGGCGTGGGGTGAGTCGGCGCGGGTGGGGAAAACGAGCGTCTGCGGCAGCTGGGGTGCAGTGGCTGGGACGCTGCGGTTCTTTGCCGATCGCATGGGGATTCCACGCGCCTCGATCGAAGGGACGCAGATCACACCCGCACAGCTGCGGAAGTTTGCGACCTATGGTGACAGCACCATTGCGTACGACCCGCACAAGAAGCAGGGGCAGCTGGTCCGCACCCGGCGCGTCACCTATGGCGGGTTCGAGCTCGAGCGCGAGACGGAGGTGCTGGGTGATTTCACACCAGAGAATGCTGCCGCTGCGCGCGATGTGCTGGCCGAGGCGTTGGCGACGGAACGCGTGCGGCACCCGGCTGTCGAACGGAATCGACCGATGATCGCCGAAGCGCGTGAGGTCTGGCGTCGGAGTGGTGGTGTGACGGCGCGTGCATCGCAGGCCGATGTGGCGTCGTGGTATCGTGCGAGGCTGGACACGGTGGAGTCGGTGCACGATCTGAAGCATCTGCAGCTGCGCATGTCGTGGGACGACTGGATCACACCCGAGGAGCGTGCGCGATACGATGCGCTGCCGCACCAGGTGTTGGTGCGCGACCGTCAGGTGCCGATCGAGTACGACGTCGAGGAGCTGGATGACGGGCGACTGTTCGGTGTCGCGCGATTGCGGCTGCCGGAGAAGATGGCGCGGACGCTGGTGGTCGAAGAACTGCCGCCATTCGACCGCCCGTATCGCTTCGTGGTGGTCCGCGGGCAGCGTGGGTCGGCCCGGGGTCGTACGCTGCACGAATTGCAGGAGGTACTCGACACGCCGTGGATGCCCGATGAGCTGGCGACGTTGAGCGACCAGTATGGGCAGCGGAAGGGCGGCCGCGAGCGATCGCGTGAGGAGTACCAGCGTGGCAAGGAGCGTCGCTCGGTGATTCCGCCGAGGAAGCGCGGGCGGAAAGGGCGCTGAGTCCGGAACGACGGGATTTCCCGATCCATGGTGGCTGGAAGCGGATAGACGACGGGGGCTGACCCCATGGTCGTGATCCGACTAGGAATGACCGGTCTTATAAAATCCTCGCCGGCGGCGCATTTTCTCATGCGCTGCCGGCGATTGTTTTGTGTAATCTATTGCTACGCAATGATTTACGTCATTCTTCCGGGCACCCTTGTCATTAGGACCGGACGGTACTAGTTTCTTCCTCGTGACAACACGCCGAGCCCAGATTGTCGATGCAGCAGCCGTCCTGATCGGGCGGCAAGGGTACTCCGCGACTTCGATCGACGAAGTCATCAAGGAGTCGAGGCTGAGTGGCAAGAGCCACTTCTACCACTACTTCCGAAGCAAGGAAGAGCTCGGGTTTGAAGTGCTCGATCGGCAGTTCGAGCAGTTTGCGGAGCGCGGCTTGGCCATTCTCAGGGAGCCGATGATCGACCCGCTGGAGCGGCTGTACTTGTTCATCGATTCGCTGGTCGCGGCGCATGCGGCACGTGGGTGTCATGGCGGGTCGCCGTTCGGTACGCTGGCGACGGAGATGGCCGACGCGCACGAGGGTTTTCGGGTACGAATCGCGCAGGTTTTCGTGCGATGGGCGAGCCAGATTCAGTCGTTGCTGTGGGAAGCGCGACCGCAACTGGTCGATGCCGCCGATGCCGTGCGCCTGTCGCGCTTCATCATCGCGGCGCTGGAAGGCGGTCTGATGATGTCACGAGTGAAGCGGGACATCGCCGTCATGGAAGACATCGCCGTCGAGTTGAAGCGATACATCGCGACGTATCTGCGCGACCCACGGGTCGCATTGCATCCAAACGGCGCGGGGTGACGAATGCCTCACACCACGCATGGGCAACTGATAGCACCGCGCGACACCGCGGTCTCACCGACTGGGTCCACTCTGGAGCTCGACATGGCAGCAACGCAGCGACGGGAACCGAAGAACATCGAGCTGATGACTGTTCCGCCCGAGGGGCGTGCCCGGTTCGAGCAGGAAGCGATGGTGCATCTCGATGCCATGTACAGCTTCGCGTTGAAGCTGTCGCGCTCGCGTGACGATGCCGAGGATCTGGTGTCGGACACGGTGTTACGCGCGTTCGAGCGCTGGGAGCAGTATCGGCTGGGGACGAACATTCGCGCCTGGCTGTTCACGATCCTGTATCACGTGTTCGTGAGCCGGAAGCGCCGGATCGACGCGCGCGAAGTGCAGGCGACGGACGAGACGGATGGTTGGGGGGCATTCGAACCGGTCGGTGATGTCAATCCGGAATCGCGCTTCTATGAGACGTTCCTGGATGCCGAGATCACGACCGCGATCGATAATCTTCCCGACGAGTATCGTGCCGCGGTCGTGTTGAGTGATCTGCACGAACTGCGTTACGCCGAGATTGCGCACATCCTTGGCGTGCCGGAGGGCACGGTGAAGAGCCGCCTCTTTCGGGGGCGCCGCATCCTGCAGAAGAAACTGGTCGGCTACGCGATCGACATGGGCTACATCAAGTCGGTGCCGGAAGCGGCCTGACTTCGGGCCGCTGACCGCACGAGGTTACGACGCGGTGAGTGGCCGGAAGTCCACCGGCGAGGGCGCGCCACGCAGGGGTTCGCGGGCGCGATGGCGGGCGGCCTTGGCGCGGTTGCCACAGGTCGCCATGTCGCACCAGCGTCGGCGCCCATTCTTCGTGCTGTCGAGGAAGACTCGGCGGCACCGTGGGTCACTGCAGCACCGGACGCGTCCCAGTTCACCGGCGATCAGTGAGTCGGCACCATCGTCGACAATCGGCATCATGAGTGCGGCAAAGGCATCCCCGCCGGCGACGAAGTTGCGCGAGTACGAGCCATCCGGCGAGAGTTCGAGGCGCCGTGTTCCGGCACTGCGGCCGAGGACGCGATTGATCTCCGCCACAGCCTCAGAACGTGCGTCGGCTGCGATGGCGCCATGTTCCGCGAGCGCGCGCAGTGCGCTGCGCACGCGACGAGCATCGAGCAGCGCAGCGGTGGCACCGGCTGGCTGCTGTTCGGCACGGCGTGTGATGGCCTGCCGCCGGTCCGGATCGAGGATACCGACTGCAGTGAGCCACTCGAGCATGGTCCCAAAATCACGCAATGCGTCTCGGCGGACGCCGAGTTCGATGTCGTCAGTATTGACGAAATCGAGCCACAGGCGATCACCAACGAAGACAAACGAACGGCGATCAGATGGCGCGAGCACGAGTGCGGACACGATGACCTTCACAGTGAGGAGATCTGATCGACGTTACCCACGGAACGGAGCCGCGCAAGCAAAACGGATCAGTCCGCGGGTAGCTTTCGGCGCATGATCGGATCTCCGCTCCTTCCCGATGTACATCGGGTCGTCGTCGGCTCGACCAATCCGGTGAAGATTGCCGCCGTTCGAGCGGTGCTGGATCGCTGTGCGGCCGGTGTGGCCGTTCATGGTGTTGCGGTTGCGTCGGGAGTGCCCGACCAGCCGTGGGGCGACAGTGAGACGCGAGCCGGCGCAATCACGAGGGCTCAGGCGGCGATGGACTCGGATCCGACGGCTGATCTGGCGGTGGGGCTCGAGGGGGGAGTCGTGCGCGATGGGGACGGCACCGTGCGCACATGCGCGTGGGCCGCCATCGTTGACCGGGCGGGGGAGGTCAGCGCCGGTGGGTCGCTGGCGATGCCATTACCGCCCCTCGTGGTCGCGCTGCTCGAGCAGGGTGCGGAGCTCGGTCATGCGATGGATCAGGTGGCCGGGACCAGCGGCATCAAGCATGGGCTGGGCGCGGTCGGCCTGCTGACCGGAGGCCTGATCACGCGGCAGGCGGCCTACGAGCCGCTGGTGACGTACGCGCTGGCGCGGTGGCTGGGGCGCGCACTCTGGGATACCGGGCGGCGCTAGCTTTCCCGTATGGCACAGACCGACGATGACACGACGTACTACCGGAAGGGCTTCGGCCTGAAAGCCGATGTGCAGGATACGCTGGCCGACGACTACACAGGTCGCCTGGTGGACCTGCTCCGGGCCAATGAATACACGCTCACGTCAGGTGACGTGACGGTGCGGCTGGCGAAGGAATTCGGCTTCTGCTACGGCGTGGAGCGGGCGGTGGAGTACGCCTACCAGACACGGCGGAAGTTCCCGGATCGCCGGGTGTTCCTGGCGGGTGAGATCATCCACAATCCGCATGTGAACCACAAGCTGCGCGAGATGGACATCACCTTCCTGCAAGCCAAGGGGACGGGATTCGATTACGGCCTCGTGCAGCCCGATGACGTGGTGATCCTGCCCGCGTTCGGGGTCACGATTCAGGATTTCGAGACGCTGCGTGCGCTCGGCTGCATCATGGTCGATACGACGTGCGGGTCGGTGCTCAACGTGTGGAAGCGGGTCGAGAAGTACGCGCGGGACGGGTTCACGTCGCTGATCCACGGCAAGCACTACCACGAAGAGACCCGTGCCACGGCCTCGCAGGTGCAGAAGTACCCCGAGGGGCGATATCTCGTGGTGCGAGACATGGCCGAGGCCCGGCTGGTGTGCGACTACATCGAGGGCAACTGGAATCGCGAGGCGTTTCTGGCGAAGTTCGCCGCGGATCGTGCCTCGCCGGACTTCGATCCCGATCTGCATCTGATGCACATCGGTGTCGCGAACCAGACGACGATGCTGGCGCGTGAATCGCTGGCGATCGGTGAAGAGGTAGGGCAGGCGATGGCGCGGGCGCATGGCGACGCCTACCGCGCAACGAATTTCCGGACGTTCGACACCATCTGCTCGGCCACGCAGGATCGTCAGGATGCCGTGGACGAATTGTTGATGGAGCCCCTCGATGTGATGCTCGTCGTGGGCGGCTACAACTCGAGCAATACGCTGTCGCTGGCGGCAATCTGCGCCGACAAGGTGAGGACGTATCACGTCGAGGACGCCGAAGGGATCGACCCGGAGACGGGGATCGTCCGGTACCGCCCCATCGGCCTGCACATGAACGAAGCGACGGAGCGTGGGTGGATGCCGGCGTCGGGCGCGGTGCGCGTTGGCATCACGGCTGGCGCGAGCACACCGAACAACAAGATCGGAGAGGCGGTGGCGCGCATCTTCCAGACGCGGGGCATCGACCCGGCACTGATCGGGTGACAGCGTCCGCGGTGCGCGCCTTTGCGCGGTACGTGGTGATGGGTGATGGGCTCTCGGCTGACCTGACACCCGCACTGGACCTCAAGGTGGCCGATGTGAGCGTGGCGCTCGAACGCGATCCGCGGAGCGGTGTCGTCCCACCGGTTGGTGCGGGATCGCTGCTCTTTCAGAACGACGATGAGCGCTGGCCGGATTTCATTGGAGACGATCTGCGCACGCTGAGCGGTTGCGGCGACGTGGTACGGCTCGCGGCTGACGGGGCCAGCATCGGCGACATCTTCGGCGATCAGGTGCTTGCACTGGACGCGAGTGATCTGCCGATGCTGATCACGCTGACAGCCGGTGGTATCGATCTGTTGAGTGCGGTGGCCACGCGCCCCGCTCCGGCGCGAATGGATGCCATCGTGCGCGACGCAGTGACTGGTGTGCTGGCGCTGGCCGAGTCGCTGCACGCCAAGTGTTCGGATCTGACGCTGATCCTGAACACGCTACCCGATCCGACCGACGGGCTGGGTGTGTTTCCCGACACGCGTGATGGCGAGGCGATTCCTCCGGCGGCGCTGCTGCAGTTCAATGCAGAGTTGCGGCAACGCGCGGCGACACTGCGCGGCACGGCGGTGGCCGACGCACACGCGGCATTCATGGGCCACGGACTCACCGCGCCGGAAGGTGACCGGTGGTTCTGGCGGCGCAATCCGCATGAACCAAGTGCCGCCGGCGCGTCGGGACTGCGCGCGGTGTGGCTGGAGACGCTCCGTACGCTGTAGCACGCTCGTGCCTGTGCTGGAGCGGCGGATGGCAGTGGGTTAGGCTTGGGGCTTGGTACTGCCACCTCATCCTGCCTGGCCGCCGTGACCACTCGAATGTCGCTGTTCAGCACTGCTCACGCGCGCCGATGCGCGTTGCTGCTCGGAATCGTCGCCAGTCCGGCGCTCACGGTGGCGCAGCAGGGGGCGCCCCCCGCACCTGCGGTGCGTGCCGCTCAGGATACGACGCCGAAACGACGGACGCGGCCACCGGTGGTCCGCGGCCGAACGGGTCCGGACAGCTCGGCGATTGCCTCGCTCGATCGCGATTCGGTGAACGACTCACGCTGGCCCGTGAAGACGCCGACATATGCAGCTGGTTCCTTGCTCCCCGGACATCGGATCGTCGCCTTTTACGGCAATCCGCTCTCGCGGCGCATGGGAATCCTCGGCGAGCTGGACCCGGAACCGATGCTGGCACGGCTCGATCGTGAGGTGGCAGCGTGGCGGGCCGCCGATCCGGCGACACCGGTGCTGCCGGCGCTGCACCTGATCGTCACAGTCGCACAGGGCTCGGCGGGTTCGGACGGCAAGTGGCGCGCGCGGATGGGTGACTCGCTGATCGCGAAGGTGATCCGGTGGGCCGATACCCGCAGCGCGATCGTCTTCCTGGACATCCAGGTGGCCAAGAGCACGATTCAGCAGGAGTTGCCGGTGGTGATGAAGTGGCTCGAGCGTCCGAACGTGCACCTCGGCATCGATCCCGAGTTCTCGATGAAGGATGGCTCGAACCCAGGGCGCCGCGTGGGAACGTACGATGCGCGTGACATCAACTGGGTGCAGGATCAGCTGGCGGACCTGGTGAAGCGCAAGAACCTGCCGCCGAAGGTGCTGATCGTGCATCGCTACACGCGGCCGATGGTGACGAACTACCGCAACATCCGCTTCGATCCGAATGTGCAGGTGGTGATGCACATGGATGGATGGGGTACACCGCCGATCAAGATCTCGAGCTATCGGTCGTACATTCGCGATGAGCCGGTGCAGTTCACGGGATTCAAGCTGTTCTACAAGAACGATGTGCGCGGTCGGTCGAAGATCATGGTGCCGGGTGAAGTGCTGCGGCTGTATCCGAAGCCGGTCTACATTCAGTATCAGTAGTCAGCGAACGGTGCGATCGAGCCGGCGGTCACGTCCATCGTGAGCGCCGGCTTTCGTTTGAGCAGTTTCGGGGTCAGTGCGCACAACTAATTGGGTAGGTGTGGGAAGTCACCCGAAAAGGAACCGCCCCGGCGGGGGGT
>JANMHB010000046.1:0-5776 GCA_031374935.1 Gemmatimonadaceae bacterium | reverse complement strand
GGCCAGCGCACGGACGCGGCCACGCGCGGAATTCACGCTCTCACTCAGACCAATGCCTCGACTCACTTCCCTGATCTGTGCGACGCTGGTTGCGTCGTCGGCCATTTCCGCCCAGGGCGCACCGCCTGATACCACGGATTCCTTTCGCTGGCTCGAAGAGATGACCGGTGATCGGGCCATGGCCTGGGTGCGCGCGGAGAATGCGAAAACGACCGCCGTGCTCGAGAAAGATCCGCGTTTCGCCGGGATGTATCAGTCCGCGCTGACGATGGCGCAGGCCACCGACCGGATTCCCGGCGTGCGCTTCATTGGCGGCATGCTGTACAACTTCTGGCAGGATTCCTCGCATGTGCGCGGCGTCTGGCGTCGGACGACGCTGGCAAGCTTCCGAACGACGTCGCCGCGCTGGACGACGGTGCTCGATCTCGATTCACTGGCCGCGGCGGAGAAAGCGAACTGGGTCTGGCAGGGCGCGTCGTGTCTGCAGCCGGCCGAACGACGCTGCATGCTCAACCTGTCGGACGGGGGTGAGGATGCCGTGACGGCACGTGAATTCGATCTCGGCACGCGCGCCTTCGTGGCGAATGGGTTCATGCTGCCAAAGGGAAAGCAATCAGCAGCGTGGCTGTCGCAAGACACCCTGCTGGTGACGCGTGAATGGCAGCCGGGTGACGTGACCGCGTCTGGGTATCCGTACATCGTCAAGCGTGTGGCGCGAGGCCAACCACTGTCCGCGGCGGTGGAAGTGTTCCGGGGCCAACCGTCGGATGTCTTCGTCTTTCCGGCCGTGGTGCGCGATGCGTCCGGTCGCCAGCTGCGCGCGATCTACAGGGGGCTCACGTTTTTCGAATCAGAGCACTACCTGATCCGGGCACAGGACGTGGTGAAACTGAATGTGCCGAGGCGTGCATCGGTTGCCGACATGATCGACGGGCAGGTCATTCTGCAGCTCTCCGAGGAGTGGCGCACCGGGTCAACCACAATTCGGACGGGATCGCTGGCGGCATTCGATCTCGCGCGCGCGATGCGTCAGCCTGATGCACTGGCGCCGGTTGCCGTGTTCGAACCCACGGCTCGGCAATCGCTGGGTGGCACCTTGTCGACCCGGTCACGTTTGCTGGTTGCAATCAACGACAACGTGACGGGCAAGGTGCTCTCGTTCACACGGAGTGCCGCCGGAACGTGGTCCCGCACGCCAATCTCCGTGCCGGAGAATGTGTCCGCCTTTCTGCAGAGTGCGGAGGCTCGCAGCGATCAGGCGCTGATTCAGGTGACCGGCTTTCTCACGCCGAACAGCCTTTGGCTCGCCGGAGCTGGCAAGGCGCCGCCAGTCGTCCTGAAAACGCTGGCCCCCCGGTTCGATGCCTCGCGTCATGTGGTGCGACAGTTTGAGGCGACGTCGAAGGATGGTACGAAAGTGCCGTACTTCATCGTGCATCCGACGTCGATCGCACTGGATGGCTCCACGCCGACCGTGCTCGAAGCGTACGGCGGCTTCGAGATATCGAACACGCCGCGCTACGACGCGGATGTCGGCAAGCTCTGGCTGGAGCAGGGTGGGGCGTACGTTCTGGCGAACATCCGCGGCGGTGGCGAGTTCGGGCCGGCGTGGCATCAGGCCGGGCTCAAGACACGTCGACAGGTGATCTACGACGACTTCGCGGCGGTGGCGCGGGATCTCATCACGCGACGCGTGACCAGCCCGGCCAAGCTCGGCATCGTGGGCGGATCGAACGGTGGTCTGCTGATGGGCGTGGCGATGACGCAGCACCCGGAGCTCTATGGCGCCGTCGACATCGCAGTGCCGCTGCTCGACATGCTGCGCTTCGAGCAGATCCAGGCGGGTGCGTCATGGGTGGCGGAGTACGGCAGCGTGTCGGTGCCAGAAGAGCGGGCCTTCCTCGCATCGATCTCTCCGTTCCACAACCTCCGGCCGGGCGTGACGTATCCCGAGCCGCTGGTGTGGACCACGACCAAGGATGACCGCGTGGGACCGCAACACGCGCGCAAGTTCGCGGCAAAGATGGCGGCGATGGGCTTGCCGTATCTGTTCTACGAAGTGACCGAAGGCGGTCACGGCTCAGGGGCCAATCTGCAGCAGAGTGCCAGAACGACCGCGTTGCAGTACACCTACTTCGCGCGCCGGTTGATGGGGCCGGCGCGTGTGACCATTCCGTGAGGCGCTGATCAGTCGTCGGTTGCACCCTGACCGAGCAGGTACGCCGCCACCGGTTCGTGGCCGGCGTACCTGGCCCAGCCAAGCGGAGTCGCATTCCAGAGTGTGTCGCGCATGTTCAGCTCTGCGCCACGAGTGACCAGCAGTTGCGCGAGCGCGAGATTCCCTGACAGTGCCGCGCTGTGCAACGGTGTCTGGTGTGAATGCATGCCTTCGGGATTCAGTCGATCCGGACTTTCGCCGGCATCGAGGAGCAATTCGACGATATCGACATGCCCATTGAGCGCCGCCAGTGCCAGTGCCTGATGGCGTTCCTCCGCATTTGCTGAAGCGAGCAACGCGCGACAGGCATTGGTGCGTCCAAGCCCCGCCGCAATCACCAGCCGATCGACCGAGGCACCGCGCGCTGCGACCGCCTCGGCGGCGTCCCGAAAGCCGAAGATGAGCGCCGTCAGCACCGGCGACTGCCATGTGGTCGAGCCGATGCCGTCGATGGCGGCGCCATGGTCGAGCAGTGTGTTCACCAGCGCAACCTGCACGCCGGCGTCGGCTGGCGGTGAGCTCGAGATCAGCATGCTGAGAGTGGCGTACTGGCCCCCGTACATTCCGGCCAGTGCATCCACTTCGGCGCCGCGCTCGAGGAGCAGCGCGGCGATATCGGCCGCGTTGGCTGGTGATCGCTGGCGGTAACCTTCGACGCCATTTGCCCCCAGGTAATGCAGCAGCGTTGCACCATGGACGGCCGGGTCGTGACAGGTGACACGCGTCGAGCGCGCACGCACCAGCGCTGGGTTCGCGGTCAGCATCGCGCGAAGGCCAGCGAGATCACCAGTGATGACCGCGTCGACGGCCGCCTCGAATTGCCGGACCGGTGATTCCGGTGCCGACACGTCGTTCACGTACGTCGCCAGGGCATCCCAGTCGCGAAAACTGTAGGCGCGGGCCAGTGCCAGCCGGGTGTCGTCGATCGTGATCGGTGCGGCCTGGATCTCGTCGTCGGAGAGATGCAGCGGCTTCCAGGTCACCTCGGGATCGAGGAAGCGCGGCAGCGTGTTGCGCAGGACCTCGATGGCGGTCGCATCGCCACTGGCATGGCCGGCGAGCAGTTGGTGCGCCTGCGAGTCGTATTGCTCCAGCGGGGCATCGAATGGCAGGTACTGTGCGAGTCGCATGTCCGTCGTCGTCGAGGTGACGGTCGGGGGATGGCAGGGCTGATCCCACAACAGTAATTTCCGGTCATGGATCGTGTGATACGGGTGTTCGAGTCGCACGAGGACGCCGCGCAGGCCGACCGTGACGAGCTGGCGGCCATGACGCCGCAACAGCGGCTGGATCGCGCGTTGGACCTCATAGCGCGGTACCGGGAGGCCCGTGGAGAGACTCAACAGCGATTTGAGAGAGTTGCTCGCATTGTTCAGTTCGAACAACGTTGAATATCTCGTCGTCGGAGGCCACGCCGTCGCGTTTCATGGCCACCCGAGGTTCACAAACGATCTGGACTGCTTCGTTCGGCCCACGGCTGACAATGGGGCCAGGATCGTCGAGGCATTGCGGCAGTTCGGCTTTGGATCACTGGAGATTGAGGCTGCTGACTTCGAGGCCAGCGATCGAATGATTCAGCTGGGTCGCGCGCCGAATCGCATCGATTTGCTGACCCACCTCTATAGCGTCGAATTCGACGAGGCGTGGTCAACCAGAATGCCAGGCACCCTCGATGGGGTACCGGTGTGGTTCATCGATCGTGTCTCGTTGCTGCGAAACAAGCGGGCAACCGGGCGCCCGCAGGACCTCGCGGACGCCGAGTTCATCGAACGTTTGCACCCACCTGAGTGACGGCTGGGCCCCGGTCTGGCGACAGTCGATGCCCCGAATGTCCGAGATGTCGGATCAGATGTGGATTGCCCGTCCCAACACCGCCAGCGCCGCTTCCTTCACTGTCTCGCCCAGCGTTGGATGTGCGTGCGTCGTGATCGCGATGTCTTCACTCGACCCCTTGTACTCCACCGCCAGTACGATCTCCTGAATCAGGTCGCCGGCATTGGCGCCGATGATGTGGCAGCCGAGCAGTTCATCGGTGACGGCGTCGGCAATGATCTTGACGAACCCGTTCGTCTCGCCGAGACAGCGCGCGCGTCCGTTGGCGGAAAATGGGAACTTGCCAGTCTTGTAGGCGCGACCTGACGCCTTCACTTCCCCTTCGGTGAGACCCACCGTTGCGATCTCGGGCCAGGTGTAGACCACGCCCGGAATCGCCGCGTAGTGCATGTGCACCTTTTTCCCTGCGATCACTTCGGCCGCGATCACGCCCTCTTCTTCGGCCTTGTGGGCGAGCAGCTTTCCACCCGCCACGTCGCCAATGGCGAACACGCCAGGAAGGTTGGTGCGCAGTTGGTCGTCGACCTTGATCGCGCCGTTCTTCTGCAACTCGAGGCCGAGTGCCCTGGCGTCGATGCCATGCAGCAACGGCTTTCGGCCGACGCTCACCAGCACCACGTCCGCCTCGAGTACCTCGCTCGCGCCGTCCTTCTCGACGGTCAGCCTGATCACCTTCTTCGACGACAGGTCAGCTGCCGTCACCTTGGTGCCGGTGCGGATCGCCAGCCCCTGCTTGCTGAAGATCCTCGTCGCGTCCTTGATCACGTCATCGTCATTGCCTGGCAGAATCGTCGGCATGAACTCCACCACCGTCACCTCGGCACCCAGCCGGCGCCAGACGGAGCCGAGCTCGAGGCCGATCACCCCGCCACCGACGACGATCATCCGCTTCGGCACCGCTGCGAGCGTCAGCGCGCCGATGTTCGACACGACGCGCTGCTCGTCGAACTTGAGGAACGGCAGTTCGACCGACGCCGAGCCGGTGGCGATGATGACGTTCTTCGCCGCGTAGCTGGTCACGGTCCCATCGGCGGCGGTGACATCGATCACGTTGCTCGCGCGGAGCGTCCCAGCGCCGCGGGCCCAGGTCACCTTGTTTTTCTTGAACAGGAATTCGACGCCCTTCGTGTTTGATCCAACGACGTCGTTCTTGCGCTTCATCATCTGCGCCAGATCGATCGAGACCTTGGGAATGACCACGCCATGTTCTGCGGCGGAGTGACGGGCAAACTCGAAGTGCTCACTGCTGGTCAGCAGCGCCTTGGACGGGATGCACCCGACGTTGACGCAGGTACCGCCGAGCGTCTTGTCCATCTCGACGCAGACGGTGGTCAGGCCGAGCTGGGCAGCCCGGATGGCCGCGACGTAGCCACCGGGGCCACCGCCGATGACCACGACATCGGCCGGAATCGTTGCAGTGGCCACGGCTACTCCACCAGCATGCTGGCCGGATCTTCCATCAACTCCTTGATCCGGACGAGGAAGAGCACCGCCTGCTGGCCATCGATGATGCGGTGGTCATAGCTCAGGGCGACATACATCATCGGCCGGATTTCCACCTTGCCGTCGATGGCCACCACACGATCCTGCGTCTTGTGCAGGCCGAGAATCGCGACCTGCGGATAGTTGATGATCGGTGTCGAGATGAGTGAGCCGAACACGCCACCGTTGGTGATCGTGAACGTGCCACCGGTGAGATCATCCATCGCCAGCTTGCCGGTGCGC
>JANMHB010000041.1:0-22630 GCA_031374935.1 Gemmatimonadaceae bacterium | reverse complement strand
CGGTTCCTGGCCGAGATCGAGGTCACGGCCAATCTCCAACACCCGAATCTGCTTCCGCTGTTCGACTCGGGCGAGGCGGACGGCCTGTTGTATTACGTCATGCCCTTCATCGAGGGCGAATCATTGCGGGCGAAGCTCGATCGTGAGAAGCAGCTGCCGATCGATGAGGCGCTGCATCTTGTCATGTCGATCGCGGCGGCGGTCGACTATGCGCACCGATGCGGCGTCATCCACCGGGATCTCAAGCCGGAGAACATCCTGCTGCACGAAGGGCAGCCACTGGTCTCGGATTTCGGCATCGCACTCGCCGTCAGCAAGGCTGGTGGTGAGCGCATGACGCAGAGCGGCTTGTCACTCGGCACGCCGCAGTACATGTCGCCGGAGCAAGCCGCCGGGGATCGCGCCATCGATGGACGCACCGACATCTACTCACTGGGCGCGATGCTGTATGAAATGCTGACCGGCGATCCTCCACACGTCGGGAGCACGTCGCAGGCGGTCATCGCGCGCGTCATCACGGACACGCCGAGACCGGTCAGCGCGAGCCGGCCACACGTGTCTCCTGCGGTTGACGCGGCCGTGGCGCGCGCGCTGGAGAAGCTACCCGCTGACCGCTTCACGACGGCGCAGGCATTCGCGACCGCACTTGCCTCGCACGAGGGCGTGACCACCGCGCCCGCAGTGCGGTGGGGCGACAAAGCCTCGGCTTCGCCCACGACGAGTCGCTGGCCGAGACCGCTCGCACTCGCATTTGCGCTCGTCGCCGGGATGGCCATCCCCGCACTTGTAATCGTCGCGACTCGGCGTGCCCCCTTTCAGGCGTACGATCGTCAGTCGGTGACGTTCGCCATCGAGCCACCGGCTCGCGATAGTGCTCAGCCATACATCGAGACGTTCTCCGTGTCGCACGATGGCAAGTCAGTCGCGTTCGTGGCCGACATCGACTCGACCTCGAAGCTGTACGTGCGGCGCCTCTCCGAGCTCGACGCGCGACACGTCGCCGGCACCGATGGCGCGTCGTACGCCGTCTTCTCGCCTGACGGCACGTCGCTCGCCGTCGGCATGCGCGACGGGCGTGTGCTCAAGGTCAGCATCGACGGTCGCGCTGCGCCCATCACGCTCGCTGAGCGTATCCACCCCTACTTCCAGGCGTTCTGGTCGCGTGACGGGATCGTGCTCGGTCGAGTCGAACCCGGCGTCGGACTACAGCGAATCGCGTCCACCGGAGGAACGCCGCGGCGACTCTTCAAACCGAAATCCCCCTCGTGGGAACATGGGCTTCCCGTGGTGTCCGCAGATGGCGCGACGGTCCTCTTCGAGGACTCGGGCCCTGGTTTCACCGAGGACGATTTTCTCGCCATCGGTTCCGCGGAGTCGGGACAATACGAGCGGACGTCGCTGCTCGCGAATCAACCGCTCGGCATCGTGGACGACCGGATCATTTACCTGAGCGCAGGGGCGATCCTGGCGGTCCCCTTCGACCGGCGGCGTCTGCGCATCACGGGTGAGCCCGCACGGGTCGTCGAGGGAGTGAGCCGATCCGACACGCGGAGCGCCGTCCTCTCGCCGGCGGGCACCCTCGCGTTCCGAAAGGGTGAGCTGACGGTTCGGCTGGCGATTCGCGACCCTGCGGGACACTTCGTGCCGCTCACGGGCGAGCTTCAGTTGGGCGTCGCCCAAAGTCCGCCGCGATTCTCTCCGGATGGCCGTCGAATCTTGATGGTGCGCGGCGCGATACATGGCGACACGCTTTCATCGGACGTGTGGATCTTCGATATCGCTGCGAAATCGTTGACGCGACTGACGGCCGTCGGGGACGCCAGCGCAGCGGAGTGGACTCCGGATGGGCAATCGATCGTGTTCGTACGGGGCAATGAGGGACCCTCGAAGCAACCGGGTGTGTGGCGCCAATCCGCGAACGGGGAGCGACCACCCGAAGCGATACTCGAAGCCCGGGAGGGCGAGCCCCTCACCGGAGGCAGCGTCACGCCCGATGGCCGCGGCGTGCTGATCTGTCGGCCCACATTCGATCCATCGTCGACGGCGGAGGACCAACTGTCGTATTTGCCGCTGAACGGCGGTGGCCCGGAACAACCCGTGTTGCGCGAATCGATGGAATCACGTTGTGACGCGCGTGTGTCTCCAGACGGCAAGTGGCTGGCATACTCGGCGACGGAGGATTCTGCGCCCAGGATCTATGTGCGCCCCTTCCGCAGGCCAGGCGCGCGTGTTGCGGTTTCAGTGGGTGCAGGGAGCTGGCCCAGCTGGTCTCCCGATGGGAACCGACTGTACTACAGTCAGAGCAACGGCTTCATCTCTTCTGCAGTGCTCGTCGTCCTTCGCCTCGACCGAGCGGCCGATCACGTCATTGTGCGGGATCGGACGCGAGCAGCGGTGCTGCCGAGCGGCACGTACGACATCGCCCGGGATGGCCGGATCCTCGGACTGCCGGTCAACGCGAGCGGCATGAAAATCGTTGTGACGACCAACTGGCTGCCCGAGCTTCGCGCGCGCCTCGCGGGTGTGCGATAGCTGCTTCAGACTCGGCGCGGAGCCGACCGTGCATGCTCGATGTTGGCAGGGCGGAGTGAAGTCGGTCGCTCTCGCCGCCCTTCCCACAGCGGGCCGTGTGGGCTTTGGCCGTTGTCGAGGAGGCGCGTTAGCTAGTATTTGTGCGTGTTGCGGAGGACCACCGCCGCAGTCCGCCTGAGCCCCGCCAACTTCGCCCGCTTCATCGGAGAGTTCCGGAACGCCGCGCTGAACGACTCCTGATCCAACGCCAGGATGTCCGTCGCCAGCGACAGCGCGTCCCTCCCCGCGATGAACTCCCGCGCGGCGAAAGGTGAATCCTCCGCCAGCCCCTGCGAGAACTTCACATTCCACGGGCACACGCTCTGGGCGATGTGTCGGTATAACCGTATTGAGGTCGCCCTGTCGACCGGCGGTCGGAGGCTCAGGGCACCGGTGACATGACTGTTGCCACGGCGACGTATGTTCTAAGGTTCGTCATGCGCTGCTCCTCGCTTTGTGGCGCTCCGGTCCCTCTTCCCGCACGGCGCGCCGGACATGCTGGCTCTCAGGGTTCGTGCGAGTCTTGAGCAGCGAAGCTGGGCGTCCCATTTAGGCGGACGGAAGCCTCTGGCGTTTATGGCGTGAGCTGGCACGGAAGGCACGCTGAGCACAGCTTCTTCCCATGGTGAGCGACATGCTGGATAAACTTCGTCAGGTCCTCAGCTCACACTACCGCGTCGAGCGGGAAGTGGGTGCAGGTGGCATGGCGACGGTCTATCTCGCGCACGACCTCAAGCATGATCGTCGTGTCGCCATCAAGGTGCTTCGCCCGGAACTCGCTGCTGCCGTGGGCAGTGAACGATTCCTTCGCGAAATCAAGGTGACTGCCGCGCTGCAGCATCCGCACATCCTCCCGCTTTTCGATTCCGGAATCATCGACGGCACTGTTTACTATGTCATGCCATTCGTGGAAGGCGAGTCGTTGCGGACGCGACTCGAGCGCGTGCGGCAGCTACCAGTCGCAGAAGCGCTCGACATCGCGCGCGCGGTGGCAAGCGCACTTGACCACGCGCATCGCCGCGGCATCGTGCATCGCGACATCAAGCCGGAAAACATTCTCATCGGTATGGATGCACTCGGCGGCGAAGCCGGGCTGCAAACGCTGGTGGCCGACTTCGGCGTCGCCGTTGCCATGGAAGGCACAAATGCTGATCGGCTGACGGGGACTGGCGTCTCGATTGGCACGCCGACCTACATGAGTCCAGAACAGGCGAGCGCCGAGCGCACCCTTGGGCCTTCGAGTGATGTGTATGCGCTGGGTGTGGTGCTCTATGAGATGCTGGCAGGGGAACCACCCTTCACTGGACCAACCTCACAGGCGATCGTCGCGCGAATCATGACCGAGACCCCGGCAGCACTTCGGCTGAGACGCCCTGCCGTCGCGAACGGGGTCGAAGCGGCGGTCAGCAGGGCGCTCGCCAAGGTACCAGCGGATCGCTTCCAGACCGCGGCGCAGTTCGCTGAGGCGCTGCGAGACGGTGCATACGTCGCGGGACTGCTTCCGGCGCCGGCGCGACCGCGAAGGACGGTCGTTCCCTGGCTGCTGGTTGCAGCACTGGCGGCCCTGTCGCTGTTTCTGTGGTTTCGTCAAGCCGTGAAGGAATCTGACGAGGTGCCCGTCCGGACAACGCTCCTTCCGCCTGCAGGAGAGGAGTTTTCGGATCGGCGGAATTTCGGTGCTCTTTCGCAGGACGGCCGGCGCTTTGCCTTCGTCGTGCAGCCGACGAATGGTCCGCCGCAGTTGTGGGTGCGCGACCTCGCCCGGATGCGCGCAGAGCTCCTCACCGGCACGGCGGGTGCGTCAGCCCCTTTCTGGTCGCCGGATGGATCCACACTCGCCTACTTCGCGGACGGGCAGTTGTTTCGCGTCAGTGCGTCGGGCGGGACGCCGGAGCGGATCGCGGAGGCTTCACCGGGTTCGACTGGCGCATGGGGCAAGGACGGGACGATCTACTTCACGATGACGCACGGTGTCATGGGCGTCAGCGCGAGCGCGCGAGGCCAAGCTGCACCCAGACTAGTTCTCCGGGCCGATAGCGGACGTCTGCTTGCGCGGCCAAGCGTCAGCGAAGACGGTCACTATCTCGTGCTGACGACGGGCGTCGGTCAGTTGGTCGTGGGCGACATCCGAAACGGCACGATGTCCACGGTGCGAGGCGGCGCGTTCGACGCGCAGTTTGCCGGAGGCAATGTGCTTGCGTACGTCGGCGAGCGTGCAGGATTGCAGCTGCAGCGCATTGACCTCGCAGGTGCCGCCATGATCGGCGACCCGGTTGAGGTAGGGGGATCGGTGCGGGCAGCGAGCAATCAGATGTCGTTCACGACCTCGAGAACTGGGAGGATTGCCTACCTGCTCGAGCGTCTGGCCCCCGGCCCACTCGTCGTTGATCGCACGGGCGCAGTGCTCGATACAATCGCACGGAGTGCCTCACTGCCGACTACGGGTCACCGACCCGAATCCATGGTGCTCGGAGGCAATGCTGGACTCTTTCGATACGACCTCACCAGGAAGCTCGCAACGTTGTTGCACAGGACGCCGGGGCTCGGCGTCCTTGCCATGGCGTGGTCGCCTGACGACTCACGCATAGCCTTTTCCGACTGGTGCGCATTGCGCGTCATTGG
Source organism: Gemmatimonadaceae bacterium (assembly GCA_031374935.1). GTDB lineage: Bacteria > Gemmatimonadota > Gemmatimonadetes > Gemmatimonadales > Gemmatimonadaceae > JACMLX01. Next base: position 17,437 of record JANMHB010000041.1, on the reverse strand, counting down.
CTTGGACGGCGGTGGTCTGCGGCGCATCGTCGAGGCACCGCCGACAGAGTGTCTCCGCGTGACGGACTGGTGGATGGACGATCGGGTTCTGGTGACGAAGACTTTTGATGCAAAGCCAAGCGAAGTTTGGGAGTATGACCTCGACGATGGGTCGGGGACACTACGCATCTCTGGCAGCGCAGGCGCAGCGGACGCCACCGTTTCGCCCGACGGGCGGACTGTAGCCTACACATCCTCGACAGGGTTGACGTATGAAGTTTTTGTGCGTCCGCTGCTCGGTGCTGGTGCAGGTCAGCGGGTCTCGACCGATGGTGGACGTTCACCGCGGTGGAGCCATGACGGGCGGGAATTATTCTTCGTGACACCCAGCGGGAACGTGATGTCGGCTTCCGTGTCCGGCGCGGCGGCCTCCATGTCGATCCCACGAGTGCTCTTTCAGGCTGCCGGGTGGGAGCGCAGCTTTTTCGCGTCAATCGGTTTCCGTCCGTTTGATGTCAGCCCCGACGGCCAACAGTTCTACCTTGTACAATCTCCAACGGAGGGCTCGGCGGTGCTTGTTCAGGGTGCGTTGTCGCTGCTCAGTTCGAGGGGGCAAAGTCCTTGATGCTACGTCGAGACCAAATCGAGATGGCATGCGCGAGCAGAATGACCTCGTTTAACGATGAGACGGCGAACCGGACGCTCGTCAGCGTTCGATTGCGTTGGTGAGCACTACCGCCGCATTTCGCTGCAGCCCCGCCGACTTCGCGCGCTTCATCGGGGACTTTCGGAACGCCGCGCTGAACTGCTCCTGCTCCAGCGCCGGGATGTCCGACGCCAGCGTCACCGAATCCTTCCCCGCCAAGAACTCCCGCGCCCGGAATGGCGAATCCTCCGCCAGCTCGACCGAGAACTTCCGGTTCCACGGGCACACGCTCTGGGCGGTGTGTCGGTATACCCGTTTTGAGTTGGCGCTCGGGACCGGGAGGCGAACTCTCAGTGCGCCAACGAGTTAGGCCGCGGACCCTTCACCGTGCTCGGCTGGGACTCTGCTGCTGGGGCGGCGTGGTGAGGGCATTGGAGCGGGCTCGGTCGCTGCATTTTTGCCATCAGGTTCGTTGCAAAGTGAATTGCCGTAGCGTTGCATACTCACTAGTGAAGGTATTGCTTTCGCGAGAGTTCCTCGCCGAATCCGCCCCCGCCTCTCGCTCATGCCCTACCGCCCTCGCATCGTCGATTCGGAGCTCTCGGCCCGTCTCGCGGCCACCGGTGCCGTCGTCATCGAGGGTCCGAAGGGCTGTGGCAAGACGGCCACCGCACGCCAGCTCGCCCGGAGCGAGGTGCTGCTCGACGTGGACGAGAATGCGCGGCGAGCGATCGCCATCGATCCCAGCCTCGTTCTGGACGGCCCGGTGCCGCGGCTCTTCGACGAATGGCAGCTCGAGCCCGCACTCTGGAACCACCTGCGGCGTGCCGTCGATGATCGGCAGCAGCCAGGCCAGTTCATCCTCACCGGCTCGGCCGCGCCAACCGATGACATCACCCGGCACACCGGCGCGGCGCGGATCACCCGGCTTCGGATGCGTCCGATGTCGCTCTTCGAGACCGGTCATGCGACGGGCGCGATCTCGCTCGCGGCGTTGCTCGCGGGGGAGCCTGCCCGTAGCCCGGAATCGACGCTCACGGTCACTGACCTCGCGGCGCTCGTGGTGATCGGCGGCTGGCCCGGCAATCTCACGCGCACCGACGCACAAGCGATGCAGGCCTCGCGCGACTATCTCGACGAGATCCGCCGAGTCGATCTCAGTCGTGTGGATCGGTCGACGCGTGATCCGGCTAAGGTGGGGCGGCTGCTGCGTGCACTCGCTCGGCACGTGGCAACGGAGGCGAGCCTCGCGACGCTCATGGCCGACACCGTTGGTACGGACGGCGCGGACGGCGCGGACGGCGCACTCGCCCGCGACACGATGCGTGACTATCTCGATGCGCTCGAACGCGTGATGATCATCGAGGATCAGCCGGCGTGGGCACCGCATCTGCGCTCACGATCGCGGATTCGAAATGCGCCGAAACGGCATTTCGTCGATCCGTCGTTGGCGGCCGCTGCGCTGCGTGCGACGCCAGCGCGATTGCTCGCCGACCTGAATGCGCTTGGGTTGCTGTTCGAATCGCTCGTGGTGCGCGACCTGCGCGTGTATGCGCAAGCGTCGGATGCCACGGTGCTGCATTATCGTGACAACACCGGACTCGAGGTCGACGCGATCGTCGAAGTGTCCGATGGCCGGTGGGCGGCCTTCGAGGTGAAGCTTGGGCAGGGACAGGTGGATGCGGCGGCAGCCTCGCTGCTCACCTTCGCGACGCGGGTCGATACGGCGAAGTGCGGTGCACCCGCCGCGCTCGGGGTCATCACGGCGTCAGGCTACGGCTATCGGCGTCCGGACGGAGTCCACGTGATTCCGGTTGGAGCGCTGGGGCCGTAGCAGGAGGTCGCCATTCGGCAGCACGTCCTCCTCACGGCGCCGCCGCCGGCAGTCGCGTCCAGCCCACCAGCAACGCCAGCCGCCGCGTCACCCGCGCGCGCGGCCTCACCACGAGGTACGACGTGCTCCCCGGGAGCAAGTCCCAGTTGCGCCGCACGAGGCCACCGCCCTGCAGGAAGGGCGGGAGCACGAAGAGCGTGTCGACACGCACCAGCGCGCCGCCCTCCTCGACGCGCGCGCGCAGCATGACCCGCCCGCCCGCGCGGAAGCGCAGCGTTCGCCCGTCCAGCTCCCAGCGTGGATCGGTGCCGCCGTCGACCGATACCCGTTGCGGGCGACCTGGACCGGGAAGCGGCGCGACGTACACCTCGCGTGTGCCCGAGCGCGTCGATGCATACGCCACCAGCCGTCCGTCCGGGGACACGGTAGCCGAGTTCACGAAGCCGCCCGATGCCTCATCCATGCGACGCGCCTGCTGCAGTGCGTCCATCGGCGCCGTCCAGAGCGCTCGCGCCATGCGCAGCACCGCGTGACCGCCCGCGGGGCCGGGCGAGAACTCGGCGAGGGTCGCGTGGACCGCCAGCACCGTGTCGGCGCCGCCCGTCGGCCACTGTCGTGCGACGATCTCGGTGCCGCGCGTACCGCGTCGCAGGAAGTACAGTCGCCGACCGTCGGCGCTCCACTCGGGGCGATACGCGGTCGAGTCCGCGGGTGACAGGTCGACCGCACCGGTCTGCCGGTCCTGCACCCAGATGCCGTCGTCCAGCGCGGTCGTCGCGCCCCACGCGACGTAGCGTCCGTCTGGCGACACGCGCGGAAATGCGCCGGTCCGCTCCGCGCCGGGCAGCGGACGGGTTGCCCCACTCGGATCGACGAGCCACCCGATCCCCGCGCCGTTGTCGGCCTCGCCGAGCACGTGCACGAGCATGCCGTCGTCGGCCACGGCGAAGTCGGTGGCACCACCAGAGCCCTGCCAGACGCCCTCGACGAGCCGTCGCGGCTCGCCTGTGACCTCGGCCGCCGCCAGCGAGAACGGCACCATGTGCACCTCGCCGTTCGGGCGCGCGAAGACGAGATGCCCCGTCGACACGTAGTGTGCGTCGAAGCCGCGGACGCCCAGTTGACGCACGCCGCCGCCCTGCGGATCGAGCAGCGCCAGTTCGTGGCCGTCGGACAGCCCCTCTCCTGCGCGCCAGAGCGTGACGAGCGTTTCGCGACGGCCGGGGAGCGGCGCGGGGAAGCGGAAGGCCGGCTTGCCGACGTCTCGACCGCTCCGACCTAGAAGCCGCGCGCCTCCCGTGGCCATGTTGCCGACGAGGAGCGAGTCGCCGCGCACGTACAGCACGCTGTCGCCCGGCACCGGGTCGCCGATCTCGTTGCCGGCTTCGTCGAGCGGCATGCGCCGGGCTGTGCCCCCGGCGACGGGGATCGACCAGACGCCTCGCACGTCGGCGAAGACGATGCTGCGATCGTCCGGCGCGAACGCCGGCTTGAAGCCCGATGCGTCGAAGTCGCGCTCCGTGCCCGCGATCACCGCTGCCGTCGCCTCGTGCAGCCGCCGCAGGTAGAGCGCCATCGTCGCGCCGCGTTGCGCCGAGAAGACGACCATGGTGCCGTCGTGCGAGATGGCGATCTTACGCCCGGGGCCATCGAAGAGGCGCACCGAGTCGGGAAGCGCGAGGTCGACGCGCATCGCCCGCGCCCCGGCGGCCGGCACCGGGCGCGTGGCGAGCCAAATCGTGCTCGCGGTCGTCCCTGCGGCGACGAGCGCGAGCGCCGTGACGAGCCGGCGCGACCCCGCGGGGGCACCACGTGCGGGCGACGTCGCGGCCTGCGTCGCCCCCGCGATCGCCAGCGAGTTCGCGTTCCCCGTCAGCGCCTCGGCGAACGCACGCGCCGACGAGAAGCGGTCCGCCGGCAGCCGTGCGAGCGCGGCGAGTACCGCGGCGTCGATGTGCGCCGGGATCGTGGTGCGCACGCGTGTCATCGGTGCCGGGTCGCTCGAGAGCATCTTCGCGACGACCGCCTGCGCGGTGGGGCCGTCGTACGGCGGCTCGCCGGTGAGCATCTCGTACGTCACCGCGCCCAGCGCCCACACGTCCGCGCGCCGGTCCACCGACTTCTCCCCCATCGCCTGCTCGGGCGCCATGTAGTGTGGCGTGCCGAGTGAGAGCCCCGTCTGCGTCATGCGCGTGCCACCCGCACTCTGCACCGCCAGCGCGATCCCGAAGTCCGCCACCAGCGCATGCCCGCCCTGCAGCAGGATGTTCTCCGGCTTGATGTCGCGGTGGATCACGCCGCGCTCGTGTGCATACTGCAGGGCATCCGCCACCTCGCGCGCAATCCGTACCGCGTCGGCGATCGGCAACTGCTGCTCGCGCTCGAGGCGTGTGCGCAGCGTCTCGCCATCGATGAACGGCATCACGTAGAACAACTGCCCGGCCGCACTCCCACTGTCGAACAGCGGCAGGATGTGCGGATGCTGAAGGCTGGCGGTGGTACGGATCTCCGAGAGAAAGCGCTCGGCGCCCAGCACCGCCGCAAGCTCCGGATGCAGCACCTTGATCGCCACTTCGCGCCCGTGACGCTCGTCGCGCGCGAGGTACACCTTGGCCATGCCACCGGCGCCGAGTTCGCGCACGACGATGTAACTCGGCGCGAGCGCGTCAGCGAGCTGCTGGTCGACGGACAGGGGCGACATGTCGGTGGGCGGAGGGGGAGCAACTCAGGCGTAAGATGCGCGTGGGGCGAACCGTTCGTGAGGGGCGGCGTGCGACCGAGACGCCGCCGAGCGCTCCATCCGTCGGTTGTGATCAAACGGTCGCCATCGCCCACCACAGGCCCGGGAGCGTGGCTTGCTGCGCGCGGGCGGAACGCACAAGTTCACGCTGCGCCCGGCTCCACTTCACAACGCGATGGACGATACGATGCGCAGCCTCCCCATCGTGTTGGTGGTTGGGGCCTTCCTGGCACCAAGGACCGCCAGCACACTCACAGTCCGCCGAGACGTGAACTGCGTCGCGTTGAGCCCCGCCGCTCCGCACGACACGGGCGTTCAGCGCACCGACGTCGTGGCCGCAGGGACGTTCCGCCCTCCCGCGCCCCTCGCGCAACGTGCATGGGCCGGCGTCCCCGACGTGCCGTTCGAGCGTCTGCCTGCCTTCTGCCGCGTGCAGATCCGCCTCGCGCCCACCCCCGATTCCGATATCGGCGTGGAGGTATGGCTGCCCGAGACCGACTGGAATGGCAAGGTCGTCATGGTCGGTAACGGTGGCCTTGGCGGGCAGGTCAACTGGCCCATGCTCGCGGCCATGCTGGCGCGCGGATACGCAGCCGCCTCCACTGACGGCGGCCACCATGCGCCCGGAATCATGGCGGCGTTCCTCGGCCATCCGGAACGCGTCACCGATCATGCCGTGCGAGCCGTGCACGAGGGGATTGTCGCCGCCAGGCAGCTCGTGACCCGCCGGTATGGGCGTTCTCCGCGCTACGCCTATTTCAACGGGTCGTCCACCGGCGGACGGCAGGCCATCAAGTCGGCGCTGGCGTATCCCAGCGACTTTGACGGCATCGTAGCGGGAGCGCCGTTCAACGACGCCGTGCGCATCAGCATCGCGCAGTCATTCAAGGTGCCGGCCATTCTCGCGCGCGGTGTGGCCACACCAATGCGCCCGACGAGTCTCGAACTGCTGCATCGCAAGGCGATGGAGCGCTGCGACGCTACTGATGGCGTCACTGACTCGGTGATTGAACGCCCCGACCACTGCACGGTGAACGTCGACGTCCTCGCGTGTTCATCCGTCGCCGTCACCACGGACTGCCTCACCACCGGCGAAGTGGAAATGGCCAAGGCGCTCTACGCCCCCCTGCGCCACGCGCGCACGGGCGACGTGATTCTGGACGGCTACTCCCCGGGCAGTGAGCGCAGCTGGAAGACCACCAGCGAGCGCAGTCCCGGCCAATATCAGGCGGTGCTGTATCTCCAGCAGAGAGAGTGGCCGGGCACGTTCGATTTTGACACGGATGTGGAGCGGCTCTTCTCGCTCGATGCGGGACGTATGGATGCCTCGAGTCCCGATCTCGCCCCCTTCTTCCGCCGCGGCGGGAAGCTGCTGCAGGTGCACGGCTGGAGTGATGCAACCATTCCGCCGCTCACCAGCGTGCGGTACCACGATCGTGTCATCGCCCACCTCCGCGAGACGACGCTGAGCCGCTCATCCTACCGCCTGTTCATGGTGCCCGGCATGGGCCACTCGCGTGGCGGTGACGGTGTCACGGCATTCGAGACCATGCGCACCATCGAATCATGGGTGGAGCAGGGGCGCGCGCCCGATCGCATCGATGGGGCGCGCGTGGTGGATGGCTCGACGATCCGCACGCGCCCGCTGTGTGCCTGGCCGCAATCGGCGCGCTGGGACGGGCGAGGGAGTACGGATTCGGCGGCGAGCTTTACGTGTGCAGAGATGCCGTGAGACCGAGCCGCGGCGTGGGGCTGTCTGACGGGGGCTGGCGCGGCGATTCCACGATGCCCTGGCGCCGCAGGCTCGTCAATTCGTCTGCGCGCCGTGATTCGGAGTCACGGCGGACCTGTGGGGACGGAGTCCTCCTGTCATCTCACGAGGCGCAGTCTGCCCAGTGGTGATGTCGCGTCCTGCGACTCTGTTCACGGTGATCATCAGTGCGCGGAGTGATCTCGGCGGACGACGAGACCGCGATCCGGGCGATCGTCAGGGCTCGAATTGGTTGGTAAGCACCACCGCCGCGTTGCGCTGCAACCCCGCCAGCTTCGCCCGCTTCATCGGCGACTTCCGGAACGCCGCGCTGAACGCCTCGTGATCGAGCGCCAGTATGTCGGTCGCCAGCGTCACCGCGTCCTTCTCCGCGATGAACTCTCGCGGCCGGAACGGCGAATCGTCAGCCAACTCCTGCGAGAACTTCACATTCCACGGGCAGCAGCTCTGGGAGGTGTGTCGGTATAACCGTTTTGAGATCCCGCTCACGACGGGTCGTGGCACGATGAACCCTGCCAGCGCCTGACTTGGGCCATGCGCCGCGGGTGCGGATCCCGCCTCACGGTCATTCGAGCAGCGCGCGCGTCCGAGCGAGCACCTGCGCGACCACGGCCGCCGGCAGCACCGCCGCGTGTTGGGCGTGCCGGGCACGCCAGTCCAGGCACTTCACCTGATCGGCGAATGCCACGCCCTGCACCGGACAGTCGGCGGGGAGCGCGACTTCGAATGGGTACCCTTTGGCCTTCGTGGTCACTGGCACACAGAGCGCCCGGCCCGTCGGTGCGTTGTAGCTCGCCGGTGAGAGCACGACGGCGGGCCGGCGACCCGCCTGCTCCCGGCCCGCCTGCGGATCGAACTCGAGCCAGATGACATCGCCACGGTCCGGCACCCACTCCACGACGACCGGCGGTGTCACCACTGCTCGCCGCCACGTGGCGTGTCATCCTCGTCGAGGGCGGGGAGGTTCGTGGCGGTGATGCCGGCGACCAGTTCGGCCAGCGAAAGCACGGGGACGATCACCAGCTGGCCTTCCCGGATGGTCACCTCCACCTCAGCGCCCTCATGCAGGTGCGCGTCCTCGGCCAGCGCGCTCGGGATCCGCACCCCGAGGCTGTTGCCCCACTTCCGGATTCTGGTCCGCATTGGCGCCTCCGCCGAGTATATACATAGTGTAGCCGATCCTTTCCTCGTCTGCAACCGAGGGGCTGCCAGGCCGGTACTGGTCTGCCAGTTGTACGGATGCCCATCAGAAACCGACCAGTGCACCATGCTGGTGCGACGTACATTGCCCGCGTATGGACGAGCTCAATCTGTTGACGGCCGCTCTCACCGACCGGTATCGCCTCGAGGGTGAGCTCGGCGCCGGCGGGATGGCGACGGTGTATCTGGCGCACGACACCCGGCACCACCGTCAGGTCGCGATCAAGGTGCTGCATGCGGAGCTCCGCGCCTCACTCGGCGCCGAGCGGTTCCTCAGCGAGATCCGCATCACGGCGAATCTGCAGCACCCGCACATCGTGCCGGTCTTCGATTCCGGCGATGCCGACGGGTTGCTGTACTTCGTCATGCCACGCATCGAGGGGGAAACCCTGCGGGCACGCCTCGACCGCACGGGGCCGCTGCCAGTGGCAGAGGCGGTGCGGTATGTCCGCGAGGTGGCAGACGCGCTGTCGTATGCGCACGGGCACGGCGTGTTGCACCGCGACCTCAAGCCTGAGAACGTCCTGCTCAGCGGTGGACACGCGCTACTGGCGGATTTCGGCATCGCGGCCAGCAGCGGCGTGGCGCCTGCCCAGCGTCTCACACAGACGGGCATGGCGGTCGGCACGCCGGCGTACATGTCACCAGAGCAGGCCACGGGCGAGCGGACCCTCACCCCTGCATCGGATGTGTATGGACTGGGTGCCATCCTCTTCGAGCTCCTGACGGGGGACGCCGCCGTTCACTGGTGATTCGTACGCGGCCATGCTCGTGCAGCGTTTCACTCAGGATGCACCGCGTGCGTCAACGCGCCGCGCCGACACGCCGCCGGCGTGTGATGCCGCCATTGCACGGGCGCTCGCGCGCGAACCCGCGGACCGGTTTGCCAGTGCGGCCGCGTTTGCCGACGCGCTTGATGACGCACGGCCGGCATCAGCGCCGCTTGGCACATCGATCGCTGTGCTCCCCTTTGCCAACCTCAGCACCGATGCGGAGAATGGCTACTTCGCCGACGGGCTGACCGAGGAGGTCATCCTCACGTTGTCGAAGGTGTCTGCACTGCGCGTCTCCTCCCGCACGAGTGTGATGCCGTACCGCGAACGAGCCGCGACGCCCCTCGAGATCGCACGGGCGCTGGGCGTCACGCATCTGCTCGAGGGGAGCGTGCGCAAGTCGGCGTCGCGCATCCGCATCGCGGCGTCGCTGCTGGATGCGACCTCCGACCGGTCACTCTGGTCGGAGAAGTTTGACGGCACGTTGGATGATGTGTTCGAGATGCGGGACCGCGTGGCGCTGGCGATCGTGGAGGCGCTGCAGCTGACGCTCACCCCGCAGGAAGCCGCCACGCTCGTGGAGCATCCGATCACGAATGCCGAGGCGTACGACGAATACCTTCGCGCACGCGAGGGTTTGAACAACTTCAGCACGTCCGGGCTGGAGCAGGCGTTGCGGCACCTCTCGCAGGCCGCTCGCCTCGAGCCGGACAATGTGTATGTGCTGCGCGGCATGGGACGCGCCCGGTGGGCTGCCATCAACCATGGGCTGTCCGGTGACATTGTGCTGCTGGACGAAGCCTTGGGCTACGCGGACACCATTGCTCGCATTCGACCAGACAGTCCGTATCCCCAGGAAATCCGGGGCCTCGTGGCTATCGTCCGCGGCGACTTCGAGACGGGAATCAGAAATCTCTGCGTGGCCCATCAGGCGATGCCGGCCGACGAGGACATCGGGATCTGGTACGCCAGCCTCCTGCTCTTCTCCGGTCATGTGGAGCCAGCCGCGGCCTTGGCGCGTGACGTCGTACAGCGGCACGAGAGTGGGTTCGCGATGATGATCCTCATGGCCGCTGATCTGTTCCGCGGGCACCCAGACCGCGTTCGTCTCGCGTTCGACGCGGGGCCCGGTAACGGCCCTCCGAATCCGTGGTGTGTCTTTCAGGTGATTGCAGGACTCGCCGAGGGAAATCGCGAACACGCGCTCAGAGCGGTCGCCTTCGCGCAAAGCCTGCCCCCAGACCCGCTGATCAGCATGTGCCGTTTCCTCGGCGAGGCGGTGCGTGGTGATGCGATGGCCGCGTCCGCGGCGCTCACGCCAGAGGTCGAGGCCGTGCTGTGGCAGGACTTTCAGTACACCGAGGTCGTCGCCGAGGGGTTCGCGCTACTCGATGATGTCGCCAACGTCGAGAAGTGGCTGGGTCGTTCCGTGGAGCTGGGGATGGCCTATCTCGACGGTATCGTGCAGCAGCACGCGCTCTGGAAGCCGTGGCTCGACCATCCTCGCATTGCGCCGTTGATGGCGCACTGCCGTGAGCACGCGGCACGCTACGCGGCCATTCCGCTGGCGCCGCGGCTGGCGACGCTGGTGTCCGTTGCGAACTGATTCACGCGTCGTCTGGTGTGACGCATCCGCCATTCCGCACCGCATCCAGGAATCCGAGAGGGAGCAGAGTCCGCCAGTCTGACGTATGCAACGCTGTCTGCTCAGCACTGACGTCGAGTCCTGCAAGTCCGTACACGGGACCATCGTGCTTCGGAACGGGCTTCTGTGGCGATTTGTCGTCGAACCGGACCTTCGTCAGCGTTCGGTGCTGTTGGTCAGCACCACCGTCGCATTGCGCTGCAACCCCGCCCGCTTCGCCCGCTTCATCGGCGACTTCCGGAACGCCGCGCTGAACGCATCCTGATCGAGCGCGAGGATGTCCCGCGTCAGCCTCACCGCATCCTTCCCCGCGATGAACTCCCGTGCCATGAACGGCGAATTGTCAGCCAGCGCCTGCGAAAACTTCACATTCCATGGGCAGCAGGTCTGGGAGATGTGTCGGTATAACCGTTTTGAGATCACCCTCGCAACCGGAAGTCGAAGCATCGCACGCGTTCACGCTACCCGGCGGGCGCTGCCTGCGACACCAGTGGATAGGCAGCCGGCGTCCTGATTCACGTCACGGCGAGATCGACATCGAGCAGTGGCCAGTACAGATGGTCCACCGACGGCCACTCCAGCGTCGTCAGCTGCTCGATGGTCGCGGCACGGAACCACGGGAATTCCGTGAACGGCACGTGGAGCTCCTCGCTGCCGAGCAACAGCCAGAGCCCATGTCGCGGGACGTGGGTGACCTCAGCGACCGCAGTGGCGGACCCAGGCATCGCGAATCTCCTCCAGGTGACGACGGACGATGTCCCCGGCCTCGGGGACCTGCCGAGGCGAGAGCCCGACGACGACGCGGGCTGACCACTCGAGCGCCATCCAGAATTTCGCCTCGCGGTCGGGATGCGACACGTGCACATGCATGCGCGGCTCCTCTCGGAAGAAGAAGAACTGCCGGACCGGACCCTCACGGATGATGGTCGGGGACGTGGCCGGAAGCGAGCGATCCCTGAAGTTGTCGAGCACCACCGCTGCTTCGCCGGCACGGCTAACGCGGCGCCACCAGCGCGCGAAAAGCTGGTGTAGTGCGCAGCGCATCCCACTCTCGATCCCGGTGCAGCCAGATCACCGCGTCCGGCCGGTCTGAGCCGTCGGCCAACATCGACCGCAGGAGCCGCATCGCACTGGCGGTGTCGCCGACGATCGCTGCCAGCTGCGCTTCGGCATAAACCGACCGCCGCGACGACGGCACATTCTTCCCGACCATTGCCACCTGCCACCGCTCAGGCGCATGCTGTTGCGAGGCCCCGATGCGCTCGCGAAGCGATGAGGCCGAGGCCGCGAGGAGCGGTGGAAGCTGGCGGGTGTCAAGCTCCTTGACGAGCGCCGCCGCGTCGTCGAGTTGTCCGTCCTCGTACCGACTCGATGCACGCGCAAGCTTGCGCCACTCTGCGGTGGCAATCGCGCTCCACCCCGGAAGCAACGGCACACGCGCGACGAGCGAATCCGTCTGCGCGACGGCGCGGTGCGCGGCGTCGGCGTGGCCGTGCGCCCGAAGCTCCTGGCCTGTCGATCGGATGACGGCGACGAGGAACGGTGTGACTGCCGTGTTGCCGGTGAGCGAGTCCAGGCGTTGCTCCGCCGTCGTCACGCGTCCCATGCCGATGAGCGCTCGAATCTCGTAGCCCACGAGTCCTGGATCGTCGCTGAGACGCTGCGCGCGCAGAATCTCGTCGAGTTCCTCTTCGTGCCGCCCCAGCAGGTGCAGTGCGTTGGTGAGGTTTTTCCAGTACGGGAACCATCCTCGCGCCCAGCCGTGCTCCGCATCGACCCGTCGCGACTGTGCGAGGGCCCCTTCCAGGCGATTGCGCGCCAGTAACTGGTTGCTGGCGTTGTGGTTCCACTGCGATCCGGGGCTCAACTCCGCGGCCGCCAGCGCAGCGCGGAGTGCGTCATCATGGCGTCCCTCGCTCTGACTCATCAGGTACGTCACGGCGTGTCGGTCGAGGCCTTGCAGCCGGTCGCGTCGAAGCGCCAGCATCGCGATGAGTGAGTCGTGTTGCGCGGCGCGCCCGGCATTGCCGTGGACAAAGGCGGCCCAGATCAGGGCCTGCGTGAATGTGCTATCGAGCCTCGCGGCGGCGAGGAAGTACGGGAGCGCCCCCTCCGGGTTCATGGGAAACAGCTCCAGCCCTCGTCGGAACTCGCGGTACGCCGCCAGCGACGGCGCCGGGGCCTGCGTCGCCCCGGTGCTCACGAGCATCGCGTCGAAGATCGTCGCCAGCGCCCCCGCCGTCGCCTCTCGCACGCGCGTGGCGATGGCGACATGGTCCGCGGCGCCGGTCATCACCGGCTCCACTACCGTCAGGCGCCGTCGCTTGGGGACGTCGATCACGTCGGCCTGGAACAGCAACGAGTCGCCCTTCCGATAAAAGGCGCCTGAGACGAGAATGGCGGCGCCGGCGCGCTCGGCCGCGGCCAGGGCGCGCGTCGTGCTGTCGCCAACGGATGAACGCCCCGGTGCCGGAGCGGTCGCCATCACGCTCGTGAGCGGATCGACCACCTCGAGCAGGTCGGTGCGCTGAATCCCCTGTGCCACGAAATCGGCCACCATTTCGCCCAGGACGTCCAGCATCGTGTCGCCGGTCCGATTGGCGAACGGCGCCACCAGGACTCGATTCCCCACGCCCACCGGCGGTCCGACGGGGTCACGCCTCGCGAGCAAGGCCACGCCGACCACCGCCGCGGTCCCCAGCGCCATCGACCACCTGATCCACGGGCTACGCGTTGGTCCGCGAGTCGTGGCCGAACGCTCGACCAACTTCACGTCGGTCGCCGTCGGCTGGCGGGAGGCCGGGGAATGCTCACGCGGGCTCGGCGCGTCGACCGGACGCTCGCGCCCTGGCGGTGAGGCTTCGCGGCGCTGCGCGATCGCGGCAGCCAACGCCGACGTCTCGGGCGCCGGCTCCAACTCCATCTCGCGCTGCAGCCGCTCGGCAAACTGTTCGAACAGCCGGTGCGCCCCGGCGCGATCGCCCATCGCATCGAGCATCGCCATCCGACGGCGCACGAGTACCTCGTCGTCGGGGGCGACTTCCCCTGCCTTGGACAGGACGTTGACGGCGTCGCCGAGGTCGCCCTCCCGCTCGAGAGCTGCGGCGCGGGCCAGCAGCGCCTTGAGCAGGCGGCTGCGCAGACGCTCGCGAACGCCGTCCAGCCAGGGCTCGAACGCCTGGGCGTCTGCGATGTGCACCCCGTCGAGCAGTTCCCCCCGCTCGCGCAGGGCCAGCGCGTCGTCCGGCCGGCCGGTCGCGAGCGCCTCATCGAAGGCCCACACGTCGCAGGACCACCGCGCGCGACTCAGCGCGATCTCCTCGTTGCCGCGGGTGGCGAGGGCGTCTTCCCCCAGCACGCGCCTTATCTGGTGCAGCGCCTTGCTCAGCGCGTTCCGCGCTCGCGCCTCGTCGAGCTCGGGCCAGAGCAGCCCGGTCAGGTGGTCGCGCCGGACCGTGTCGGGGCTGGCGACCGCCAGCCGGGCGAGTAGGGCCAGCGTCTTGGAGGCTATTCGCGACGCGTCCGCGTCGTCCGCCGATCGAAGATCTGGAGGGCCAAACAGGCGAAGCCGAATCAAGGCGCCACGGTCAATGTTCGTTGCGGCAGCGTCGGTCGAAGACGGTCGAGCGCTGAATTATGCTCCATACAAGGGACAAATCGCAAATAGAGTTCGAAAAGAAGGGCGTGGAAGGCGCCGGGCACAGGGGAGGAAGAGTTCAGGAACGGGGAGCGGCTAGGGTACAGCCAACAGATCACCATTCACCTCTCGCCAGGATACCGACCCATGCGACAGCTCCTCCTTCCGTTCGCGCTACTCGCCGTCGCCGCCTGCGGCGACCTTCCCACGCATCGCCCGCTCTCGCCGACAGAGCCGAGTCTGGCCAGGGCGGTCAGCAGCAGCAAGGTGGACTTCTCCATTACCGACGCGGGGCTGAGCCTCGGCAGCGACGGCAAGGGGATGTACCGAACCGGTGTCTGCGGGGTGCTCGGGACGTATTCGAGTACCGTCATGTACCTCGCCCCGGCCGGCCAGAGCATCCCTAAGTCACAGCAGGCCTCGTGCAACGGGATCGCCCCGCGCCGCGCCACCCTGCGGCTGGCAGTGCGCCACGTGAGCGACATCCCGCACGTGGACGACGTCGCGTCGCCACCGGGGAGCGGGACCTTCGACGTGGCGAATGTGAAGTTCGGCTTCGGCGGCGCGCAGGCCACCACCATCAACTCCAATGCGGCCTGCGGCACGGCGGGCCTGCGCTTCACATCGGCGACCTATCCCGGGTCGGATAACGTGGTGCGCGAGCAGCTGGCGGGCGGCGTCTGGCACATGTACACGCAGCCGTGGCCCAATGACAAGGCGTACTGCGAGAACGGCGGGGTGGTGACGTACTGGCACGTCTCGCTCGACCTCACGGCGCAGGTGCTGAACTAGCGCTGGTCTTGGACCGGGCGCCTGCGACCGAGCCAGCGGCGCGTATGTTCGCCGCAGTGCAGAGTTCGACGCCTGAGGACATGGACTCTGACGCCGTTTTCACAGAACAGCTCAAGACTCTGCGTCATCAGGTCATCGTCGCGGAACGTGAAGTGACGGCGGCGCGCCTGCATGACGAGTCTGGCGAAAGCGCGTCCGCGAGACTCGTCGTGCTGATCCATGAGACGCGCAACATCGCGAAAGCGTGGGATCGTGTCGGCGTCGTCGCGCGGCGGACGATCTTCGACCGCTGGGTATACGACGTCCACATCGTCGTTGAACCCATCGAGGGCATGACGCGCGCGAATCGCAGACCTCCGTGGTGACCCTGCGAACGCACCCCTTCGCCCCACGTCACTTCGAGCTGGCGACAGGCGATGTCGCCAGTGCGCCGAGTGCGGCGGCAAGTGTGTCGCGGACGGATGCGTCGGGCTCGACGACCAGCTGCGACTCGAGCGCGACCGTAGCCTCCCGCGCGCCCAGCGAAGCCAGCGCTGACGCCGCGTGCGACCTTACGACGGGCGACGGGTCTGACAACGCCGACACCAGTACATCGGTGTCGGCGGAAGTCCCGACATTCCCGAGCACCACGGCAGCGTTTCGCCGCAGTCCGGCCAGCTTTGCGCGCTTCATCGGTGAGCTTTTGAACGCGGCCCCAAACTCCTCCGGCGACATCGACAGCAACTCCCTGGCGAGCGAGGCGGAATCCGTGCCGGAGATGGCCGGCCGGGCCGCGAACGTAGCCAACGACAGCTCCTGCGAGAACTTCACGTTCCAGGGACAAACGGACTGGGAGATGTGTCGGTATAACCGTATCGAGGTGGCGCTCGACACTGGTCGCGGAACCGTCGCGCGGCATCACCGATCGGACTCAGCCGCACCCCGAACTGAAGACCGCCGCGCGATCTCCGTTCCCCCCGTGGTCGGCACCTGTGCCGAGTCGGCGCGGTAGCCCGAATGGGCCAGTCGCTCCGCTGTTGCGACCATATGCGATCGGATATGTTTCAGCATGAACCCGGTGCACCACCTCCGCCTCGCCGCCAGCCGGACCCAGCAGGACCTCGCCGCACTGGCGGGGACGTCGCAGTCGGCGATCGCCGCCTACGAAGGCGACCGCAAGAGCCCAACATGGCGCACCGTGGAGCGGCTGGCTCGTGCAGCAGGATGTGAGGCCGAGGTGCGCTTCGTGTCCGCGCTGACGCGCGAGGACCGGCGATCGCTGATGCTGCATGAGGCGGTGAGCGCGCGACTGCGTGCGGAGCCCGAGGCGGTGCTGTCCCGCGCACGCGCCTCACTGGCTCGCATGCGCGCACTGCATCCCGGAGCGCGCCTGCTGCTCGATGAATGGCAGTGCCTCCTGCGTCGCCCGCTCGACGCCCTGCTCCCGGTGCTCACCGATCCCATGCCGTGGGCGCGTGAACTCCGCCACGTGACGCCGTTCACCGGTATCCTGTCGGCAGCCGAACGCGCGCAGGTCTATCGCACGTTCGCGCAGCGCGAACGTGACGATGCGTCAGCCGACACGATGTCGCTCGATCACGCGTCATGACGCGAGGCCAGTTCGAGCACGCGATTCGCGCCGCGGGCGCGGTGCTGGGCGTCACCGAGTTGCTGGTGATCGGCAGTCAGGCGGTGCACGGCAGCATGACTGGCCCGCTGCCAATCGAAGCGGCGCGCTCGGTGGAAGTCGACGTGGCCGTGCGCGGTGATGCGGACGGGCGCCTCGCAGACCTGATCGATGGCTCGATTGGCGAGGCCTCGATGTTTCACGACACGTTCGGGTACTACGCGCAGGGCGTCGTCGAATCCACCGCGCGCCTGCCGGTGGGGTGGCAGGCGCGGCTCGTCCCATTCGATACGCCGGGCACGCGAGGCGTCACGGCGTGGTGCCTCGAACTGCACGATCTCTGGGTCTCGAAGGCGGTGGCGGGTCGCGAGAAGGATCGGGAGTTCTGCCGTGCCCTCATGCGCCGTGGCGCGGTGATGGCCGATGTCCTCGAATCGAGGCTCGAGACGGTTCCGTCGCTCGATGCCCGCGTCCGAAGTATGGTTCGCGCATGGATCACGACGTGACCTTCAGCTTTCGGTCGAGCAGACACACCTCGAGTGCTTCCCAGTGCTGACGGCAGATACGATCTCCGCCCAGGCCGCCGACGAAGCATGCTCGGCATGAGCGACACCTCCACCCGACTCAGCGCCGCCCTGGGACGCCAGTATGCCATCGAGCGCGAACTCGGCGGTGGTGGGATGTCGCGGGTGTTTCTGGCGCGCGAGGTCGGCCTGAACCGCGACGTCGTCATCAAGGTGCTGCCGGATGACGTGGCCGCGGGCGTGAGCTTCGAGCGCTTCCATCGCGAGATTCAGCTGGCCGCCTCACTCAG
>JANMHB010000021.1:0-34882 GCA_031374935.1 Gemmatimonadaceae bacterium | reverse complement strand
GGCGGGGTTGGGTGGACGAAAAACCCCCGCGCTTCGGCCCGTTGGTTCCGGGGCGGGTTTTAACCCGGGTTTGGTCGGGCGCAAGCGCGCCCCCCCCGACCGGCCACCCGCGGTGGCGGGCGGGCCTCCGTGTTGGGCTGGCACGAGTTCAGGCAGGCATGGGCGCGCCGATGAACACCTGCGGCGCGGCGTCGCCGCGCGCCGGCGCCGGATGGGTGTCGCGCTGAATCCCGGGTGGCAGCAATTTGTAGAGCACTGGCGTGACGAGACGGCTGAGGAACAGTGATGAGAGCAAGCCGCCAATGATCACGATCGCGAGCGGACTGTAGAGACTCGACCCCTGCAGCGCGAGCGGCAGGAGCCCGCCGATCGCCGTTGCCGTCGTCAGCACGATCGGCAGGAACCGCACCCGACCCGCTTCCTCGATGGCATGATCGAGATCCGCGCCCGCTTCACGCAGCTGGTTGGTGTAGTCCACCAGCAGCAGTGAGTTCTTGATCTCGATGCCGATCAATGCCACGAAGCCGATCATGGCCGTGAAGCTGAGCGTGTAGCCGCTGAGAAAGAGCCCGACCATGCCGCCGATCACGCCGAGCGGAATCACCGAGGCGACGATGAGCATGCTCTTGAAGGTCTTGAACTCGAGAATCAGCACGGTGAGGATTCCGAAGGTCGCCAGCAGGATCGCGCCGCCGAAGCCACCGAAGCTCTCCTGGCGGCTCTCGATCTCACCCGCGGCCACCCAGCGATATCCCGCCGGCAGCACCCAGGTCTTCAACGAGTCCATTGCGAGGGTCGTCAGTCGGTCGGTGTTGAAGCCGGTGCGGACCTGGCTCGTCACCGTCACACTCCGCTCCGTGTCGTAGTGCTGGATGCGCGGCAGCGCACTCTCCAGCGCCAGTGCCGAGACCTGGGCCAGCGGCACCTGCGCCCCCGTCTGCGATGGCACGTACAGCTGCGCCAGCGCATCCGGCGTGGCGCGGCCGGTGCGCGACAGGCGCGCGATGACGTCGTAGGCTTCACCATCGCTGTCCTGAATCCTGCCCGCGGGAATTCCTGCCAGCCCGAGTCGCACGACACGATCGATGTCCGCCACCTGAACTCCAAGCAATCCGGCGCGCGCCCGGTCCACGCCGACACGGACGTTCGTGCGACGCGTACTGAGCGGGTTGCCCACGTCGCGCGTTCCCGGAATTGCCGTCAACGTCCGTTCGAAACGGCTCGCCAGACCCCGCAGCGTGTCCAGCTCCGGTCCGATGAAACGAATCGCGATCGGCGCCTCTAGCGGTGGGCCGTTTTCGTATTCGCGCACGGCGATCCGTCCATCAGGATAGTTGTCGAAGATGCTCCGCAGCGTATCCAGCATCTGGGGTGTACGCTTCGGATCGAAGGCGGGCACGCGAGCGATGATCTCCGCGTAGTTCGCCTGGTCGTTCTCCGGCGGCACGTTGTAATACAGGAACGGATTGCCATGCCCGACGTTGCTCAGCACGTGCTGCACGCTCGGCCGCGCCATCAGCGTCCGCTCGACGAAGCGGGTGGCGCTGTCGGTCTGTGCCATCGTGGCGTCGTCGGGCATCTGCACCGTGACGCGGAACTGGGGAATCCCGGCCTTCGGAAACAGCGAGAAGCCGATCAGCGGAACGAGGCCGAGCGAGGCGACGAAGAGCAGGCCAGCCGTGAGCAGCGTTCGTCGCGGCCAGGCCAGTGCCCGATGCAACAGCGGCGTGTAGCTGCGTTCGATCGTGTGCTGCAGCCACTGCAACACGTGATTGCCGTGTTCGTCACTGCTGCGCGGCATGACGACACTCGCCAGGAACGGGATGATCGCCAGTGACACCACCAGTGACGCGAGAATGGTTGCGATCACCGCGGCCGGCAGTGACCGGATGTAATCCCCGGGCCCTCCGGGAAGCAGCATCAACGGCACGAAGGCGAAGATCAGCGTGCCGGTTGCTCCGAGAATGGCGGGAGTGATCTGTCGGGTCGCCTTGATCGCCGCGTCCTGCCGCGACATGCCGGTGCGCAGGAATCGGGAGATGTTCTCGACCACCACGATCGAATCGTCCACCAGCAGCCCGAGTGCGATCACGAAGCCAACGATCGTCAGCTGATTGAGCGTGAAGCCGAAGTTCTGCAGCAGCACCGTGCCGACCGCCAGCGAGAGCGGAATGGACACCATCACCACGCCGGCGGCGCGAAGCCCCAGCGGCAGCAGCGTGATCAGCACCAGCGCAATCGCGATGCCGAAGTCCTCGACCAGCCGCCCCAGCCTGATCCGCACATTCTCGCTCTGGTCGAAGGCCCGCTCGAGGGTGATCCCGGCCGGCAGGTCGCGCTCGAACTCTCGCACTGCCGCGGCCACGCGCGGCTCCACGTCGGTGATGTCCGCGCCATCACGCATGCTGGCCGCAACGAAGACGGCCCGCTCGCCGTCATGGCGGGCGACATGCGTCGGGTCGGCATACCCCCACCGTACGATCGCCACATCACGCAGCTTCACCACGGCGCTGCCCGACGCGCCGATGATCGTGTTCCGCACCTGATCGAGCGAGGTGTATGAGCCGCTGGTCTTGACGACGAACTGCTTCCGACTGACCTGCACCGTCCCACCGGGGACGTTGGCGCTCTCGCTGCCAAGGGCACCGAGCACGGCCGGCAGTGACAGGCGGAGTGCACTCAGGCGCCCGAGATCGAGCGACACCTGCACCTCGCGCACGGGCGCGCCCACGCGCTCCACCTTGCGCACGCCCGGAACGCCCGCGATGCGATCCTTCAGCGCGCGACTCCGGGCGTCGAGCGTGGCATAGGGCGCCGTCGGCGAGACCAGCGCGTACTGCAACACGTTGACGTTGCCGGTGGTGTTGCTCAACACGTCCAGCAGCGCCAGTTCCGGTGGCAGCGTGCTGCGCAGCTGATTGACCTCGCGCAGCACGTCGTCCTTCTTCTGCCGCGGAACCGATCCGGTGGTGAATTCAATCTGGATCACGCCGAGGCCATCAGTGATCTGGGTCGAGATCTTCTTGATGTCCGACAGCTCCTTCAGGCGCTTCTCGATCGGGTTCACCACCAGTTGCTCCACATCGGCGGGGCCGGCCCCCGGATAGACGGCGACGATACTGAA
This sequence comes from Gemmatimonadaceae bacterium, assembly GCA_031374935.1. GTDB lineage: Bacteria > Gemmatimonadota > Gemmatimonadetes > Gemmatimonadales > Gemmatimonadaceae > JACMLX01. The sequence continues at coordinate 31,758 of JANMHB010000021.1, read as the reverse complement.
GCCCGGAAAGTCGATCAGCGGGTCTTCCGCGCGCGGAATCGTCAGGAACGCCTGTCCGCCCGCCGCCAGCAGCGCGATCAGCAGCACGATGGTGAGCTGCGCATTGCGGACGAAGTAGTCGATGACCTTCACTGGCCTACCCTCCACTTCGGTGCCGCGTCTGACGACACGCGCTGCGCCGTCGTGGTGATGACTTTGACTCGGCTGCCATCAACCAACCGCGACATGCCGGCGGTGACGACGTATTCCGTTCCGTTGAGGCCGGACACGATCGGCACAGTGGCGGTCTGCAACGCTTCCACGACGTCGGTGAGCTTCAGCGGGCGCCGGGAGACGGAGTTGCCATCCGCCCGCAACACGAAGACCGCGGCGGAATCGGCATCGGCGTCAACCAGCGCGTCGAGCGGCACGAAGATGCGTGACGGCCGTGCGATGGACTGCGTTGCGCGCGGAAATACCGTCACTCGCGCCACGAGGCCGGACGGGAGCGCGCCAGCCGCTTCGGGCAGCGTGACTTCGAGCGCGTAGTCTCCGCTGCCCGCACTGGACGCCGCTGCGCGCTGTGTCACATGTGACGCGAATCGCTGGCCGGGGAGCGCATCGAAGGTGACGATGGCCGTGTCGCCGAGGGCAACCCGGACGGCATCGCGATCGGGGAGGCCGATGCGTGCGATCATGCCGCGCCGATTGCGGCGGACACTGAGCACGGTACGCCCCGGTTCGACCACCTGGCCCGGCTCGGCCATGCGCGACAGCACCACGCCGTCGCCGGGCGCCCTGATCACCGCGTACTCGGCATTGAACTGCGCGATCCGGGTCGCGTTGGTGGCGACCTCGAGACCGGTCCGCGCATCCTGCAGTTGTTCGAGTGTCGCCACGCTATCGGCGTACAACTGCGTCACTCGCGCCAGGTCCCGTTCCGCCTTGCGACGCGCCTGCTCGGCGGTCGCCACCTGGGCCGCGATTTCATTCGGCCGCAGTTCGGCCAGCACCTGACCGGCGCGAATCGCTTGCCCCGGATCCACCACGATGCGCGCGATCACGCCGCCGATCTTGAACGCCAGTGCCACCTCTTCCTTGCCGGCCAGCGTGCCGGTGACGGTGATGGCTGTGGGACGTGCGGCGCCGTCATCGGTGAGGCTGGCGACGCGGACGGGAATCGCCGTGTCGACACCGGCGGCGTGTTGCGCGTCGGCGCTCCTGCCACAGGCCGACAGCAGGAGCAACGCAGACAGCGAGATGAGGGCGAAGGTGAACGGCATGAACTGCGCGACATCGCGCACTGCGGTACGGGAACCGGCATGATGGCGAGACATGGCATTACTCCTGGGGCGAGAGTGCAGCGGCGCGCTCGAACTCGACGACGCGCTGGAAGAAGTCGTAGGTGGTGATCAACTGATTGAGCTGTGCCGTGGTGAGCGCGGTGCGGGCATCGAGCAATTCGAGCTGTGACGCCAGCCCCGCGCCGTATCGTCGCTGCACGAGGTCGAAGGTGCGTGTGGCAGCCGTCTGGCGATCGGAGGCGGTGGTGATGGCGGTGCGCGCAACCACCGCCGCGTCATGCGCGACGCGCACCTGCAGCGCGATGCTGCGCGAGGCATCGTCGCGACGGGCCTTCAGTTGCGCACCGTCGAGCGTGGCCTGCTGCAGGCGCGCACGGTCCTGGCCACCGTTGAAGAGGTTCCAGCTGAGCACCAGGCTGGCGATGGCGAAGTCGGTGTTGCGCCCGACGCGGATGGTATTGCCCTGAAACCCATAGTCCACCGCGAGGCTGACACTGGGCAGGAACGCGGCGCGCGCGATACGCTGCTGACCGTGTACCGCATCGACGGAGCGGTCGAGCTGCACCAGTTCTTCGCGCGTCGACTGCGCGCGAGACTGTGCGGCATCGAGATTCTCGCGTGCGGCGAACCGTGCTCCGAGGGCGAGTAAGGAGTCGGCGAAGAGTGCCAGCGGGGCATCGAGGGGACGCCCGGTGAGGTAGTTCAGCTGCTGCCGTGCGGCAATCGCGAGCTGATGCGCCGCGTCACGTTGCTGCACCACTGCGCTCTGTTCGGCGCGGGCCCGCAGCACGTTGTCGGGCGTGACCTTGCCTGCCGACAACAGCCGCTCGCTGACGCGCAGCGCCTCGTCGAGCAGCGGCACCGTCCGGTCGAAGAGTTCGGCGGCGCGACTGGCGCGTGCGTACTGGAGATACGACGTCTGGATGTCCGCCGAGAGTTGCCGTCGCTGTGCATCGCGATCGGCGGCGCTGGCGTCGCGCAGTGATCGGGCAATGCGGTACCCCGCCAGCACCCGCGGTTCGAACAGCGGCTGGGCCAGTCGCACCGTCGCCTCCTGACGCTGCGGCAGCGTGAGGTTGATGCCGGTGGGAAACGCTTGCTGGCCGAGCAGCTGGTTCAGCGCTGCATAGGCCGGATTGATGAGCGCTCCGAGGTTCGGCGTCGCGCCGTAGAGGGCCGAGGCGCGGGCGTTGGCCGTCAGCGAGGGGAGGAAGCGCCCGCGGGCTTCGGCGATCGCGGCCTCGTCGCGGGCCACCGCGAGAGTCCGGGCCCGAAGTGCGGGGTTGGTGGCCAGCCCTTCGGCGACCAGAACGTCGAGCGGCGACCGCTGCGGCTGCTGGCCAGCAAGGGGGGCGCTGGTGCAGAGCAAGCCGAGCGCAGTGATGAGGGGTTTCATTCGGTGGTCCACACGCGGACTCTGAAAGTGGAGCAGTTCCTCTAGTTGCTCGATAAACTAGAGGAACCACTCTACTTGTCAATACCCGAAGATTTGCTCTAGTATTTACTCCGTGCGGTCACGTGACGGTGTTCGCATGTTAGCTTTGGTCCCAGGGGAGGTTGCTATGGGTGAAGTCGTTGCAGAGGAAGGACTTAAGACCGGAGAGTTTCGCGCCACGCGGGCGCCGGTGCAGAAGCGTGGGCAGCTCCGGGTCGAGGCCATCCTTGATGCGGCAGAGGCCGTTTTTGGCGACGTCGGGGTCGAAGCTGGGACGACCAATGCGATTGCCGAGCGGGCCGGCGCCAGCGTGGGCTCGCTCTATCACTTCTTTCCGAACAAGACGGCGATTCTCGAGGCGCTGACGGCGCGCTATGCGGAGTCGATGCAGAATCTGCTGCTCAAGGAGCTGCGCATCGACGAACCGTGGGTGCCGCTCGACGTGCTCTTCACGCAGATGATCCACTCGTTCGCCGCGATGGACAGCGTTCATCCGGGCTACATGGCCGTGTGTCGCGCCACGGATTCTGCCAGTGGCGGCAAGAGTCCCATCTCGCTGCAGATGGAAGAGCGGATGCAGATGATGGTGCGGACGCTGCTCACGCGTCGCATGCCGGGCATTTCGGAGGCGGAGGCGGCTCGGCACGCAGCATTGAGCGTGGTGGTGGTTCACGCCGTGCTCGATCACGCGATGTCGGTGTCGGAGCCGATGCGCTCGGACATCCGCGCGGCGTTGGTCGACATGATGGTGCGTCACTTCACCCCGCTGGAGGCGCAGTACCCGAGGCCGCCGCGCGACTGACGCATGCCGTGTCATCGCGCCGATTGCCGTCGCCTGAACTCAGGCCAGCGGCGGTTGCGTGATCGCCTCGTCGGTGGCCTCGAGCAGTGTGCGCATCGTGAACGGTTTCGCGATGCACCGGACACCGCTGGATGCCACAGCGTCGAGGACCGAGGCATCGTCCGCGTAGCCGCTCATGTACAGCAGGCGAGAGCCGGGATGCCGTTCCTGCACCGCGCGTGCCAGTGCGGAACCAGACATGCCCGGCATGACGACATCGGTGAGGAGCAGGTCGAACTGCTCGGGCGAGAGGGCAAGCTGCTGCAGCGCCGAAGGCCCGTCCGCAGCGCTCACCACCGTATAGCCGGCATTGCGCAGGATACGCTCGGCGCTCGTACGTACCGCCGCATTGTCTTCCACCAGCAGAATCCGCCCGTGGCGCGCGGTGTACGCTGCCGGCGACGGCTCGACGCGTCGCGTGGCCTCGATCTGCGCGTCATCGGCCAGCGGCAGCACCAGCGAGACGCTCGTGCCCGCGCCGACCGTGCTCGTTGCGGACAACACACCGCCGCTCTGTTCGATGATGCTGTACGCGATCGCCAGTCCCATGCCGGTACCCTGTCCGCGGGCCTTGGTGCTGAAGAAGGGATCGAAGATCTGCAGGAGCGTGTCCGGCGGGATACCAACGCCGTGATCCTCGACGACCAGATGGCCGAAGACGCCGCCCGTTGCACCCGGCACTCTGGGGTCGCCGGCTGCGGCCTGCAGGCATGCCACACGGAGGGTGATGATGCCACCGTCGGGCATCGCGTCCCGGGCGTTGGCGATGAGATTCACGACCACCTGTTCGAGCTGGCCCCGGTCGGCAATGACCGTCACGGGCGCGTCGGCGTACTCGATCTCGAGCGCACGCTCGTCGCCCACCAGCCGCACCAGCATGCGTTCGATGCCGTCCACCACCGCGTTGAGATCGACGGGTGAGCGTTCGACGATCTGCCTCCGGCTGAAAACCAGGATCTGTCGCGTGAGTTCGCTCGCCCGCGCCGCTGCCGAGAGCACGTCGTCGACATCGGTGCGCGCTGGATGCTGCTCGTCGAGCGACTGCCGCGCCAGTTCGGCGTAGGCGATGATGGCCGCCAGATAATTGTTGAAGTCGTGGGCGATACCACCGGCGAACGACCCGAGGGCTTCCATCTTCTGCACGTGCAGCAGCTGTTCCTGCGATGCCTGCAGCGCCGCACTCCGTTGATCGACGGTGTCGGCCATGGTGTTGAATGCCCGCGCCAGATCGCCGATTTCATCGTTCGAAGTGACGAGCGATCGGCGCTGCGCATCCCCTTCAGCGATCGCGCGGGCATCGGCGGTCAGCGATTCGATGGGGGTGACGACGCCAAGGGTGGATCGGTAACCGAGGAACAGAATCAGCAGCGTGATGAACGTGCCGATGACGAGATCGCGGATGAACCCGTCACGCACCACGTCCAGCGTGTACTCGACAGGAATCCCGATGTAGACGATCCACGGCGCGCGCGCCATGCGGCGGTACCCCGTGAGTCGATACGTGCCATCCGCAGACTGGCCGCGACCGGCCCCTTGGCCGTCGACGAAGTCGTCGACAATCCCCTTGCTGATGGCGAACCGGCGATTGATCCAGTTGTCGGTATCAAGGGTGCGGTAGACGATGGTGCCACTGCTGTCGCTGATCGTCAGCACGGTACCCGCCGGCATGGCGCGGACGGTGCGCACCACGTCGAGTGAATCCACCTCGATCGACGCGCCGACCACCGAAGTGATCCGTTGGCTGATGCTGTCGATCACCGGCAGGGCAAAGGTGAGCACACGCGTTCGCCCCGGGAGCGTTCGCGACGCCACGACCTCGCCGATGGCGAACTTCCGCTCCTTCATGGCCCGTCGGAAGTAGCCGCGATCGGCGATTGCAAACCCCGCGCGTCCGGCGGCGGAGTATCGCGCTGCGCCAAGGGAGTGGCCCGCCGTGTCGGCAACCCAGAGATTGGCATACGGAACGGGCGCGGCGAGGAAGATGCGGCGCAAGACCGCGTCGGTCTCTTCTGGCCGGGCCGTGGGGTCGAGCAGTTCGCCGAGGCTGACCAGCAGCAGGCGCGTTTCGGCGACGACTGCGTCGAGGCTGCGCGCACTGACGACAGCCTGCTGCAGCGCGCGTGAGAGCTGGAGCTGCTCTTGCGCACGGCGCAGTTGCCAGGCTCGCAGGCCCGCGAAGGCGACGAGGCAGACCGCGACGATGATGGCCGGCATCAGCAGTCGTGTCCGCAGACGACGGTGCACCGGCTTCGGCTGGTTCGGGTGCGACATCAGACGAATGAGCCGGGGAACCGCATTGGCGTGGTCACAGTGGAGAGTTCGCCTGTCGGCGCATCGCTCGGGACTCCTGAGTCCATTGTAACCGGAACGGTTTCATCCGCGAACGTCAGCACGGTTCTGCAGCGCACGGCGCGTCGTGGTGGTCAGCGGAGCGTCGATGAAGCATCCACGCAATCGGCGGCGCTGCAATCGCTGCGCAGAGCCGGGGCGCCGTCCGGAAGACTGTCGCGTCCCGTGCACGGCGGAGTGTCCTCTGATCCGGACAATTGCGTGCGATGGCCGAGACTGGCGTCGCCGCTTGCCTCTCGCTAAGTGCTTGGACTGGAACAGCTTGGGTGGTCGAACCAGCAGGGCACGCACGCGCGATGCGCGCGGCACCGTCCATGCTTTTGCTGATGGTGACCCGCCGCACTCCACCTCAGGCAGGTCGCCGTGATGTCGCCGACGCGTCGCCATCACCCGACAACCCTTCGCGTCGTTGTGAGGATACGTTCATGCGCAGCTTTCGTTCGACGCTCGCCGCGATTGGTGCCGGTGCCGCAGCACTGTCCGTCTCCGCGAGCACGGTCCGAGCCGATGACCTGACGCTCTTCACCTGGAGCGGCACGGTGGACCGCGAGGCGATCATCGTCATGCGCGGGAGTTTCCTGGAAACGCGCGGTGACGGCTTCGAGACGTTTCGTTCGCCGCAATTCCGCGTCAACGAAGCGCTGCCGCGGGTGAGTGGCAGCATCAGCATCGCCCGTGCCGATGGTCGCGGCGACATCGAAGTGATCGAGCAGCCTTCACTCTTCAACGGCTACACGGCCCGCGTCCGGGTGCGCGATCGCCAGCGTGGTGCCGATCGGTATCGCCTGGTGGTGACGTGGGAAGGTGCGCGCGGCTCTGATCGTCGCGATCGCCGCGATGACGATTGGCGCCGTGATGATGACTGGCGTCGCGACGATCGTCGCGACCGCCGTGACGACGGTCGGTTCGACCGTAACGAGCCGTTCGGCGGTCGTCGCGATGCCGGCGCGCTTCGCTTCAGCGCTGCCGTCGATGCCGTGGTCGAAGTGCGCATCCGGGGGCGTCGCGTCGATTATGTGACCCGGAGTGGCCAGGAAGTGCAGCAGGTGCGGTACGACGTGCGCGGCGCCGGCCTGCCGGCGTATGCGGTGCCGCTCGACATTCGCCGCCTTGCTGGCCGCGGCAACGTCTACATCGCGCAATACCCCCGTGAGTGGAACAACTGGACCGCCGTGATCAGGATCGACGATTCACGCGGTGGTCCCGACGCGTACGATTTCGACCTGCGCTGGTAGCAGCCAGTGCGTCAGCCGCAGGCCACGGAGCGCAGCATTCGGCTCCGTGGCCTGCGGCCGTTGGCTTCACTGCCAGAGTCGCACGCGATCGCTGAGCCCACCTCGGCCGACGAGTTCCGCCAGCTCATCGCCAAGTGCGGTGCTGGCTGAGCGCACCCGCTCCCAGACGCGGATGCGCTCCCGCTCTGTCATCGCCGCAAAGTCGCGACGGTCAGGAATGCGCCCATTCGGCAGCGTTGCCACGAATGCGTCGCTCGGCGACAACAACAGCGCCCGCCGGAAGTTGGCAGGGCGTGCGCGTCGCCACGGCAGCGACTTGTCGAACCAGCCCGGCACGACGTGGCCATAGAAATGCGGATACAGGATCAAGCCGGCACCGTCACCGTAATCGAGGTCGAGATGGTAGTCGGTGACACCACCGTCCCAGTGCACGCCACCAGGCGCCGTCGGAATGGATACGCCATCGATGACCATTGGAATCGACCCCGACGCGCGCAGCGCATCGCGCAGGTTGTCCGTCGTCAGCTCGACATGTGCGGTGGGCATGTCGTGCAGGCCACACAGCGGCGATGACGCACCGGCATTGCTGAAGACGACGCGCCGGAATTGCCAGCCGAGCGATCGCCGATGCACGAGATTGAAGGTCGCGGCGGCGGCGAGTGCGGTCGCGATCCGCCGGCGCGCGAGGCTGTTGGCCAGCCCGCGCGCCTGTGACGTGATGATGTGGAGCCGCGCCCACGGATGCGAGAGTATCTCGCGCTCGCCGTGTGTCCCCAGCAGTGCGGTCAGGACGTCATTGAGCACCCGGGTGACTTCGGCGGTCGTTGGCTTGACGCTGTATCGCTGATCGTGGATGTAGGCGTGATGCCCGCGCTCCAGTGCCGCGAGCGGATCGCGTAGCGCCAGCGCGGCCATGCGCCAACTGCCGATCGACGAGCCGATGAGGTGCAACGGCCGGCTGCGCGGCGCCGCCAGAAAGGTGCCGAACAGGTATCGGTCGAGTCCCGCGATGGCCAGCCATTTGGGCCCACCGGATGCGCCCGGCATGATGTCCACGTCCTCGGCGCGCAGTCCGCGCTCCCGGAGCAGGCGCAGCGCATCGGGGCCGGCGCGAAGACTGAGAGCGTGCATGACGACCAGGATCGGGGGAATGCGGGAAACGGGGCGGAACGGCAGGGGCTGGAGGGAAAGATACGGTATCCGGGCACCGCGTACCGGCCACGGCTGGCGAAGCCGTGTGCAGCGTCACAGCGTTGTCGCATCATTCGCCGTCCGGCTGCCGCCTCCCTGTGACAAGCCGGGTCGCCCACCAGGAGATCGATATGCCGTGCGTCCGTCGCGTGTCTTTCACTTTGAGCGCGTGTGTCGCGCTGCTGCTGGTGTCACCCGCACTCGCGACTGCTCAGGGCGCGCGAGCGGCGGCGTCAGCGGCACTGCCGCTCGACACGGCGGCACTGCTGAATCTCAAATGGCGCCATGTTGGTCCGGAAGGCAATCGCGTCACGTCGGTCGCGGGCGTGATCGGTGATCGTGCGACCTACTATGCGGGGGCCGCCTCCGGTGGTCTGTGGAAAACGAATGACGCCGGCACGACGTGGAAGCCGGTGTTCGATGACCAGCCGGTGTCGTCGATCGGCTCGCTGGCCGTGTCGCCGTCAGATCCGAATGTGGTGTGGGCGGGCACCGGGGAACCGTTCATCCGTTCGAACATCTCCGTTGGCTGGGGCGTGTTCCGCTCCACGGACGCCGGCAAGAGCTGGACGAAGATGGGGCTCGAGAACACGGGCAGGATTTCGCGTATCGTCGTCCATCCAACGAATCCTGACGTGGTGTACGTCGCCTCGCTCGGCCACGCGTACGGTCCGCAGCCTGAACGCGGCATCTACCGGACCGGCGATGGCGGCAAGACGTGGGAGAAGGTGCTTTTCGTCAACGACAGCACCGGCGCATCGGATCTGGTGATGGACCCGAACAATCCGCGCATTCTGTTTGCCGGGATGTGGCAGTTGCAGATCAACACCTGGGGGCGCGTCTCAGGCGGTGCCGGCAGCGGAATCTGGACCTCCCGTGATGGCGGAACGACCTGGAAACGCCTCACCGGCAATGGATTGCCGACGACGCAGATCGGCAAGATCGGGTTGGCGATGTCGAAGGCCAATTCCAATCGTGTGTATGGACTGATCGAGGCGGGTGATGGCGTGCCGGCAACCAACATCAAGGAGACGACGCGGGGCCGGTTGTGGCGCTCCGATGACGGCGGCGCCAACTGGCAGGTGGTGAGCTACGATCAGCAGGTTGCCGGCCGCACGCACTACTACAACCGCATGGCGGCCATGCCGGACAATCCGGATGAGGCGTACTTCCTGACGGCCAACTGGGCGCAGACATTGGACGGCGGCAAGACGATTCTCGATCCGCCGACCGCGAAGATCCCCGGTGGCGATCATCACGACATCTGGATCGATCCGACGAATGGTCATCGGATGATCGTGAGTCATGATGGCGGGGTGTCGATCACCGAGAATCGTGGGCAGACGTGGCGCCGGATTCAACTGCCGATCGCGCAGATGTACCACGTCGCCACCGACAATCGGATTCCCTATCGGCTGTATGGCAACCGACAGGATGGTCCGTCGACCAGCGGCCCCTCGAACAACCGGCTGGGCGAGTTCGGTATTCCGCGCGGCGCCTGGTCGTCGGTGGGGGGCGGGGAATCCGGATGGGCACAGCCTGATCCCGTGGATACGAATCTGGTCTGGTCGAGTGCCTCGGGGTTCGGGTCGGTCGGCGGCATCGTCACCAGATACGACACGCGCACCAACCTGTCGACGTCGGTCGAGGTCTGGCCACAGTCCACCATCGGGCATTCCGCGGCCAACGTGAAGTACCGCTTCGTGTGGACATTCCCGGTACATCTCTCACCTCACGACCACAGCAAGGTGTACGTGGGCTCGCAGCACGTCCATGTCACGACGAATGGCGGTCGCAGCTGGCGTGTGATCTCTCCTGACCTGACGCGCAACGATCGCTCGCGCATGATCAGCAATGGTGGGCTGACGCCGGACAACATCGGCGTCGAATATTCGGGCGTGGTGTTCGCGATTGCCGAATCACCCAAGAAGGCCGGCCTGATCTGGGCCGGCACGAACGACGCGAAGCTACACATCACCCGCGACGGCGGCACGACCTGGACCGATCTTTCGAACAACCTGCCCGGCCTGCCGTTCTGGGGGACGATCTCGAACATCGAGGCGAGCCGATTCGACGAAGCGACCGCCTACATCTCGGTGGATGCGCACCAGGCCAACAATCGCGACCCATTCATCTACAAGACGACCGACTACGGCCGCAGCTGGCGGCTGCTGGTGAACGGCATTCCGAAGTCGCCGCTGTCGTATGTGCACGTGATCCGTGAAGACCCGGTTCGACGCGGGCTGCTCTATGCCGGCACCGAGAACGGTGTCTACGTCTCGTTCACGGATGGTGAGCGCTGGCAGCCCTTGCAGGGCAATCTGCCGCATGCACCCGTCTACTGGATCACGGTGCAGGAGCACTACAGCGATCTGGTGATCGCGACCTATGGCCGCGGATTCTGGATTCTCGACGACATCTCGCCACTGCGTACCGCCTCACCCGAGATCGTCGCGAAGCCGCTGCATCTCTTCGAGCCACGGGCCGCGTACCGGTTGCGCGCGGCGGAGGCGCCGTTCGCCGACACCGACGATTTCGTGCAGGGTACCAACCCGCCGTACGGTGCCTCGCTGCACTTCTGGCTCAAGTCGGACAGCAAGGACAGCGTGACGTTGACGATGGCTGACGCGGCCGGGACAATCGTCCGGACGCAGAAAGTGGCCGGGAAGGCGGGGATGAATCGCGTCTGGTGGGACCTGCTCACCGACAAGACCCGCACACCACTGCTGCGCACGGTGAATCCGTACTCGCCCGATGCGCGGTATCCGGCGGAAGGGAAGGCGTCGCCCACCCTCGGACGATTCGACGCGCTGGTGCCGCCCGGCACATACACGGTGACGGTGGCGGCGGCCGGCCAGCGACAGTCACAGCCGCTGGTCGTGCGCCGCGACCCATCGTCCGGGGCAGCCGATGCCGAGATCACCGCGCAGACCGCGATGCTGGCCGACATCGCAGCCGCGGTGAACGCGACGGTCGACATGATCAACGCGATCGAATCGGTGCGAGCGCAGTTGGCGACGGTGAAAGCCACCTTGCCTGGCGACTCGGCCATGGTCGATCTGCGCGCCCAGTCAGACTCGCTCGAGAAGCGCTTGCTCGCGGTGGAAGGCCAGCTGATGGATCTTCACGCCACTGGCCGCGGTCAGGATCTGATTCGCACACCGTCGCAGATTGGCGAACAGCTGTTGTATCTCGGAGGAAGCGTTGGCAGTTCGGACTACGCGCCGACCGAGTCGCACCGACAGGTCCAGACGGTGCTGAAGGAGGCGTTGCAAACCGTGCGTGTGCAGTATGACGCCGTGATGGGTGCTGAACTCGCCGCGTTCAAGGCGCTGCTGCGCAGCCGGAGCGTGCCGACGCCGATCATTTTCTGAGGGTGAGTGGGTGGTGATCCGTCGTTCGAGTTCCACCGCCCGTGGGCCTTGGCCGGCTTCAGGATCGAGCGGTGATCTTCTCGCAGTCCGCCACCACTGGCGGGCTGCGCGTCTGGACGTGATCGTTGTCCGCATGACCGATCACGTCCAGACAGAGCGCCGCGGAGCCGTCGTCACCATCCGCATGGCGCGCCCAGACAAGAAGAATGCCCTCACGGTCGAGATGTACCGCGGACTGACGGCCGCGCTGAGTGATGCGCGGCATGATCCGGGCATCCGTGCCATTATGATCGCCGGTGCAGGCGGCGCCTTCAGCAGCGGCAACGACCTTCGTGATTTTGCGGCGACACCGCCGGTCGACGAGAGCAGCCCGGTCTTTCAGTTTCTTCGCGAGATCTCGACCTGCCCGAAGCCGATCGTGGCCGCGGTCACCGGTGTGGCGATCGGCATCGGGACGACCATGCTGCTGCATTGTGATCTGGTGGTGGCAGACCCGGACGCACGTTTTTCGCTGCCCTTCATCAACCTTGGCCTGGTGCCGGAAGCCGCGTCGAGTCTGCTGCTGCCGCGAATGCTCGGCCATGTTCGCGCCTGCGAATTGCTGCTGCTGGGTGAGGTGTTCGACGCGGCAACTGCGGAGCGCTACGGCATCATCAACAAGCGCAGTGCGCCTGGTGCTGCCGAGTCGGAGGGGCTGGCGTGGTGCGACACGCTCGCCGCCAAGGCACCTGTTGCGCTTCGGCTGACGAAGCAACTGATCAAGAGCGAATCGACCGGCCAGCAGCAGCGCATGCAGGAGGAGGCGTCTGATTTCGTGTCGCAGCTCCACGGGGCCGAGTTCCGCGAAGCGCTGATGGCATTCATGGAAAAGCGGGCGCCCAGCTTCTGATAGCGACCTGGACAATGGGGGTGGCGCGGTCTGTGCGCTGAGTTCGGTGCAGTCGGCGCCGGTCGGCCCGGCGCAGTCGATAGCTTCCCGTCCCTATGCCCACACGTGTTACGGTGTTCTCCGATTCCGGCGGTGTGAGCGAGCATTTCGCCGAGATCGGCGGTGACGATCGTCGGGCGGAGGCAACGGCACCAAAGGCGGCCATGCTGCACCGGGCCGCGCTGGCTGGCGTCGCGATTCCGGACGGGATCGTGGTGCCGGACTCGTCGTTCGAGGCGTGGTGCGCCGCCGGGTATCCGCTCCCGGTTGGCCTGCAGGGGTCGCTGCTGGTGATCCGCTCTGCATTCTCGAGCGAGGATGGCCCGCGCGACAGCGACGCCGGGCAGTTCGCGAGCGTGCTGCGCGTACCGGCGGACGACCGGGCCGCGATTGCGGCCGCCGTGTCGCGGGTGCGGGCGTCCGGCGAGCGCGCCGCTGCGCACCGCGACCTGATCGTGATGCGGTTCGTCGATGCCCGATATGCCGGCGTCGCCTTCACCGAGCGCGAACACGAGGACGATCTCGTCAACATGGTGGTCGGCACGGCCGAGGAGCTGCTGACGGGCAAGGTGAGCGGTCAGACACTCGACATTCCACGTGTGCGCCGGGGCGAGCCGACCGATGCGCTGCTGCCGCCGTGGGCGCAGCGGCTGCAGCGGGTGCTGCAGCTGGTCCGCGAGCTCGCGAATGTCAATCGATGGGGCAGTGGTGACTGGGATGTGGAATGGGCCGACGACGGCACCACCTGCTGGGTGGTGCAGCTGCGTCCGGTGACGCGCGCCACGGTGCGCAACGAATGGTTCACACTCGCCAGTCATCGCGAGCTGCTGCCACCGCTGCCGAGTCGGTTCATGGCGACACTGATTGCGTCCTGCGCCGGCGGGTTGTTCTCGTGGTATCGGCGCGCCGACAGTGCGCTGCCGGCCACGCGACCATTCATCGAGGTGTTCGAGGGACGACCGGTGCTCAACCTGTCACTGCTCACCGACATGCTGCGGACCTGGGGGTTGCCCACTCGGTTGGTGACCGATGCGATCGCCGGCCGCGACGTGCGACCGGTCGGGTGGCGATGGCGGCGCGTGCTGACGGCGCTGCCGGCACTGAGTCGGATGCTCTGGGCGCAACTGACGGCAGTCAACAGCACTCGGCGAGCGCGATTGACGATCCTCTCGCGCGATCTGCTGGACGCCGAGGGCGAAGTGACACCGTTGGTGCAGGCGGCGCAGCGTCGCTACGTGCTGCTGGTGCAATCGATGTTTGCACTCACCACCGCGATGGCGACGCCGCTGGCACTGCTGCGGCGAACGGGCACGCTGGCGGCGCACCTGTCACGCCAGCGCACACCGGGCAGCGACGTGGTTGAATCGTTACGCCGCGATGTGGTGCCGGCGGTGCGCAATCATCCCGACGACGTGGCGCGGATCGCGGTCGGCGAACCGCCCGCCAGCGAGGCGGGGGCGCAGCAGTGGAATGACTGGCTGGAGCGGCACGGGCACCGTGGTCCCTACGAAAGTGATCTGGCGCAGGCGCGGTGGCGGGAGCAACCGGCGGCGGTCCTGGCGTTGCTGCGCCATGAGCTGGCGTATCCGATCGCCCCACGTACGCCACCATTCCGGAGTGCTGGTGAGTGGCTCACGCTGCCGCTCTGGTGGCTGGTCCAGCGCCCGTTGCGCGCGCGCGAAGCGCTGCGCGATGACGCGATGGTCGCATTCGCCATGATCCGGGAGTTGCTGCACCATGCCGCGGAGCTGGCGGTGCAGCGCGGCGCGCTGCCTCGCCCCGATGATATCTGGCTGCTCTCGGTGGATGAGGCGACGGCGCTCGATGCCGGCGCCATCTACGCCGCCGCATTCATCGAGGCGCGGGAGCATGAGCGCCGGCTGCAGGCGGCGGTGACGATTCCCGGGGTCTTTCGGCGGTTTGACCGGTTGCGGCGGGATGTGCGCAAGTCGCCCACACCAATACCCCGCGAACGGTGGCAGGGCATCGGCCTGTCGCCGGGCCGGGTGGCTGGCCGCGCCTGGTGCGCCGAAGGGCCCACGGCGTCACCACCGGCCGGGTGGGTCGCGGCCGAGACGATTCTCGTGGCGCCTGCGGTGGATGCAGAGTGGGCGCTGCTCTTTCGGCGGGTGGCCGGTGTGGTGGTCGAAACGGGGGGCGAACTGTCGCACGCATCGATCATTCTGCGCGAGCTGGGTGTGCCATCGGTGACGAATGTGCGCGGCATCCTTCGCGATCTGCGCACCGGTGATGCGCTCACGCTGGACACGCTGCACGGTCAGGTGCTGCGGGGCGCATAGCGGGGCGTCCACCTCAGGCTTGCGCCGGCCGTGCCACGCTCCAACGTTGCGTTGTCGTCCGGCGTTGCCTTCGTACTGTTCGCGTCCTCTCCCACGGTCGCCCTTCACCGAATCCGCGTATGTTCTCGTTGCGCCCGCTGTTTCTCCTTGCGCTTCCAACGCTCGCGGCCACGTCCGCCGGCCTGCAGGCGCTCTGGCCCTCCGACCCGGCCCCGGCCACCGCGGTCGCACTCGATTCGACCCTGCTGGCGGGGTATCGCTGGCGCAATATCGGTCCGGACCGCGGCGGCCGTTCGATTGCCTCCAGCGGCGTGAAGGGACGCCCGAACGAGGCGTACTTCGGCGCCACCGGCGGCGGGCTGTGGAAGACCATCGATGGCGGCGAGAACTGGGTGCCGGTCACGGATGGCCAGATCAAGAGCGCCTCGGTCGGTGCGGTGGCCGTCAGCGAGACGAATCCCGATCTGGTGTTCATCGGCATGGGTGAGACGGCGATTCGCGGCAACATCATGCCTGGCGACGGCGTCTACCGCAGCAGTGATGCAGGCAAGTCGTGGAAGCATGTCGGCTTCTCCGAATCACACGGCATCTCGAAGATCCGGATTCATCCGACCAATCCCGACATCGTGTTCGTGGCGTCGTTCGGCAAATACAGTGTGCCGAGCGCTGAGCGCGGCGTGTTCAAGAGCACCGACGGCGGCAATACGTGGCGGAAAGTGCTGTTCCGTGATGACCGCACCGGAGCGATCGACATCGCCTTCGATCGCGCGAATCCGACCGTGCTGTACGCCGCGCTGTGGGAGGCGTACCGCAAGGAGTACCAGATGTCGAGCGGCGGGCCGGGCAGCGGGTTGTTCAAGAGCATTGACGGCGGCGAGACATGGACCGAGATCACGCGCAATCCAGGCCTGCCACCGGGGCTGATCGGCCGCATCGGTGTGGCGACGACTGCAGCGAATTCCAACCGCGTTTACGCGCTGGTCGAAAATGACAGCGGCGGCCTGTTCAAGAGCGACGATGCGGGTGCCACCTGGACGCCGATGAACTACGCCCGCAGCATCCGGCAGCGTGCGTTCTACTACACGCACCTCTTCGCCGATCACAAGAATGCGGATGTGGTGTATGCACAGAACACGTCCATGTTTCGCAGCACGGACGCCGGCAAGACGCTGACGGCGATCGACAACGGCACGCACGGTGACTTTCATGATCTGTGGATCGATCCCGACGACCCGTCGCACCTCGTCGTGGCCAACGACGGCGGTGGCGCGGTGTCGAAGAACACCGGCGGCAAGTGGACCGACCAGGAGTATCCGACGTCGCAGTGGTATCACGCCATCACGACCACGCACATCCCGTTTCATGTCTGCGGGTCGCAGCAGGACAACAGCACCCTCTGCATTCCCTACAACTGGAACCTGGCGGCCGTCACGGCGGCCAATGCGGCACGTGCTGCCGGTACCGACACCGGCGTGCTGTACCGCCGCGATTCGGACCTGGCTGCGGGCGGCATGGCGGTCAGCTACATGGCCGGCGGCGGCGAACCGGGCTACATCGCGCCCGATCCGCGCAACCCGGACCTGTTCTATTCCGGCACCAACAACGGCGCCTATCTCGACAAGTACGATCGCCGCACGGGGCAGGCGCGCGAAGTGAATCCCTATCCCTGGTTCTATTCCGGCGAGCCGTCGAAAGAGATCCGGGAACGCTGGCAGTGGACCTATCCGATCATCTTCTCACCGATCGACAAGAAGTCGCTCTACGTGTCATCGCAGCGTCTGTGGCGCACGATGGATGGCGGCAAGACGTGGGCGGCGTTGAGCGGCGACCTGACGCGGCACGATCCGATCACGCAGGAGAAGTCGGGCGGACCGATCACCGGCGACATGAACGGGCCGGAGGTCTACGGGACGATTTTCTCCGTCGCACCGGGCAAGCGTGACATCAACGTGATCTGGACCGGTTCCGACGACGGCCTGGTGCACGTGACCCGTGACGGTGGCAAGACGTGGAAGAACATCACGCCGCCCGACATGCCGGAGTTCGGTCGCGTCAGTCAGCTCGATGCCTCGAATTTCGCGCCCGGCACGGCCTACATGTCGGTACGGAAGCCGCTGCTCAATGATTTCTCGCCATACATCTGGAAGACGACCGACTTCGGCGCCACCTGGACGAAGATCGTCTCGGGGATTCGCGCCGATGCCTACGTGCATGCGGTGCGCGAGGATCCGACGCGCAAGGGTTTGCTCTACGCCGGCACACAACATGGCGTGTATCTGTCGTACGACGATGGCGCGTCATGGCAGTCGCTGCTGCTCAACATGCCGGACGTGCCGGTGGCAGACGTCATCGTCGAAGCGAATGAACTGGTCATCGCGACGCATGGCCGCAGCTTCTGGGTGCTGGACAACATCACGCCGCTGCGCCAGGCCACACCGCAGATCCTCGCATCGGACGTGCATCTGTTCACGCCACCGGCAGGGTATCGCTCAGGTGCCGGAATTACCATCAGCTATTCGCTGAAGACCGCCACGACGCGCGCCACGCTCGAGATTCTCGACTCGGCCGGAACGGTGCTGCGCACCATCGAGGCCGATACGGCGCCGGCGACGGCAACGCCGCGGGCCGGCCGTCGGCGCGGCGGCGAGGCGACCATTCCGGCCAAGGCCGGGCTCAATCGGTTTGTCTGGGACCTGCGCTCACAGGGTATCGTGACGTTCCCGGGAATGATTCTGTGGGGCGCCGGCACTGCTGGTCCGGCCGTCCCGCCGGGTCGCTACACCGCACGACTCACCGCCGATAACCGTGTGGCATCCGCCCCACTCGTCGTGAAGCGGAATCCATGGATCACCGACGTGACCGACGCCGATCTGGCCGCGCAGTATCAGTTCGGCCGGCGGGTTCGCGACAAGGCGACCGAAGCAAATCGTTCGGTGATCGCGGTGCGCAACATGAAGGCGCAGTTGGCCGACCGACAGAAGAAGGCGGCGGCCGATGCGGCACTGAAGGCCGCCGCCAGTACGCTCGTCGCGAATGCGTCGGTGGTGGAGGACAGCGTGTATCAGGTGCGCAATCAGAGCGGCCAGGATCCGCTGAACTTCCCGATCCGCGTCAACAACCGCCTCGCGACGTTGCTCTCGATGGCGGAGCGGGGCGATGGGCGGCCGACGACCAACATGCCGGAGATTTTCGGACTGCTCTCGACGCAACTCGGACGCTACACCACGCGTCTGACGCAGATCTGGGCGACGGATCTGGTTGCCGTGAACAAGGAACTGGCACGACTGCGCCTGGCCCCCATCGATCCGAATTGCGCGAAGGCGGAGGGGTGCACCGCGACCCCATGAGCGTCGCCACCGGAATTGCGATTGCGCCGGTATGCCGATGATGGCGCCGGCACGATCGCTCTGGGCATCGGGTGACACGGCTGAGTGGCGGCGTGCGCTCGACGCGTATCCGCATGTCATCCGGGCGCAGGGCGTGTCGCGGCTGCCGGAGCTCGATGACTGGTATCGCCACGAGCTGCCGGCGGCGATGGCGTCGCGCCGGCTGGTGTACATCACGCTACCGGAACTGGTGCAACTCACCGAGTGGAAGATGCATCGGGGCGTCTGGCGCGCACCGAACCTGGTACGCGTGAAGAGCAACCCAGCCGAGATCGTGATCGAGACGACCGTGCGCGGATTGTCGCGGTGTCCGCATCCGACCCAGCCGATCGGCGAGATCGCCAAGCTGGATGGGGTTGGCCCCGCGACGGCGTCCGCCGTGGTGGCGGCGCTGCTGCCGACGGTGTATCCGTTCTTCGACGAACTGGTGGCGGCGCAGGTACCGGAACTCGGCGCGGTGAAGTGGACGCTCGGCTACTACGCGACCTACGCCGAGCAGCTGCGGAGCCGAGCGGCGTCACTCGGCGATGGCTGGACACCAGTGCTGGTGGAGCGTGCACTGTGGGCGGCGGTGGGCGGGAAGGCGGGCGGCGCTGCAGTGTAGCGCGGCCTCCGTGCCATCGCCGACAGTGCATGAAGCGGCGTCACCGCTTCACGATCGCCGCCGCCCGATCGAGCAGGCTGTTCAGGTCCGCGCGAGACAGATAGCGACCATTCATCACCACCGCCGAGATGCGCGTGGTATTGCCAATGTCGTTCAGCGGATTCGCGTCGAGCAACACCAGGTCGGCCAGCTTGCCCTCGGCCACCGTCCCCAACTCCGCTTCCCGCTTGAGAAACCGTGCCGGATTGATGGTCGCACTCTGCAACGCTGCCAGCGGGGTGAGCCCGCCTTTCACGAGCAGCGCCAGCTCATCGTGGAGGCTGAACCCGAAGAAGAGAAACGGAAACGTGTTGTCGACGTCGGTACCGGCCAGCAACAGCGCGCCACCCTGACTCAGGTCGGCAGGCATTCGCAGACGGTTCGCCACCTCGCGCGCACGATCGGCAATTACGCTGTCTGCACCGCGTGGCCCATAACTGAACTGCCCCTCGAGAAATCCCATGTCGGCTGCCATGTCGGTGCGCCACTGGATCACCCTGGCAGGTGACACATACCGCAACCGGGGGTCGGTGAATCGTTTCTCGAACTCCGGACTTCGTGGTGGCTCGGTGACGAAGCGTGTCTGCATTTCGACCAGCGTCGGCACGAACCATGTGCCGTTTTTGGCGAAGCGTTCGCCGAGCTGACGACACTTCTCGGGACTGTACGTGTTCAGTCCCAACTGGAATGCCGAGTCCTCGGTGGCGACGTATCGGTGATCATCACGGGACTGCCCAATCGCGATGAGGTCGCGCAGCAGTCGCCGGATCTCCGTCTCCGCCGTCGCGCACGACATCCGATGCCGGTAGGAGTGCTCGATGCTTCGCATGCCGGCGTCAGACGCCTCGGCCGCCGTGATCGAGAGCGGCACATGCCCGGTGAGTGGAATGTCCAGCCGCCGCGCTTCCTCGGCCGCCGCCAGAAAGACGTCACGGGAGAGTCGGGTGTACACCTTGATGAAGTCGAGACCGGCGTGCTGACGTTGCTGGATCTCGGCGCGCATCGAGTGCTGACTGTCGATTTCCACGTATGTCGTGCGTGACTTGGGCGGCCCGTCGATGATCCGGCCGCTGGCGACGAAACGGGGGCCGAACGTCTCTCCACGTTCCACGGACCGGCGCAGCTGCACGATCTCAGGCACACTCTTCACGGCGCCCGGATCGCGAAACCCGGTGACACCATTGGCAACGTTGAGCAGAGACGACCACTCCCACCGGTCGAGTGAATGAGTGTGCATGTCCCAGAGGCCTGGGATCAGCACCTTGCCGGTGGCATCGATGACTCGCGTCCCTGTGGGAATGCTCGGCTGCCGCCCGATCGTCGCAATGCGATTGCCCGAGACGACGACGGTGACGTCGTGCGACACCTGTCCGCTTTCGACGTCCAGCACTGCGACGTGCGTCAATGCAAACGGTCGCGCGGCTGTGTCACGTCGCTGCGCAGCGCGGGTGATCGGTGGCGTTCTCGGCGGGGGCGTCTGCGCGTCGAGTACGGCGCACAGCGAGAGCAGGCCTCCGGCAGCGCGGGTCACGTGGCGTCGCATTCCTGGCGTTGATGTCACAGAATCACCGGTGGGGTTCGTGCGGAGTCAGAGGGCTGCTCCTTGGCCAGATAACGCACTGCGTCGAGCCTGCTCCGCGAATCTAGGTGCGTGGGTCATGGCCGGAAGGCGGCCAGCCGGGTGCGCTCGCGCGCCGTGGAGGGCGCCAGCCGAGGATGCGTCGTACGTTCGTCCCTCGGTGTGACGGCGCGAGTTCTGCAATAGTCGGGTCCGGTACCCTTTCCCGGCGCGCCAGCGATGCCGTTGGCCACGCGAACGTGTTGACGCCTCGCCTGTGCGAGCCTGCTCTCACTCCGTGGCGCCCGCGGCGGCGGTGGGGCAATCCAGCCAACTCGCGGTGCGAGACGCTCGCAAAGCTGCATCAAGGCACGCATTCGTATGACGACCTGACTAACAACACGCACGCGTTCTTCTACCATGTTCGCTGTGCCAATGGCCTGGAAGTGCGCTGGCAGGCGCTGTCGCGGCTTGGCACGCCGGGCCTGCATGCGCATGTCGTCGGTTTCCGCTGCCACACGCGGGCGCGGTGGCATTGCAACGAGTCTCGCTGCAGTGAAGTGATGACGGCGTTCGATACCTCGCGTGGTATGGTGGCGGTCACTCTTGCTCACGACAGCCAACGCCATTACCGTAATACGTATTACTCACCGTACGTATTGCGGGGGAGACGCATGCCCGTGTCCACACTGACATCCAAGTACCAGGCCACCATCCCGCGTTCGGTGCGTGACGCGCTCGCGCTGGGCGCTGGTGACCGCATCGAGTTCACGATCGAGCGCGACGGGGTGCGCGTGCGACGCGCCGTGCCGGTTGATGCCGAGCTGAAGGAGCTCGAGGCGACCCTAGCCGCGGAATGGGATTCGGCGAGCGACGACAAGGCCTATGCTGGCCTATAGTCCCGGGGACGTCGTGATCGTGCCGTTCCCCTTCTCGGATCGTGACGCGTCGAAGCGTCGACCGGCGCTGGTGTGTTCGGCGGCGGCGTTCAACGCCGGCTCGCGGCATCTTGTCCTGGCGATGATCACGACCGCCTCGCACCGGACGTGGCCCGGTGACGTGGCGCTTCGCGACCTGGCGCCGACTGGACTCCCGGTGGCGTCGATCGTGCGGTGGAAGCTGTTCACTCTCGACGCATCGCTGGTGCTGCGACGCGCCGGTGCGCTGTCGGTGCGCGATCGCACGACGTGTCGGAAGCGGCAGCCGATCACGCTCTAGGGACGTGCGCGTCGCGCTCGACGCGCGCAATCACCAGGCGATCCCATGCGTGCCTGCTCAATGCCGGAGAGGTCACTGGCCGGGCGGACGAACCCGCCACGCACCACCGAGCAGCGGTACGCTGGCGCAGGCAGGCCCTCCGTCCTTCGACGTTCCCTGAATGGTACCTTCGAAGACGATCGGCCCCGCCATGCGCTGCATCGCAGCGATATCAATGCTCATGAGAGAAACCTTGGCGCGGCGATCCCAGGCCGATCCCCACTCGGCGGCGCGCTTGCCTGAGTTGACGTAGACGAATCGCGCGGCGGGCGGCCCTTGAATCGCCGCACCGCGGAGTTGCACTGCGCCTCGCAAATTCGGCCCCAGCGTCAGGGGGACTTCGAACACCAACTGATCGTGCGCAACATGCGTCGGTTGCAACAGCTGATCGCGGCCGAGCTGGACAGCCCAGCGCACGCCTGGCGGCGGGTGCAGGACTGTCAGTTGCAGAATGATCGGCGTGTCGGTCTTCATGGTAGTTTGCCTCCTCGACGATTGAACCATGTTCTGCCCGGCGAAGGCAACGCCGGGCATGAACCATCTGTGAACCGGCGTTTCACACGACTCAAATCAGCGCGTGTTGGCACGTGCCGAATCAGACGGCACCACGCACCGGAAGCCGATCTTCGGCAGGTCCTTCGCTGCTGCCGATGCCTTGAAGTATCCGCGCATCCACCCGGTGGCAATGGAGTCGCTGGTGTCGAAGGCGCCGCCGCGAATCACGCGATACTGTTTCATCGAATCGGGCAGCGGGAGCGCACCTGGATACGCGTGCATCGCTGTGCCGGTCCACTCCCACACATTGCCGCTCATGTCCTCGATCCCGTCGGGCGTGGCGCCGCGGGAAAAGCTGCCGACGGGCGAAGGTCCGTCTCGCCGCGCGCTGGCGGTATTTGCACGCGCAGCGTCTGCCACCGTGCCGTAGGGATAGGCGCGCCCCGCGATGCCGCGCGCCGCGGCTTCCCACTCGACCTCGGTCGGCAATCGACCGCCACCTTGGTGTTTCCACGCGCAGTAGTTTGCAGCGTCACCCCACGGCACGTGCGTCACGGGCATGGTGGCCACCGGCGTGGCGCCAGACCATGGTGCGGGTGCGCGCGTGGCCAGCACAAACTGTTCGTACGCTCCAGTGGTCACCTCGGTGCGTTCGATGCGAAACGCGGAGACGTGCTCCACGTGTCGGGGGCGCGCGATGGCGGGGCCCGAATCGGTGCCGACGACGTAGTCGCCCTCGGCAATGTTCACCAAGCCGTCAGTGCGAACGGGCGCTGCGATCGCGGCGTTGGCTGCGACGGCCCGCGGCTCGCGTCCGGCCCCACTCCACCACACGGCGAGCCCGATGGTCAACAGGGCGGATCCGCCGACGAGGAGCGGCGCGATCGACTTCGGTCGGCGCGCCGCAGGCAGTCCGCGCGTGGCGCGCCCTCCGGTGGTCGCGGTGCGGCCGCCCAGTGCATCGACGACGTCGTTCGCTGTCTCGAATCGCGCGGCCGGATCTGCTTCCAGGCATCGCTCGATCACGGCCGCGATCTCCGCCGGCACGTCGGGTCGCGGTGTCGTCACCGGCGTGGGTGGGCCGGCGAGACGCTTGAGCATCATGGCGGTCGGTGTCGCGCCGTCGAACGGCACGTGTCCGGCCAGCATCTCGTACATCATCACGCCCAGCGCGTAGATGTCGACACGATGATCGGACGGTTCGCCGGTCACCTGCTCGGGCGAGAGATAGGCTGGCGTTCCGACGGTGACGCCGGTCGCGGTGAGGCTGGACAGCACAGCCGAGCGTGCGATACCGAAATCGGTGACGAGGGCGCGTCCGGACTCGGCGTCGAGCAGCACATTGGCAGGCTTGATGTCCCGATGCACGATGCCGCGCGCGTGTGCGTGTGCCAACGCGCTGGCCACCTCGCGGGCCACGCGCACCACATCCTCCACCGGCAGGGTCCGATCGCGCTGCAGCCAGTCGGCCACCGATCCGCCATCCACGCACTGCATGGCGAGATACAGCAGGTCGCCCTGCTGACCGATGAAATGCAGCGGCACGACATTGGGATGCGAGAGCTGCGCGACGGTTTCCGCCTCTCGCCGGAATCGCTCGAGCACGGACCTCGATGTGATCATGTCGGGCGACAGCACCTTCACGGCCAGGTTCCGCTTGAGCGCGAGGTCGCGCACGAGAAACACCGCCGCCATGCCCCCTTGGCCGAGCAACCGCTCCACGACGTATTGCTCAGCAAGCGCCGCGCCCAGCTGCGTGGCGAGGTCGGACGAGTCGGTCACCTACCTGGCCGGTCCGAGCGCCGCGAGCGCGGTGCGAATGCGCGAGATCGTCGGCTGGAGTTCGGCGTCGGCGTCGGCCCAGAGGTCGAGCACACGGCCGTACCACACGCGCGCCTCGTCACGCTGGCCGGCCGCGGCGGCGAGGTCGGCGCGCCGGAGCATCATGCGCGGCCACAGCGCGGCGCCGTTCGCGTCCACGATGCCGTTGCTGAAAAAGTACGATGATATGCTCATATGGACCATCGATGTGTCGACAAAGAACCGCGCCATGCGAAGGGCCGCCATGGAATCGCCAAGCGCGACGTACGCATCGGTCGCGATCGGGGAATTGGTTTCCACCTCGCCCCTGGCGGCGCGTGCGCGCGCCATCGTGTCCAGATAGACGGCGGCGCGGCGGAGCTGCGCGGTGTCGCGCGCGGCCAGTGCGCGAGCGGCCTCGATCCAACTGGTGGTGCTGTCCCGTGCCACCAGTGTCGCAACCTCCGGCGATGGCGTATGCAGTGCGTACAGCAGGGTGAGATTGATCCTGCGCACGCGACAGGCCGCGTCACACTGGGCCACGGGAATGGTGGCGAAGAATGCGGCCTCGTCGCGCGCGAGGCTGTCCCGCGGCAGGCCCAGCAGCGCGCGTGCCACATGTCGCTGGTACTGTGCGGCCTCGGGGCGGATGCGCATGCCGGCCTCCACCGCCGCGCCATCGAAGCGTGCGATGCGACCAAACACGAGCTCCACGGCACCCCGAGGCATGGCGTTGGTCGGGTCATTGGGTACCGACTTCACCAGGCTGTCGAACACTGCGCGTGCCAGCACCCCGTGACCACTCTTGGCCGCCACTTCCAGCATCATGCGCAACTGCACGACATTCTCGCCGCCCACGCGCGGGGTCAGGCGTCGCAACTGTGCATCGGCCAACGCCAGGTCGCCACTCATCATCGCCGCCTGCATCAGGCCGTACCGTGCGCCTTGCGAGTTGGTGTCGGCATCGACCCAACGTCGAGCAATGCGGACCGCCAGCGCGTGGCTGGCGAGCAACGGCTTCTCTCGAACAAACCGCGTGTACTGCGCAGCGCTGGCCGCGCGATCCGATGCGCGCAGAGGTACGGTCTCGAGCGTGTCGCCGCTGCGCAGGACGAACGAATTCAGGCGCCGTGTGCGCTGTGACAGCTGGATGACGTGCTCGAATGCGCCCAGATACGTCGGGTCGAGCTCGATGACCTTCTCGAACGAGCGGATGGCCGTGTTCCAGTTGCCACGAAACACACCGATGGTCGAGTCGCGGGTCGACCACTCCACGCCATTGTCGTGATACGAACATTCACCGAGGAGGAAATAGCCCTGGCTGTCGGTGGAATCCTGGGCGATCAGCGTGCGCGCCAGGGTACAGACGCGCGCGTAGTCCTCGCTGGCGTGCGCCACACCGGCATCGATGAGTGTCCGCTCGCGACGCGGCAGCGACGCGCCGAAACGGCGCGCGGCGAGTGCATGCGATTTTGCCAGATCGCGCTCGGTGGAGAGCTCGCTCCACTCCAGGAGCATGGCGAACTTGAGGTGCGCCAGCGCGAAGGTCGAATCCCTGGAGAGCGCCAGTGTCAGCTGCTTTCGGGCCTCACCGAGGTCGAAGCGGTTGAGCGCCTTCACACCGAGCAGGTAGGCCTGGTACGCATCCAGCCGCAGCGTACCGACGTCGCCCGTCTTCACATCGACGGGCGGTGGCACGGCGAGCACGCCCTGCGCGAGCGGGCCAAAGGCCGTCAGCAGCGAGTCCGGTTCCGTGGACTGCTTCGTGACCGCGCGCAGCTTGGTGCCGGTACGCACGTCGAAGACGTTGGCAACCACGCGGGCACCGTTGCCGATGCGAAAGAAGTCGCCCATCACCAGCATGCCTGCGCCGGCACGACGCGCAATTGCGATGCCGTCGCTCAGCGTCAGCGCCTCGGTCCCGCGTCCGATGGGAAGCTCGCGCACGAGATCCCCCACGCGCTTGTCGGGCACCACGTTGACGTCAGTCCACCGGCTCATCTCGAGCGAGAGCAGGTTGACGCTGGCATCGCGGAGCCAGCCCAGATCCTCCGACCTGGTGACGTTGCCGAAGGGGACCACGATCCACGCCTTGGGATTGAGCGCGGGTGCAGGGCGTCGTGCAACGCCTGCAGTCGCCGCGCCGCGGCATGGTGGTGGAGTGCCCTCAGGGCACTGCGCACCTGCCCGCGCCCCGCTCACGGCCATCAACGCGCCGACGAGCCAGCGCCGCTCAACGCGCATGTCGGGGTGTCGGAAGGAGGTCCACAGTCGGTTCCTGGTGGCGCAGGCACACTCGGTCGGCCCGCACGTAGTATGCACCCCGGCCGCGGGCGGCGCCACGGCGCCGCAGCGTCAGCCCGGCCGCTACCGCTACGGTCGGTGGGGCTGCGCGGCGTGGCCCCGCCCGCGGGCGGGGTGAGCTGGTCGATGGGGCTCGGGTAGTCTCGCGGACCTTTAGTGGGCGCCACCGTCGTGAGCACAGCCCGCACGCTGCCGGTCTTCACCGGCTGGCAGCTGGGTCCCTCGCCCGTGACATGCTCGTCTTCGCGCTGACCATGCCGGCCCTGGAGCGGGCCAGGTGATCGCGGCAAGAGCGTCGGCGTTCAGTCGTTCCGCGACACGCCGATTACGATCCCGCCGCTCCGATGTGCGAGCGCGCCACGAAACTCCGGTGACGCCAGCGAGTGGTAGTACTCGAGGTACCGTCGTCCCGAGCGGAATACGATGCCGGCGCGCTGACGGTACACCAGTCGGGACAGGTCACTCGCTGCGATGGTGTATGGGCTGCCGCGATTGAACAGGCCACCTTGCAGTGTGGCGTCATAGCCGACGAGTTGCCCTTGCGGCGCGAGATAGGCGTAGAACGCTCGCCTCTGCTTCGACTGCACATCCACGCGGGTGAACGGATCATCATTCCTGCCAAAGATCAGCGTCGCGCCAATGGCGGCGGCCGAGCTGAGTGTCCCGGCCCGCGCCGTGCCGATCGCCGTGACGTGCAGGGTGCGCGCGAGGCGTGCCAGCGGCCGCTCCACACTGGCTTCATAATTGAGAATCAGGTCATTCCTGATCTGATTGGCCCAACCCTTCGGAATCGTGTTCCCCGTGTGCCGGTGGATGAAGGTCTGAATCTCGGCGCCGCCGGCACCCTGCCCGATCAGGCCGAGTGTGAGTACTGAGGCGTAGCGTCGCGGGAGCAGCGTGTCGGTCGCGATCGCGAAGACCCGGAGTTGCTTGGTGCCAGCGTACGGATGGTCGCCACGCAGGATATCCGATGCCTTGAGGTCGGACGCGGTGTAGCCATCATCTTCATAGGCAATGCCGTATCGGATCCGGGCATGTGACGGCCGCACGAGCAGTGTCATGCCCGGGAGACTCCGAAGCGCATGGTTCACGACTTCGAGATGAATGCCCTGCGTGAAGTACCGATCGGTGGCGGAGAAGAAATCGTTGTCGTACGTCAGGCGCCATGAACGGTCGCCGCGCGTGTCACGTTCGAGGCCGGTGGTGCTGATGGCCTGAGCGTGTCCGGCGATAGCACCAGCCAGTGATATTGCCGCGAGAAGGCGGAGGCGGGGCACCATGCCCTGTACTACGCGCGGGCAGATCGTTTGGATCTCGCCCGGGGCGATTGGAACGAAACTACCTGGCACCGCGAGCGCCGCTGCGCCGTTGCGCTGCCTGCGTGCTGCAACGCCTCTTCCAGCCAGACGGCAGGCACCTCGTCGAAACATCCGGCCAGCACCGTCAACTCCGGGGAGCGGCCTTCAGCAGCCAGAGCGGCTTCTCCAACACTTGAATCGCCAACGGTGCACGCATCCAGCTCACCTCGCCGTCGTACGCGACCTTCACCGCCCTTCCGCGCTGCAGCCGCGAGGGTGTGACGACGAGGCGCTGACAGACGATGCGTTCGATGCCGTTCGCATCACCCAGCTGACCCAGCGCACCGCGAAGCATCAACCCCAGCATCGCGATGGTGCTGATGGGTTTCAGGATCACCGCAGTGATGTGCCCGTCTGTACCCGCACCTTCCACCTTGGCACCGCCCTCGCTCAGGCCGAGTTGCGCGAGCTGCAGCTGGTTGTTGCCAACGAAGAGGGTCAGCGTGCGCATCTCGCGACGCTGCTGTTCCACCTCGATCGACAGCGTGAGGCGCGTCTGTGCACGAAGTAACGTCGCCATGCCCGCGCTGAACGCCACCAGCTGGCTGCGGCCAAACCGGGCCTTCCAGCTCTCGCGATCCTGCAGCAGGTCGGGGTAAAGCCCGAGGCTACAATTCACGAGGACGATCTTCTCGTTGATGGCCGACACCTGCACGGGTTCGGGACGCGCGTCGAGCAGCCAGGGCAGCGCGTCTGCCGTCTGGGGCGGTACGGCGTGTTCTCGAGCGAAGTAGTTGAAGGTGCCCTCCGGGACCACTCCCATCACGCAGCCGGCGGTGTGGGCGGCCTGCGCCACCGTGTTGATGGTGCCATCGCCGCCCACCGCCACCACGGCCGAGCTTTCCGCGAGGGCCGTTGCGGCTGCGACCCGCGCCACTCGCTCCAGCTCACCCGGTGCGGCGAAGCGCACCTCGCCGCGTCGACTGCCGTCCCGCAGACTGGACTCGATCAGCTCACGCGTCGCGTCGGAGTCGGAGCTACCGGCCTTGCCATTGATCACGAACTGCAGCGGCGCGTCGTCGTTGAAGGACGGGCGCTCCATCAGCGTTCCGCGGTCAGCTGGTCGTCGAGCACACGTGCAACCACGCGTGTACGGTTCGCGCAGTCCGAGCGGCGCCGGACCGAAGGCTCATTGGTGGATCCTGCAGCTATCCGTCGATCCCGACGTGGCATGTGGCAGTATCTGGCTGGAGATCACGAGGTTCGTGCGCCCGATCAGCACACGGCCGCCGGTCCGGCGCGGCTGCGGTGGCAACATGTGTACCCCACTCGGATCATTCAGGTCGCGCCGGTCGCACATCACGGTGTCAAGTGTCGCCGACTGTTGAGCCCGCGCACGTGTGCTGCCGTCGCTCAAAGCCGAAATGGTCGTGCTTGCAAATCGCTTCCGCAGTGTGGACCTGTGGCGCCTCGCGACCAGTGGCGCGCAGGCCTGTCGCCTGATGGCGTCGATCCTCGAGCCAGCGCACGCACCGGCCGACGAACTCGGCGCACGGTATCAGGAGTACCGGGAACTCGAGACGGAGTTCGACGAACTGGCGACACGTCTCCGACAGTGCGGACGGCGCCAGTGGTACCGCGTGCAAGTTCCCGCAGCACGCGCCCGGTGAGCTGCGATATCCGGATTGGCAGCGATTGGCCGGCTGCTGATCCTTGCGCGGCGGGCGGCCGCGACGGATGCGCGCGCTCGTACGGCCGGACGACGTGGAATTCGCGAAAGGGTCCAAGGCTCTTTGCAACGGCGTGCTGCTCGCACTCACTTGCTCCGAGCACGGTGCCTGGTTCGTGACGGAATACACGCGCGACCTCACCTGAATCCGACGCCAACTCCGCTTGGATTTCGTCGTGCCGTGGCCGAATCCCCGGTGACACTGCCGCTCACGAAGCAAAGGGAAACCAAACTTCCGATTCATCGTGATCGGCTGCGGCGTCGGGAACGACGCCGGAGTGGGACACGCAGGTAGCAGACGCTCACCTTGCCGGGCAGCCACGCGTTGCCCGAAACGAGCCGACGACGTCGAGTCGTGCCGAGTCCTGCGGAAAGCCCATCGTCCAGCTCAGGCGCCCCCTGATTTCGCTCCTCGACAGCTCCACGATCTCAGCCGTTCCCCGCAGTACTGGAATCGACACGCCCCATGCACCGTTGATCCAGCCGGAGTCCTCTTCGCCCAGTGAGGGCAAATGTCCATCGGGGGGGAGGACGATCGTGTGTTCGCCAACGGCCGGTCGCCACTGGCGTGGGGCGAAGACGAGGACCGTCCCGTTGGAGCCGTAGATGTTGATCCACCCACCGTGTTCGCACGCGAGGGAACCGAGGCGAAGATCCACCGCTCGTGCACCGATCTGACCGCGCGCTGCAACTGCTGCGCGACCGACGTCGAGGCCACGCGCGCGACATCCCGTTGCGACAACCAGCGTCGCACACAGAAGACCGTACCGGAGTGTTTGCGTATTCCACATGGGACTGTCTCCCCGACGTTGGCGCGTGCGCCGAATAGTACGCGCTCACTCCAATGCGTGCGGTTGAGCCGAAACGACGGAACAGAATCCACCGCCTCCGACCGCCCGAGCGCGGTGCCGTCACTCGGTGGCAGCGCTGCCCTCAGTGCGCGATCATCCACCACGGCCCGGCCGACCCGTGCTGCCAGCCATTGACCCTTTGGCAGTGGCCGCGCTACGCCGTTTCCGCGAAACGGACCATGGATCGGCGGCACATTGGCGGAGGGCGGGTGACTGCGCCCGCAAGGCTTGAAACTCCGGTCATCGACGTGTAGCGCGCGGCACGGACCTGATGGAGCGGGCCGCCGACGTGGCGTGGCCGACCCTCGATCTCTGGTGCGCCAGGTCGCGGACGAACCGGTGCGAGTCGCGATCAGGCATCGGGCGCGCTCAGCAGTGAGGTGAACACGCTCATGTCGATGTTGCCGCCCGACACGATCGCAACGATCGGCCCACCATCCGTCGTGCGTTTCAGCGCCGCCGCCAGCGACAGCGCACCGGCGCCTTCAGCGATCACGCGCGACTTCTCGGCCAGCATGCGCAACGCCTGCGTCGTTTCCGCAATCGACACCGTCACGAACTCGTCGGCGACAGGCTTGAGGCGCTCCCACATCCTCGGGAACATGAGCCGCCCACCCGCACCATCCACGAACGTCGCGGTCCAGCCCGGAAACTCCTGTGGAGATCCTGTCGCGAAAGAGAGGGCGGCCGGCGCACCTGTGTCGGGTTCGACACCAATCACCGACACGTCCGGCTTGAGCGCCTTCAGCACGCTCCCCACGCCGACCAGCAAGCCACCGCCGCCCACCGCACCGATCACGGTGCTCACCTCCGGCAGATCCTCGAGAATCTCGAGGCCCATCGTGGCGTGACCAGCGATGAAATTGTGATCGTCGAAGGGATGGATGAAGACTCCGGTCATGCCGGGATACGCACGCGCACCCATCGCGGCCCACGCCTCGTTGACGGGCACCGGAATCAGCGTGGCACCCAATGCGCGCATACGATCGAGCTTGGCCCGCGGTGCGGTCTCGAGGACGACGACCGAGCACGGAATTCCCGCCTGCCGGGCCGCGTACGCCACGCCCTGACCAGCGTTTCCGGCACTGATCGTCCACACGCCGCGCGCACGTTCCCCTTCGGGAATCATCGCCACCGCGTTCGCCGCGCCGCGCAGCTTGTAGGAGTTGATCGGTTGGAGGTTCTCGAGCTTCAGGCGGATGTCCGGATACTCCGGCCCAAGCTCGAGCCTGACCAGCGGCGTGCGGATGATGGTGCCGGCGATGCGCTGCCGCGCGGCCAACACGTCGTCGAGCGTGATGGGGTGAATATCGGATACCGTCATCGCACAATGCCGTGCAACGGCGATATGCGGTCCGCTGCGGTGCTGCGTGCGCAACCGTTGCTGCCAGCCACAGTCAGGCAAGGACGCTGGAGCCGGAATCGTGTCCAGTCGATCATCTCACACCTGCGCGCAGCCGCTCGCGATCGAATCGCACACCGCGCACCCGTCCGTCGGTGA
>JANMHB010000006.1:0-3493 GCA_031374935.1 Gemmatimonadaceae bacterium | reverse complement strand
CCTCGGGCTCGCGGGGGGGGCCCCGCGCGGGGGGGGCCCCGCCCCCGGCCGGGGGTGGCCCCGCCCCTCCGTCTGCAGCGTTCGCCGCAGCACGAACTCGATCTGCGCATTCAGGCTGCGCAGATCGTCATTCGCCCAGCGCTGCATGGCGTCAAGCAGCGCCGGATCGACGCGCAACAGGAACGCCTTCCGCTCCGACACGACGCCCGCGCTACTGGTAGATGGTGCCGGTATTCAGCACTGGCTGCGCGCTGCGTTCGCCGCAGAGCACCACCAGCAGGTTGCTCACCATCGCCGCGCGGCGATCGGCGTCGAGCGTCGCCATGCCACGCTCTTCCACCATGGCCAGCGCCATGTCCACCATGCCCACCGCACCTTCGACGATCTTCGTGCGGGCGGCGATCATCGCCGACGCCTGCTGCCGCTGCAACATCACGCCGGCAATCTCCGGCGCGTACGCCAGATGGCTGACGCGGCTTTCGATCACTTCCACACCGGCCTTGGCGAAGCGCTCCGTCAGCTGAATGCTCAATTCGGTGGCGATTTCGTCTGGGTTCACCGACAGCGAAAACTCCCCGTCGGCGTGTGCGTCGTATGGATACTTCGTCGCCAGCGCCCGCAGCGCCGACTCGCTCTGCGTCATCACGTAGGTCTCGACGTTTTCCACTTCGAACAGTGCCTCCGCGCTGTCGATCACGCGCCAGACGACGATGGCCGCGATCTCGACCGGATTGGAGTGCTTGTCGTTCACCTTGAGTCGGGCGGTTTCGAAGTTCCGCGCGCGCGGCCCTGGTCAGCGCGCGCCCGTTAGGTCTCCGAGCGCAGGAGTCCGTTAACCAGCAAGTCTTCCCGGAGCGTCGGCCCCGGCAGGGTCGGTCGGCGGAAGTACCACCACTGCCACTCGGGGCGCCAGCGGTTGGTCTGGGCGATCTCGTCGCCCCAGAGGCAGGCAGAGGGTTCGGTGACCGCGTGAAACCGGTCGTCGGCATCGTCGAGGCGGAGGGCGGCGGCCAGACGCTCGCGCGGCCCTGCCGCGGCCAGCGCGCCCGCGAGGATGTCGCGGAGATCCATGTCGTTCAGCCATTCATCCAGCGAGGCGTCGCGACCGCGCTCGACTGCGGCGACGATCGAGGCCCAGTGTTCGAGCAGCCCGCTCAACCCGCGCCGCACGACGAGTTGCGAACATCCGCGGCTGTTCAGGTACGCTTGCACCGCGTCCTGAGCCGTCGTCATGGTCCCCCTCCCGGTGTCCGCGACACCTGACGGCGGAAGTACGCCTCGCCATCATTGGGTCGGAAAAAGGTTCGGATGGTGCCGTCGCGATTATATGCGAGAAATGCGCCGGTGGTGCGATCGAAGCGCGTCACGACGCCGTCGCGTCGCCGGAGCTCGAGCACACTCCCGCCGGCGGATGCGTCACGCAACGCCTGCGCCGCGGCGAGGTAGCCCCCGATGTCGAGGCCCGGAAACTCGTCGCCGTGCTTGTCGAAGTGTTCAACCAACCGTTGGCGTGAGGTGAAACCGATGGATTCCGCGCCGCGGGCCCCCGAGCCATTCGCCGCGTCGCCATCGTTCGCGGTCCGTGCTGGTGACTGTTGGCTGCGCTCTGGCGCTGGCGCCGCGGGTGCGGCCGCTGGCGGATGACCGTCTTGTGGCGCTGACGTCGGCGCACGCGCGGTCCGGCTGGCAAAAACCGCGGTGAGGACCGCGATGATGACAGCCAGTGGAATTCCACGGCGAATGCGACGGCGTGCGGCAGTCATGCGCGGCAGCGAGGCGGGAGGGCGCCCGGTCAACACCGACAGGGCGTGATATCGACGGTGCCGCCGAAAGGTTCGTGGCGCAAGCACGTTGGCCGATCATGCCGTGCCATCGAGCGCTGCACGGTGATCGGCTGCTCGGTCTACCGGCGCGTCAGCATCAGGCCGTCGGCGCCCCAGGCGATGGTATCAAACTGGACCAGCCTGAGGGCGTTGCCGCGAATCGCCAGCAGCAATGATGTCGGTCGGCTGGCGGTCTGTTCGCCTCGCACCACGACTCTGACGAGAGAATCGGCACCGTCCCAGGTGCCACGTTCCGTCACGGCCGGCCTTCCCCTGACCTGACTGGTGAACTGCGCCATGCCATCTGGGTCGATGCGGAGCGCATACGTGCTCGCGACGGCACCGGTACTCGAGTCGCTGCGCCAGAGCCCGACGATCGCACCCTGCGCAAGACGCGGTTTCTTGTCCTGCTGACTGCAGGCCGCGAGCGCGGCAGTTGCGGCGACGGCGAGAAAGATTGGACGACGAATCATGCTCACAATCTCGCACCGGCGGGCGTTCGGTCATAGTCGTGAGGCTGCACCTCGTGCCGCACGGCCGCGCCGGGTGCTGGCGGCAACCCCGGCACCGGCATACCGTCCTCGCATGACTTTCGCGCCCAAGCCCATGCATGCGATGTCCACTCGCTCCGTCGCCCGGACGCGGATTCTGGCCGCCCTGACGCTTCTCCGCACGCTGGCCCTGGCGCTGCCGCTGGCGGCCGCCGACGCACAGACGACGCGACCAACGCCGGCTCCGGCCGCCGCGACGCCCAACACCGATGTGTTTCTGTCGCGGATTACCAAACGGGATGGTGCACTGGTCGTGCAGCCGCCGATCAACCTGACGCGGCGGGACGGCTACGACAATCAGCCGAGCTTCGATGCGCGCGGCCGCGTGCTCTACTACACGCGGCGCGCACCGAATGCGTTGCTGCGCGACAGTGTGCGCGATGTGCAGACCGACATCTGGCGATACGCGCTCGACGGATCGGATCACACGCCGGCGACGGTGACGGCCGAAAGTGAGTACTCGGCGCAGGTGACGCCCGATGGCAACGCGCTGACGGTGATCCGGGTGGAGCGGGACTCGGCGCAGCATCTCTGGCGCATGCCGTTGACGGCGGGCGGCACCGCCGAGCGACTGGTGGGTCGTGTGAAGCCGGTTGGTTACTACGCCTGGGTTGGCGCGCAGGTGGCCATGTTCGTGCTTGGAGCGCCGCCAACGTTGCAGTTGATGGACACGGTGAGCGGCCGGATCGACACGATCGCCCGCGACATCGGACGCGGCGTGAAGCGTGTGCCCGGCACGTCGCGAGTGACGTTCGTACAGCGCGCCGGCACCAGCTGGTACATCGACGAACTCGATCTGACTACGCGTGCGGTGACGCGACTGATCCAGACGCTGCCGGGCGTCGACGAGTACGCGTGGGTGGACAGCACGACGATGATCGCCGGCACCGGAACCACGCTGCGGCAGTGGACGCGCGGTCAGCCGGGATGGACGGTGGCGGCCGATCTCGGGTTCGCGCCACTGACCGGCATCTCGCGCGTGACGGTCGATCCAACCGGCACCTGGCTGGCCTTCGTGGCCGTGGCGGGGCGGCCCCGCCGCGGGGGGGGCCGGGCCTGGCGGGGGCGGGGGGGTGCGCGGGGTGGGGGGGGGGGGGGGGGGGGTGGGGGGGCGGGGGG
>JANMHB010000205.1:0-6849 GCA_031374935.1 Gemmatimonadaceae bacterium | reverse complement strand
CACGCCACGCGACCTGGTCACGCATCGCAGCGGGCTGCCACGCCACGACGCGCTCTGGTACAACAACACCACGATGTCGCGTGAAGACCTCGTACGCCGCATTGCGTACCTGCCGCTCAACAAGGACCTGCGCGAGACGTTCCAGTACAACAACCTGATGTTCCTCACCGCCGGCTACCTGGTCGGGAACATCAATGGCACGTCGTGGGAGGATGGGCTGAAACAGCTGGTGCTGTCGCCGCTCGGCATGACTCGCACGAACTTCTCGGTGAAGGAATCGCAGGCCGACGCTGATTTCTCGCAGCCGTATCGCGTCCAGCACGATTCCATCCAGCGGATTCCGTTCCGCGATATCTCGCTGGTGGGCCCAGCCGGATCGATCAACTCGTCGGCCGAAGAGATGCTCAAGTGGGTCGGGCTGCATCTGGCGGGCGGCAAGCGAGGCGATACCCAGGTGATTCAGACGTCGACGCTGCGCGACATGTATCGCCCGTACACGCCGATCGCCGGAATGGGCGACAATCCGGAACTGGGCCCGATGAGCTATGGACTCGGATGGTTCATCGACAGCTACCGCGGGCACTACCGCGCACAGCACGGTGGCAACATCGATGGGTTCACGGCTGCGGTGACGCTCCTGCCGCAGGATCGCATCGGCATCGTGGTGCTCGTCAACCAGAACGGCGCCGCACTCGGCGAACTGGCATCGCGACACGCGATGGATCGCCTCTTCGGCGGCACTCGGCGTGACTGGAGCGGTCAGGCGCTCACGACTCGAAAGGCGAGCGATGCAGCCGGCCGCGTCGGTGAGCAGAAGAAGGCCGAGACGCGCATTCCGAATGCACCGCCGTCACGCAAGCTGGCCGAGTACGCCGGCACGTACTCCGACTCAGGCTATGGAGCGGTGAACGTGACGCTGGAGCGCGACACGCTGGTCTTCGCGTACAACGGCATTCGCGCCAAGCTGCAGCCGTGGCACTACGAAACCTTCAGTGCGCTCCGCAACCCAGACGATCCGGCGCTGGAAGATCAGAAGATCACCTTCCGCACCGGCGCCTCAGGTCGCATCGATGGTGCGATGATCAGCATGGACGCGCTGGCACCGGCGACGGTGTTCCGGCGGATGCCCGACGCGCGCCTGCTCGATGCGGCGTACATCGCGCGATTTGTCGGCCGGTATCAGATTCCGGGCGGACCAGTGGCTGTCGTGAGCCAACGGGGTAACACGCTCTTCTGGGCGCAGGGCGGCGGGGCGCCAATCGCACTCGAAGCAGAATCCGGGTCGCGCTTCGTGCTCAGTGCGATGCGTGACATCTCGGTCGAGTTTCGCAGCGACGCCGCTGGCAAGGTCACCGGCGCCCGCGTCGTGCAGCCAGGGGCAGTGACGGATGTCACACGCTTGCCGTAGCGCCATCGTGTGCACACCAATCCGCTACCACTCATGGTGTGACGTGTGATACACGGAAGGTAGCTGCCTTCGCCTCACACCGGAGACACGACGTCCCCGACCCCGCACTGCAGAATCGGGGACGTCGCGCACATCTGCCCATCAGAGCAGTGACGTCTACTGCACCTTATAGACGATCGGCAACGACACCTTCGTGCGCACCGCGCTGCCACTCACCTTGCCTGGCTTGAAGCCGGCCATCAGGATGGCGCTCTTGGCTGCTTCACCGAATGCCGGCTGGGTTGCATCGACGATCTCGACCGACGACGCCTCGACCTTGCCGCTGGCGTCGACCACGAACGAGATCTCGGCAATTCCGCCCATGCGGCGACGCTTGAGATCTTCGGGATAGCCTTCGGACACCAGACGCTGGAAGCTGGCGAGTGAAGCGATCGACGGCTTCGTCTCGACTTCAGCGAGGGTGTACGTCTTGCTGGCATCCTGCGCCTGCGCGACGGTTGGAGCACACAGCGTCATTCCAGCGACAGCAAAAGCAGTCAGTGAAAGGCGAATACGGGACTGATGGGTCATCGTCGACTCCGATCGAGTTAGTGGACACAAGACAGCGGATAATGCCCGCCTCGTGCGGGACACTCTCCAGTATCGGTCAATGGTCCACCCCGCTTAAGTCCGCAGTCGCAGGTGCCGCTAATTCCGACCGTGCATCAGCTGTTTATTTGATTCTCTTTACCGGACGGCGTCGCCGAAGGCCTGCCGGATGCGCACCGTTCGCTCCAATTCATCACGCGCCTGCAGCACCTTTCGCCGCAAATCAGGCGCCAGTGCCGGATGGGCCGCCAGCCACTCGTCGATCAACGCCAACGATTGCGGCGATGATTGTCTGCCGATCGCCGCACTCAGCCACGCCCCGAGGAAAAAAATGCGACGATTACGTTGAATCCATGGCAACGTGTCGAGTGACGGAACCAGAAACGGCTGTGTACTGGCCGCATGCTCTACGTCATGAAAGGTGCGCAGGCTGGAGGTCACCCACTCCTCGTTGAGGGTGCTGTCCGCGAACCAGCGGGTGAAGTACAGGCGCTTGTTCACCGAATCCGGCGCCGCCGCACCAGCCACGAACCGCTGCCGCTGCCCCTCACTCGAAGAATCGCGCAGTGCTTCCGCCGCCAGTCGCTGTGCCGCAGTCGCGGAGCCACGTGCAATCAACCGCTGCACGATCGCCCAGCGTGTCGGTGCGCGCAGCGGCAAGCCAGCGGCGGAATCACGGTCGAGCCACTGGTCGATGCGTGTGAGTGCCTCCGGTGTGCGTGCAGCTCCGATGAGTGCATCGAGTTGCGACTTGCGCTGACCATACGCGAACGACGTATCGCTCGCGCCACGCAATAACACCCGCTCGAAGACGGGCTGTTGCGCCTCCTTCAGCGCCTCGTTCCCATACCGACTGATCGCGACACCAATCCGCCCGATCAGCGACGCCGCGATCTGTTCATCGCGCTCGGCCGGCAACGCACGCAGCGCCGCAACCGCGTATCGCGCCGGAGAGAGCCGCGCCTCGCGCACCAGATCCCAGAGCGCGCCCCAGAGCATGGCGCGTTGCAGATCGTCTTTCACCGTCCCGACATGCTGCTCCAGCCAGAGCACGCTGGCGGAGTCGGGAAGGACGATCGCGTAGCCGTAATCGCCATCGTTGGCGAAGACGAGATCCGGCGTGCGTCGGCCGCGGGCGGCAGCAACCACGGTCGTCCGGGTCGAGAACTCCACCGGAATCCGCACCGCCGGTGCATCGGCGTAGTACAGCAGGAGCGACAGCCGCATCGGCCACGCGCCATTGCCCGACACCGTCGGCTGTGCGGCGCGTTGCGTCAGCGCGAGTCGCGTGATGCGCCCCTTCGACGTTGTCACCTCCTGTTCGACTATCGGCATGCCAGGCCGCAGAATCCATTGGGCGCCCCACGCCGACAAATCGCGCCCCGACGCCGCACCCACCGATCGCAACAGGTCGCGCCAGGTCGCATTGCCAAAGGGATGCTCGGCCAGAAACCGGCGCACCCCTGTCTGGAAGTTGCGCTCACCAACGAGGTAATTCAGCTGCCGCAGAATGCCCGGCGCCTTGTTGTAGACGATTGGGCCGTAGTTGCTCTTGGCCTGTTCGAGATTCCCCAGTGCCTGCCACACCGGCGTCGTCCCTGCGGTGGCGTCGGTGCCGTAGGCGACTGGCTTGTTGCGCAGGTAGAACGTCTTCCATGGTGTGGATTCCGGCGCGATCGCGGCCTGCATCTTGGCCGCCATGTAGGTGGCAAACCCTTCCTTCAGCCACAGATCGTCGAACCATTCCATCGTCACGTAGTCGCCGAACCATTGATGCGCGACTTCGTGAAAGATCGTCGCCTGCCGGCCAAGCAGCTGCGAGGCGGTCGGCCGCTCACGATAGATGAAGCTCTGCTCGTTGTAGAACACCGCACCTGGATGCTCCATGCCACCGAAGGGGTACACCGGAGCGAGCAGGAAATCGTACTTGCCGAACGGATATGGCACACCGAACCAGTCGCCGAGCCAGCGCAGCGCCTGCGTGTTCGACGCGATCAGTGAGTCGGCTTCCGCTTCCTTCAATCGGGAGGCGCGCACCCACATGCTCACCGTCGACGGACGGGCGCCCGAGGCCAGCGCACGCGCCTGTGATACGCGCGCGTACGGCCCCGCCGCGAACGCGATGAGGTAGGTGCTGATCGGCCGGGTCTCGGCGAAGTGATGCGTGGCGGCGGTGACGGATGCGCTGTCGATACGACGCGCCGCACCGTTGGCCAGCACACTCCACCGCCGCGGCGCCGTCACGCTGAGCGTGACGCGTGCCTTCAGATCGGGTTGATCGAAACAGGGAAAGAGCAGATTCGCATCGGACGGGACGAGCAGCGTGTACAGATACTCCTGGCCGTCTGCCGCGTCGCGGGACCGGATGATGCTCGCGCCGGCTGCGGCAATCGGCGACGTGAATGCGATCTCGATCTGATTGATCCCCGCGCGCACATGTGACGCCGGGATGCGCAGATGGGCGCGATTCCAGACGCTGGAGTCCGCACCGGACAGCGGCCGGCCGTTGGCCACGATGCGCGACACCCCCAGCCCGCGAAAATCGAGGATCACCTCGCGGGCCGATCGCTGTGAAAAGCGCACCACCACCGACCCGGTCGCCGAGTCGGTGCGCGTGACATCGAGTGAGAGTGCGTAGCGTACATCGCGGAGGGTCGCGGCACGTTCGATCGCGAGTACGTGTGGCACACCTGGCGCCAGCCGCGCGTCTGGCGTCGATCGCCCGTCTGTCGCAGGCGGCGACTGCGCACCCCCTGGTCGCGCCGCCAGCACCAGCAGCAACGCCGCCCGCACCATTGTGCTGTTCACCGCATCGACGCTGCGGGGAGTGCCAGCGCCGGCAGTCCCTGTGCACGACGTTCCGCGTTGATTGATGCCAGTCCGGTCGTCCGAAGGGTATTCCACATCGTCATGGCCGCCGAACTCGCGGTTCTCGCTGCCGTACAGGCCGCAACCTGTGCAGCGGTCGGCGCCACATCGGCACTCTGCATGGCCATCGCCGCCGCCATCATCG
This sequence comes from Gemmatimonadaceae bacterium, assembly GCA_031374935.1. GTDB lineage: Bacteria > Gemmatimonadota > Gemmatimonadetes > Gemmatimonadales > Gemmatimonadaceae > JACMLX01. Next base: position 1,840 of record JANMHB010000205.1, on the reverse strand, counting down.
CGGTACTCGCGCCGGACAGTGTCGGCGACGCGTTGGCTGCCGGGCGACGGAATCGCGTCCGCGGACCGCGTGGCGGCGCCAGCGTCTCGAGCTGCTTCTTCACTTCGGCTGCCGCCGTACCCTGCACGCCAGCGAGCGACGCAAGCCAGGCACGCGCCTGTTCGTTTGCCGCGTTGGCGGCAATCGAGCCAACCCACATCTCCTTCGAGAGTGTGGCCAGCTGTGCCAGTGCCGCCGATCCGATCTTCACCCGCGGATCGAGACGCAACGTGAGCGGCTGCGTGTACCGCACACCATCCACCGTCAGGCGCACCGTGTACTGACCCGGCGGTGCCCACGGTGCGTCGATCACCGGGAAGGTGCGCCCCGGTACCGCCCCCTTGGCCTCGACGTTGCCGTTGTCGTTGATGTTCTCCACCGGAATCGGGTCATGGTGCAGATCCCACGCGAAGCGATGCATTCCCGCCTTTGCCCCGAGCCGCATCGACGGCGCCGGCCAGTAGAGCGGTAAGCCGCAGTAGGTGGCCGTCGGCGTCCGCTGACAAATGCGATCGTACGCCGCCGGATCGAGCGCTGGATCGGGATCGAGCATCGGATCACTGCTCGAGTAGCGCCGGATGACGGCGCCGGCCGCGTCGAGAATTTCCATCGTCACCGGCGAGGTCGCATCGGCGCTCAGTCGATAGTCGATGATGCCACCCGGCATCGGATTCTGCCCCGCAGGCATCTCGGCGGGCCACGGTGTGGGATCGTTGCCACCGAAGCGCACGCGCAGCGCTGTCGGTGGCTTGAACAGATACGCCGCCGTCGCTGCACGCGCCGCCGCGGCCTGCCGCAACGTCGTGATGTTGTCCAGAATCCAGAAGCCACGGCCATGCGTGCCAATCACCAGATCGGAACAGTGACAGGTGCTGTCGTCCTTCACCGCCAGGTCGCGTACCGCAATCGCCGGCATGTTCAGCCGCAGCGATTCCCAGTGATCCCCATCGTCGTACGACACCCACACCTGCCGATCGGTGGCAGCGTAGAGCAGCCCCTTCTGCCGGGGATCCTCGCGAATCGAGTTCGATGCCGCGCCGCCGGTGATGCCGGCGTTGATTTCAGTCCACGTCCGGCCGCCATCATGCGTACGGACGAAGTGCGGATTCATGTCGTCCAGGCGCAGCGTGTTCACCGCCGCGTACGCCGTCTGTGTATCGAAGTGCCCCGCCTCGAGATTGTAGATTCGCGCCCATGGCTTGGCGACGGCCGGTGTGACGTTGGTCCACGTCGCACCGCCATTCATCGTCACTTGCAGCGTGCCGTCATCGCTGCCGCTCCAGAGCACATTCACATCGCGCGGCGATGGCGCGAGTGCCGTCAGCGAGCCGGCCGGCGCCACTTTCACGGTACTGGCGTACTGTCCCGCTGAGGAAGGCACAGCCCACGTCTGCCGCGTGAGGTCGGGGCTGATGCGACTCCAGCTCCGGCCGCGATCGAGCGTCTTCCACACCACGTTCGAGGCGTAGAACAGCACGTCCGGCTTGGCCGGTGAGAAGTGCAGCGGCATCGTGCGCACGTTGCGGCCGAATCCTTCCATGTCCGGGCCGACGTAGGTCGTCTGACCTGTCTTGCGGTTGTACAGCGACACGCCGCTGCGCATGCTGCCGAACACCATGTCAGGATCGCGCGGATCGGGTGCCGCGACGCCATACTCCTGGATGTTCACCGGATGCCAGTCGTGAAACGTGATCTGCCCATCATCCGACCGACTCGGCACGCACGCCGAGCCGGAGTCCTGCTGCCCTGAGCAGAGCCGATAGGGGAACGCGTTGTCGGCCGTCACGTGATACATGGCGGC
>JANMHB010000185.1:0-108617 GCA_031374935.1 Gemmatimonadaceae bacterium | reverse complement strand
TCGTCCTCGCGCTCCTTCCACCAGTCGGGATACATGCCGGCCATTTCACCCGGAAACAGCCCGCTGAAGAGCGCGTTGCGCGAGTACGGCGTGGCGGTCGGCAGGATGGAGTAGTAGTGCGAGCGTTCCTCGGTGAACCATTGCCCGAGCAGCGGTGCCAGACCCAGCCACTGATCCAGCCGGAGACAGTCGACGACGATGAAGCAGGCCGCCTTTTCCGTCGTCAGCAGCGGTGCCACGTGCTCGGAGACGATGTCGATGGACAGCGGTGGCCGGTCACCCTGCAGATCCTCGAGCCACGAGGGATACTGCCGCCGGACGAAGTGCGCGAACTCGCGGCGCATGGCCGGATAGAGCCCGACCAGCGATTCGCGCAGTCCACCTTCACCCGCCTCGTCCAGCGCGACGTCCCAGCGCGTCACTTCGGCCGTCCGCTCGATCCAGCCCCGCCAGTCGCTGCTGTACCCTTCCAGCTCGAAGGCGCGGAACCGCTCCACGAATTCGCGCGCCAACGCTTGCTGCCGCAGGCGCGTGCCATCGAGGATACGCGTGATGGCGGTCAGCACCTGACGCGGGTTGACCGGCTTGACGAGATAATCGTGAACCGCCGCGCCCAGGGCTTCGCGCAGGGTACCGTCTTCCTCGCTCTTGGTGATCATCACCACCGGGAGCATCGGATCGATGGCCTGCACATCCCGCCAGGTCTCGAGTCCACGCTTTCCAGGCATCTGCTCATCGAGCAGGAGCACATCGAAACGGCGGCGGCGCAGGAGCTCCAGGGCGTCCTCGGAGTTCCGGGCCATCTCGACGTCGTAACCTTTGTCCTGCAGGAAGATGCGGTGGGCCTCGAGCATCTCGGCCTCGTCATCCACCCACAGGACGGCCTTCACGGGAGTGGTCATGATGCGAGCAAGTTACCCCATCGAGGCGCCCGCGGACGCGCCGACGGCGAGGTTCGCCTCCCGGACGCGCATCACGCGCACCGTGGGATACCTTTGCGACGTGCATCGTGCTGCCTTACTCCTGCCCTCGGTCATCGCGCCGTTGAGGGCGCTGGTGACCCAATCGGCCGCCCTCCCGCACTCGCGCGAGCGGAATGCAGTGCTGGCCTGCTGGATGGTGGCCCGCCTGGCGCTGCCTCGCCTGCCGCGCGAAACCGACCTCAGCGAGCCTGACGCGCTGTTGCTGCGGGCCGAGGCGACGCGCCGCTGGCTGGCGGGTCAGGCGCTACCGCTCGAGGTTGCGCTCGCGGCATCGCGGGCCTGCGATCTGGCGGCCGACAAGGCGCCGGCGCCGCTGGCCGACGCGATCGATGGTCTGCGGGATGCCGCCGATGCCCTGCTCTCCAATGCCGCGCGCGCCGAGTTGACCACGCTCGCGCGACTGCTGCGCCGGTCCTCCCTCGCCGCCATGCGTTGATGCCGACCAGTCGCGAATTCCTGTCGGGTGTACTGCAGCGCCTCGCGTCGGATGCGCGCCCGCTCCCCGCCCCGGATCTGGTCACCACCGGCTACCCGTCGCTCGACCGCCTCCTGGGTGGCGGCCTCCGCCGTGGAGAGCTGGCGATCATTGGCGGCGACGCGGGCGCCGGCAAGACGGCGCTCGCGCTCGGCATCGCGATCCGGGCGGCAGTGGCGGGGCATCCGGTGCTGATCCTGACCAACGAATCGACGGAGGCGCGGTGCTGGGAGCGGCTCGTCACGGCCGAGTCGGGGGTGACACAGATCGGGATGCGGACCGGGATACTGCCGGCCGGCGGATCGGATGCACTGCAGTCGGCGGTGGATGTGCTTCGCCGCCTGCCGATCTCGGTTGAACGGTCGCCGCACACCCCGACGCTGCTCAGCGACCGGCTCGAGGCTGCCGAGCTGCCGGCTCTGGTGATCATCGATGGCCTTGCCGGCCTCGACCAACCGCCGATCCCGCTAGCGGAGGCGCAAGCGCAGGCCGTGCGGCTGACAAAGCGGGTGGCCGTCGATCAGGACGTGGCCATGCTGCTCACCGCGCCGCTCCGCACCGACCGGATGCAGACGCCCCCGCCCCGACCGGTCCTGCATGATTTCGGTGGCCTCGGCGCGGCGGCCAGCGTGGCCGATGTGGTGCTGGGCATCTTCCGCGAGGGACTCTACGACGACGCGCCCGATGTGGCCGGGGCGTTCGAGGTGCATGTGCTGAAGCATCGCGCGGCGCCATCGGCGTTCACCGACCTGTATATCGAACCCGGCGCCGGTAGGGTGGAGGACCTGATCGAGTCGTGACCGGCTTATCTTTTGTGGCTGACCCCCCAAACGCAGATCCGACGGAGTTGCAATGGCTGGCCACAGCAAGTGGAAAACGATCAAGCACGCGAAAGCCGCGACCGACGCCAAGCGCGGCGCCATCTTCACCAAGCTCATTCGCGAGATCACCGTGGCGGCCAAGGGTGGCGGCGGGGATCCGGGCGGCAATCCGCGGCTGCGCACCGCAATCGACGCGGCGCGGGCCCAGTCGATGCCCAAGGAGAACATCGATCGTGCGATCAAGAAGGGCACCGGTGAGCTGGAAGGGGTCGAGTACACCGAGATCACCTACGAGGCCTACGGACCGGGCGGGGTGGCATTGATGATCCAGGCGCTCACCGACAACCCCACGCGAACGGTGGCCGACATCCGTGCGAAACTCACCCGCAACGGCGGCAACCTGGGCACATCGGGATCCGTGGCCTTCATGTTCGATCGACGCGGGCGGATCTACCTGCCGGCCGCCGGCGATGAAGACGCCATGATGGAAGTGGCGCTCGACGCCGGTGCGAGTGACTTCGCCCGCGAAGACGACACCTTTGCCATCACCACCGAGTCGGCTGAGCTGCACGCTGTGAAGGAAGGGCTCGAGGCCAAGGGGCTGAAGATCAGCGAGGCCAAGCTGGAGTGGATTCCGCAGAGCACGGTGCATGTCACTGGCGACGATGCAAAGACGCTGGTGAAGCTGCTCGACGTGCTCGAGGACCTGGATGACGTCCAGAACGTCGAAGGGAACTTCGATATCGACGCCTCGGCGCTCGACGATTAGTGGGCCGGAGCCACCCTGCTCGTTCTCGGACTTGATCCCGGCACGGCCGTTACCGGCTTCGGGGTGCTGCGTGGCGATGGTCGCGGCAGTGCGACGCTGGTGGAGTGCGGCGTGTTCCGCACCTCACCGCGCGACGCGCTGGCCTCGCGGCTGGCCGAGATCTTCGATGGCGTGACGGAACTGATCGCCCGACACCAGCCCGATGCGCTGGCAGTCGAGTCGATCTTCTATGCGCGCAACGTGCGCACCACCGTCACACTCGGCCATGCGCGCGGCGTGCTCCTGCTGGCGGGTGCGCGCGCTGGCGTCACAATTCACGAGTACCCACCGGCCGAGATCAAGAAGGCGATCACGGGCACCGGCGCCGCCACCAAGGAGCAGGTGCAGTTCATGGTCAAGACATTGCTCCGCCTGAAGACGGTGCCCAGCCCGAACGACGCGGCCGATGGCGTGGCGGCGGCGTTGACGTGCCTGCTTGCAGCGCGCACGAGTGCGATGCTCACTGCCGCCGGGCGCGACCGATGATCACACTGCTGGTGGGCACACTGCTCGAGCGCGACCTGGCAAGTGTCGAGATCCTGACGTCCGGCGGCGTTGGGTACGCCGTCGCCATCCCACTCTCGACCTTTGAGTCGCTGCCCAAGTCGGGCGAACAGGTGCGCCTGCATACACATCTCGTCGTGAAGGAAGACGGCTGGCAGCTGTTCGGCTTCGGCACGACCTACGAGCGCAACGTGTTCACGCGGTTGCTGGTGGCGAAGGGCTTTGGACCGCAACTGTCGCTGAACATGCTGTCGGCCCTGAGCGCCGAGCGCCTGGTGCGCGCCATTCGTGAGCGCGATCTGGCCACGCTTCAGCAGGTGAAGGGATTGGGCAAGAAGAAGGCCGACCAGCTGATTCTTGATCTCGCCGACAAACTGGACGACCTGCAGCGCGGCGCGGCATCCGTCGTCAGCACGGGTGGCGTCGGCGTGGAGGATGCCGTGCGGGCGCTGCAGTCCCTCGGGTACGGTGTGGCCGAGGCGGAGTCAGGGATCCGGGCGGCACTCGATGCGGGCGAGGGTAAGGCGAGCACGGCGGCCTTGGTTCGTGCGGCGCTGGCACGGATCGGCACCCGCTAGCGCGGCCGCGCGGCGGACGGCGGTGTGCAATGGCGCTCCGGTGTTTCTTCGGGTACACTTTGGGGCATGACGCGCGCCGAGATCACGACCCCCGAAGCCATCGACGAGGATTCACTCGTGGAGCTCTCGCTGCGGCCGCAGAGGCTGGCCGAGTTCATCGGGCAGCCCAAGGTGAAGGACTCGCTCCGCATCTACATCGATGCCGCGCAGAGCCGAAAGGAGCCGCTGGATCACGTGCTTTTCTTCGGCCCGCCGGGACTGGGCAAGACGACGCTGGCGGAGCTGATCGCGCGAGAGATGGGGGTGAACATCCGGACCACGGCCGGACCGGCGCTGGAGAAGCCGGGCGATCTCGTCGGCACACTGACGAATCTGCGCGAAGGCGACATTCTCTTCATCGACGAAATCCATCGCTTGCGCCCGGTGATCGAGGAGTTTCTGTATCCGGCGATGGAGGATTTCCGCGTCGACATCCGGCTCTCGGATGGGCCGAAAGCGCAGACGATCACGATGCCGGTTGAGAAGTTCACGCTGATTGGTGCCACGACGCGGCTGGGCATGCTGACGGCACCGATGCGGGCGCGCTTCGGGATTGAGCAGCGCCTCAACTACTACCCAACCGCGGATCTCGAACAGGTGGTCAAGCGGACGGCATATGTGATGGGCTGTTCGATCACGCCGGATGGCGCGCACGAGCTGGCACGTCGCGCGCGTGGCACGCCGCGGGTGGCCAATCGCCTGCTGCGACGCGTGCGCGACTACGCGCAGGTGAAGGCGAACGGCGTCATCGACAAGGCCGTCGCCGATGCCGCGCTCGAGCTGCTGGAAGTGGACGCGTTCGGGCTGGACGACATGGACGCACGCATTCTGCGGGCGATCATCGAGAAGTTCGAGGGCGGTCCGGTGGGGTTGAAGACGGTCGCGGCGGCGGTTGGCGAGGATGAGGGAACGATCGAAGAAGTGTACGAGCCGTTTCTGGTGCAGAACGGGTTTCTGCAGCGTACACCGCGCGGGCGGGTGGCAACACCGACGGCGTACCGGCACTTCGGGTACACGCCCCCTGGTGATGCCTCGGGGGCGCAGCCGTCGCTGCTCTGAATGCTGGCGTCGGGTCGTTGGCTGTCGTGCGGGCATCGCAGGTGCGCAGTTCTGGCTCGTCTTGTCGTTCTGGTTCGCGTCCAGCCTTCGCTGCCGTGATTCCTCCGATCGGGGTCGGTGGAAGCTGGCCAACTCTGTTCACGCGGGGCACGCGGAGGAACGCAACTGCGCAGGGCTGTTGAAACAGCCTTAGGGGCAGGCCGTTCCTTCGCATTGTGCCGCTCCCCCGCGTCCTCCGCGAGCCCCGCGTGAACAGTGGTGACAGCGCCCAATGAGCGCAGAGCAAACGCCATTCCTGATCCGCCACGTCCTGCGCCGGCCTCGCATGAACACTGGTGACAGCGCCCGATGCGCACAGAGCCCGCGGAATGCACGCCGGCATGCGACGTGGCCGTGCGCCTCGAAGGCCGGTTAGCTTGTCGATGTGAGCATTCCGAGGACTGCCGACGGCACGCGCGTGTCGGACTACGACTTCGCCCTCCCGGAGTCGTTGATCGCCCAACAGCCGGTGGCCAGTCGCGACGGCAGTCGCCTGCTGGTCATCCATCGCGACAGTGGCCGCATCGAGCACCGGCAGTTCCGCGATATCGTGGAGTTCATCCCGGCGCGTGACGCGCTGGTGGTGAACACGACCAAGGTATTCCGCGCCCGACTGCTCGGCACGCGGCCCAGCGGTGCACCGGCAGAAGTGCTGCTGCTCCGGGCACTTGGCGACGATGTGTGGGAAGCGATGGTCCAGCCGGGGGCAAAGTTACAGGCGGGAAAGATCGTGACGATCGCGGACGACTTCACCATCGCGATGCTCGACGCCTCCGATCGCGGCACGAAGTTCGTGAAGCTGCACGCGGCCGGGAACACCGCCGACGCGATCGAGCGGCATGGGCACGTGCCGCTGCCGCCGTACATGACGCGCGGCGACACGCCGCAGGATGCACAGCGATACCAGACCGTGTATGCGCAACAGGCCGGCAGCGTGGCCGCGCCGACGGCCGGCCTGCACTTCACCCCGGAAGTCCTTGCAGCGCTCGCGGCGAAGGGTGTGCATCGCGCGGATGTCTTGCTACATGTCGGCGCCGGCACGTTTCGCCCGATCACTGTTGACGACCCGCGCGAGCATGTGATGCACGAGGAGTGGTTTCAGGTGCCGGCAACCACGGCTGAGGTGCTCACGCGTGTGAAGGCGGCCGGGCGCGACGTCTGGGCCGTCGGCACCACGTCCATGCGGACGCTGGAGAGTGCGACCGCCGCCGATGGTACGATCCGCGCCGCGGAGGGAGAGACGGGGATCTTCATCTACCCGCCGTACCAGTGCCGACTGGTCGACCATCTGCTGACCAACTTCCACCTGCCCAAGTCGACGCTGGTGATGCTGGTCGCCGCCGTTGCCGGCTACGAGCTGACGATGCGCGCGTACCGCGAAGCGATTGCGCACCAGTACCGCTTCTATTCGTATGGTGATGCGATGCTGATTCTCTGAGTCGTCATAAGTGCCGTTGTGCGAGGTTCGGCAGTGCGACCAGGATCGTCACCGCCCTGTATTCGGGCACCGCGGCGGACGATCGCGCACCGTGTCGCGGGCCAGACCGAGTAGTTTTCGCGGCTTGCCCCCGCTCGACGCAGCCGCCCCGCCCTTCTCCGTCTCATGAACGACTTTTCGTTTCGCACGTCGCACGACGCAGGCAGCGCGCGTCTCGGCTGGTTCTCGACACCCCACGGTGTGGTGGAGACGCCGGCGTTCATGCCGGTCGGCACACACGGCACCATCAAGGGCCTGAGCGTCGAGGAAGTGGCCGCCGCCGGCGGACAGATGATCCTCTCGAACGCCTATCATCTCTACCTGCGCCCGGGCGACATGATGGTGCGGGCGCTGGGCGGATTGCATGCATTCACACGATGGGACGGCCCGATGCTCACCGACTCGGGTGGGTTTCAGGTGTTCTCGCTCTCTGGCCTGCGGAAGGTGAGCGAGGAGGGCGTGGTGTTCCAGAGCCACATCGACGGCTCGAAGCACAACTACACGCCGGAAAGTGTGATGCGAATCGAGCGCAACATCGGCGCCGACGTGATCATGCAGCTGGATGAGCTGATCGCGGGGCAGGCGGAGTACGCGGCCAGTCAGGCGGCGATGGAGCGGAGCCTGCGGTGGCTGGATCGCTGCCGGGTGGAATTCGATCGGATCAGCCGCGAAGGCCGGGGGGCCCCCCCCCAGTTCGAAGTTCCGTCCGGCGCGCCCCCGATGGCAACGCACGACGCCGCCACCGACATCATTCCCCCGCGCCAGTCCCTCTTCCCCATCATCCAGGGCGGCACCTACCCGGCCCTCCGCATCGCCTCCGCCCGGGGCATCCTCGAACGCGGCCACTGGGACGGCATCGCCATCGGCGGCCTCTCCGTCGGTGAGTCCAAGGCCGACATGTACGCCACCCTCGAGACCGTCGACCCCGTCATTCCGCGCACCGTCCCCCGCTACATGATGGGCGTCGGCTTCCCCGATGACCTCGTCGAAGCCGTCCGCCGCGGTGTCGACCTCTTCGATTGCGTCGCCCCCACCCGCATGGGCCGCAACGGCACCGCCTTCACCCACGACGGCAAGGTCCAGATCCGGAAGTCGGCCTTCCGCCTCGACCGACGGCCGCTGGTCGAGGGCTGCCCCTGCCCCTGCTGCACCCGCTACGACCGCGCCTACCTCCGCCACCTCTTCGTCAGCGAGGAGATGCTCGGCCTGCGGCTGCTCTCCCTGCACAACGTATCTTTCCTCATCACCCTGATGCGTGACGCGCGCGCCGCGCTCCGCACCGGGACCTTCGATGGGTGGAGCCAGGACTGGCTCGCCCGCTATCACGCCACGACCTCCAGCGACTCATGACCTCACTGCCATTCGCCTCCCTCGCCGTACTGCAGCTGCCCGGCGGACAGGCCCTCGTCGCGCCGCTGCTGATGTATGGCGGCATCTTCGCCATCTTCTACTTCCTGCTCATCCGCCCGCAGCAGCAGCAGCGGAAAAAGCACGAACTGGCGATTCTCGAGCTCAAGAAGGGCGACCGCATCGTCACCGCCGGTGGACTGGTCGGCGAAGTGCAGCACATCAAGAGCGGCGCCACCGCCAGCCCTGATGACGAAATCACCGTCAAGAGCGGCGAGTCGCGTCTGATCATCGAGCGCGGCCGCGTCGCCAAGATCACCTCAGCCAGCGGCACCAGCTCCAGCGCGGACAAGGTCACCTGATGGCATTGCTCGACATTCACGTCCTCGGCAGCCCGATCCTGCGTCGTGAGACCCAGATCGTACAGCAGATGACGCCGGAGTTGCGGCAGCTCGTGACCGACATGTTCGACACGATGTACGCCGCCAAGGGCATCGGGCTTGCCGCACCGCAGGTCGGCCGCAGCGAGCGCATCGCAGTCGTCGATGTCGACCAGAATCCGATTGCGCTCATCAATCCCGTCATCACGATGCGGAGCGGAAAAAGCAAGCGAGAGGAAGGATGTCTGTCCATTCCTGACATCCACTTCGATGTCGAGCGCGCCGCCAAGGTCATCGTGCAGGCTCTCGACGTCGACCTGAAACCGATCACACTGGACGGGACGGAGTTGTTCGGCACCTGCCTGCAGCATGAGATCGACCATCTGCACGGCAAGCTGTTTCTCGATCACCTCTCGATTCTCAAGCGCCGTCAGGCATTGCGTGAGTGGGACGAAGAGAAGGATCAGTACCCGGAACTGATTCGCCGCCTCACCCCGGATGTCATCGCACGCCTGCAGGCCGAAGACGAGGAACTCGACGACGAAGCCGGCGCCGATCACCGCAGCGACGTTCGCTGACCGCATCGCGATTCCGACCCTGTGCGCATCCTCTTCTGGGGCACTCCCGACTTTGCCGTCCCGCCGCTCGAGGCACTGCTCGGCGAAGGGTTCGACGTCGTCGGCGTGGTCACGCAGCCGGATCGACCCGTCGGTCGTACGCGAACCCTGACCCCACCACCCGTGAAGGTGGTGGCGCTGCGCGAAGGGCTGCCCGTCCTGCAGCCCGAGCGGCCGCGGGGTGAGGCGTTTCTCGCCGAACTCACCGCGCTCGGACCCGACCTGAATGTCGTCGTCGCCTACGGACACATCCTGCCGCTGTCGGTGATCGAGCAGCCGCCGCGCGGCACGATCAACATTCATGCGTCACTGCTGCCGGCGCTGCGCGGTGCGGCGCCGATCGAAACCGCGATCCGGCGGGGCCACACCGAGACCGGCGTCACGATCATGCGCATGGTGCTGGCGATGGATGCCGGTCCATGCCTGCATGTGGCGCGGGTACCGATTCTGGACGACGAAACGGGCGGCGAACTGCGCAATCGCCTCTCGGAAGTGGGAGCGCAGGCACTGATCGAGGCGCTTGCGCTGATGGACCTGACGCTGCTGGTCGAGACCGAACAGGATCACGCGCTGGCAACGTACGCACCGAAGATCGAACGGGAGGACGCGCGGATCAGCTGGCATGCCACCGCGCCGGAAGTCGCGAATCTCGTGCGCGCCTACGACCCGAAGCCCGGTGCGTTCACCACGCTGCGCGGACTCGAGCTGAAGTGCTTCGGCGTGCGCGCCTCTCCCATGCAGACGCAGGTCGATGCGCCTGGCACCGTACTCGCGCTCGACGCTGACGGCATGCTCGTCGCCTGCGCTTCGGGCACCGTACGCATCAGCGACGTTCACCCCGCCGGCAAACGCCGACAGCGAGTGTCCGACTGGGCGGCCGGGCGAGGCATCAGTGTCGGTGACGTGTTCGGCATCGACAGCGACGCGGTGACGTGACATACGCATCGGTGCCAGCGCTGCATGCGCTCACCAACGACGTGATCCTTGCAGATCCCGGCTTCGTGCGTTCCGCCACCGCGGTCATGCACGCCTGTCGCAACCGGGTCGCGATCCACCTGCGAGCCGTCGAGACCACGCCACTCCGCCTGCTCGAGTTGGCGCTCGAACTGCGCGTCATCGCCGAGTTGACCGGGAGCTGGGTGCTGGTCACCGATCGCCTCGACATCGCGATGGCGGCAGGCGTGACCGGAGCGCAGCTGACTTCGCGGTCGCTGTCGATCGCCGATGCGCGCCGTATTGCACCGCGACTGGTGCTGGGCGCGAGTGTACATGCCACTGCCGATGCCTGGATGACCGCCCAGAGCGACGCGACATTTCTCGTCGCCGGAACCGCCAGCGAACCGGCATATCCGCCGGCCGACCCGGTCGCGTTCGTACAGGCCGTCGTCGATGCCGCCGAGGAGTGTCCGGTGATCGCCGTCGGTGGCATGACGCTGGAGCGTGTGCATCGGATCGCGGCGACCGGTGCCGCGGGGGTCGCGGTCCTGCGCGGCATCTGGCTCGACGATGCCGTGGCCTCCACGCGGCGCTACCTTGCGGCGTATGACGAGGGACTCCGCCGGTGAGCGGCCCGTGACGCTGGCCGCGCCACCGGCAAGCCGCAATACGCTGATCACTGAATCGCGCATCGCCGCCGCCGAAATTCTCGCAGCGCTGCGAGGCGGCACGCTGCTCGATGCGGCGTTCGAGCGCGTCACGACCGCCCTCGATCCCCGCGATCGGCGCTGGGTGCAGGAACTGGTGTATGGACTGCTGCGATCGCGGGGATGGATCGACGCCATTCTGGCTCCGCGCATCACCGGCGGTCTGGCACGGCTCGACGCCGACCTCGGCGACCTCTTGCGCCTCGGCACATATCAGCTGCTCTCGATGGGCAGCGTGCCGGCGTACGCAGCCATCGCCCAGACGGTCGAACTCGCCAAGCGCCGGCATGGTATCGGCGCCAGCAAGCTGGTGAACGCGGTGATGCGACGTATCGATCGCGAACGTGAGTTGCCAGCCGTGGCCACACCCGACGGCGCGGCGGCGGCACTCGATCGCAACCACGATCTGACGGAGCGGCTGGCGGTGCGCACCAGCCATCCTCGCTGGCTGCTGGAGCGATGGGTGGCCGCCTTCGGCAAGGAGGCCACGGTACAGCTGACCGGCTACAACAACAGCGAAGCACCCATCATCGTGCGGCCATTCGGCATCACCCGCGCGGCCCTGCAGGCAATCCTGCAGGAACGCGGCGTCGAGACCATCCCGACCTTGCTCTTCGACGATGGGTTGCAGCTGCCGCCCGGCGCCGCGCTGACACAGCTCGGCGCGTTCCAGCACGGGCAGCTCTGGGTGCAGGATGCCGGTAGCGCATTGGTCGTCCGGTACGCCGACATTCCTCGCGGAGACCAGGCCGCCGATCTCTGCGCCGCACCCGGCGGCAAGACGCTCGCACTGCTGCAGGCAGGGGTGCGCGTGATCGCAACCGACCGATCCGCGAATCGGCTCCAGCGATTGCATGCCAACCTCGATCGCATGCGCGCCACCGATGTCGACGTGCGCGAGATGGACGCCACTGCCCCGACCCTCGAACCCGTCGACGCAATCCTCGTTGATGTGCCGTGCACCGGCACCGGCACCTTCCGCCGGCACCCGGATGCGCGCTGGCGGTTGCGCGTAAGTGACCTCGCCCTGCTGCCGGTGCTGCAGCGCGACATTCTGGCCGCCGCCAGCAGCTGTGTGAAGCCGGGCGGCCTGCTCATCTACAGCACCTGTTCGCTCGAGCGCGAAGAGAACGACGCCGTCGTGAACGAGTTCCTTGCCGACGATGAGGCATTCGTGCTCGAACCACCGGCAACCGGCGTCGTACCCGATGCCGTCATCGACAAGGGATTCCTGCGCGTCCTGCCGCACGCCCACGGCGTGGACGGCGCGTTCGCGGCGCGGCTTCGCCGGATCCGATGAGCCCCACCGTGAAGTCTGGCGACGGGCAATGGCGCAGGCTGCGCGACGTGGCGGCGCGACGTCCGGTTCTCAGCACCGCGGTCGGCGGATTTCTCGGCGGGTTTGTTCTGGCCGCGCTCTGGCTGCTGCCTCAGACGCTGATCCGCGGTGAATCAGCCGTGCCGAACGTCGTTGGCCTGCTTTACACCGATGCCGCCGCGCGACTCACCGCGGCCGGCTTCTCCGTCAAGACCGGTGACGAACTGCATCACCCCACCGCACCGAAAGGCTCGGTGCTCGGCCAGACACCCGCGCCAGGCATCAAGGCGCAGAAGGGCAATGACGTCGTCCTCGACGTGTCGCTCGGCGTCAAGCGCGGCACGGTGCCGAACGTGCTCGGCATGGCGCGCGACGCGGCGGTGAAGGCGCTGGAGGAGGCTGGCTTCGACGTGGCAACCGAGATCACGGAACGACTCGATAAGCGGGCGCGAGGCGAAGTCATCGCCACGGCGCCACGCAGCGGCGTCACCATTCCGCAACCCGCCATGGTACGCCTGACCATCAGCGCCGGCCCTGATGCGATCGGCGTACCCTCGCTGATCGGCATGTCACTGGAGGACGCGCTGGCGCTGATCGGCCAGCTCGGGCTTACTGCAGCGCCCACCCGGACCGATTCCACGGCGGTCCAGCCGGACGGCTTCATCAGCGCCCAGCGTCCGTCGCCCGATTCGCCGGTTGCACCCGGCGGCGTGGTGACACTCACTGTGTCCCGACCCACCGCCCCGCGGGACAGCACGACGCCGTAGGGCGTGCGACTTCGCACGGGGCCCGAGCCGCCGGGTGCGTGTATCTTTGGCCATGACTGTTCGTATCGCCCCCTCGCTGCTCTCCGTCGATTTCGCCCGCATGGCCGATGAACTGGCCATGATCGAGGCGGCCGGCGCCGACTGGTTGCACGTCGATGTCATGGACGGCGTTTTCGTGCCGAACCTCAGCTTCGGCGTCAAGGTCATCGAGACCGTCCGCAAGCTGACCACACTGCCGCTCGACGTGCATCTGATGACGGTGGAGCCGGAAAAGTACTTCGACAGTTTTGCGAAGGCGGGTGCCAACGGCCTTACCATCCACGTCGAAACCGCGCCCCACCTCCACCGACAGCTGATGCGGATCAAGGAGCTCGGCTGCATCGCCGGTGCCACCATGAACCCCAGCACGTCGCTCGACACCGTGCGCGAAGTGGCGCGCGATCTCGACCTGCTGCTGATCATGTCGGTGAATCCGGGATTCGGTGGCCAGAAGTTCATCCCGCAGTCGCTCGACAAGATCCGCCGCGCCCGCCAGCTGCTCGACAGCGTCGGCAGCACCGCCCACCTCGAGGTGGATGGCGGCGTGGCCCGCGACACGATTCGCAGCTGCTACCTGGCCGGCGCCACCACGTTCGTCGCCGGCAACGCGATTTTCAGCGCCTCCGATCCGAAAGCCGAAGTCGGCGCGCTGCGCAACCTCTGCCTGCTGGAAGCCGCATGACGGCCGGACAGCAGTGGACCGTCGTTGGCGCGATCGTCGCCGTCCTCGGCGGAGCACTCTGGTTCGGCTCCTACCAGCTCAAGGACGAACTGGTCGGCGTCGATGTCGGCTCACAGGCCCCGATGTTCAGTGGCGCCACCATCGAGGGCCCCGTCAAGGCAAAGTCGCTTGCCGACTACAAGGGGAAAGTCGTCCTGCTCAACGTCTGGGCCACCTGGTGCGGCCCGTGCCGCACGGAAATGCCAAGCATCGAGGCGCTCCACAAGGAGATGGGCCCGAAGGGATTGCGCGTCGTGGCCGTCAGCATCGATGACCCGGGCAAGGCCGACGAGATCCGCAAGTTCCTCAGGGACTTCAAACTCACGTTCGAAGTGCTGCACGACTCGACCCAGGCAATCCAGGCGGCCTACCAGACGACCGGTGTGCCAGAGACGTTCATCATTGCCGCTGACGGTACCATCCGGAAAAAGGTGATCGCAGCCGCCGACTGGAACTCGGAGCCGAATCGCGCCCTGATCACGCAGCTGCTGAAGGACGCAGGCGCCTAGCCGAGTGCGTGTCCTCGGCATCGAAACAAGCTGCGACGAGACATCGGCGGCGGTCCTCAGCGGTGCGGGTGATGACGTCATGCTCGAGTCGCTGGTGATTCTGTCGCAGGACGTGCACCGGATCTTCGGCGGTGTGGTTCCGGAAATCGCGAGCCGCCAGCACCTCACGTCGATCATCCCTGTCATCGATCAGGCGCTCGCCGACGCAGGCACGACACTCGCGGCGCTCGACGCCATCGCGGTCACCCATGCACCGGGCCTGGTGGGCGCCCTGCTGGTCGGCGTCGCGACGGCCAAGGGCCTGTCGCTGGCGACGGGCGTGCCGCTGGTTGGCGTGCACCACCTGGAAGGGCACCTGTTCGCCACCAGCCTCGAACACCCGCTGGCCGTGCCGCCCTTCATCGCCCTCTTGGTCAGCGGGGGGCACACCATGCTGCTCGATGTACCGGCGTGGGGACGTTACGCGCTGCTCGGCAGCACCCGTGACGACGCCGCCGGCGAAGCCTTCGACAAGGCCGCCAAGCTGCTCGGATTGCCGTACCCCGGTGGCCGGCACCTCGAAGTCCTGGCCCGCGAGGGCGACCCTGCGCGCTTCCGATTCACTCGGCCGATGCTTCGGCGAGATCAGCATCTGGGTGACGCCGATTACTATGATGTGTCCTTCAGCGGGCTCAAGACTGCTGTGATGCTGGCGGTAAAGTCGTCGCCTGATCTGGAAGCGGATCGCAGCCACATCGCCCGCGGATTCCAGGACGCGCTGATCGAAACGCTGGCTGAGAAGGTCGCCCGCGCCGTACGCGCACGCGGCGGAACCCGTGTCGTTCTTGGCGGTGGCGTGGCGTGCAACCGGGCGCTGGTGGAAGGCATCGAAGCGAGAGTGGGGCCTGGCGTGGCGGTGTTCGCGCCGTCACCTCGCATCGCCACCGACAACGCCGCCATGATCGCCCGGGCTGGCCTCTTTCATGCGGAGCACGATCGATGGGCGACCCTCGATCTGGCGACGACATCGAGTGCGATGATCCCGGGAATGATCGTCCCCTGAAACTGGTCTGCCATGTAGCCTGCAGCAGCTTCGTCCCGCATCTTGTTGCCATGCCCCTCATGTCGACCCTGCCGCCCGCCGCATCTCCAACCCGTCGGTGCCGCGCGCTGGCGAGACGGGTGATCTGGGCGGCTGCCGTCGCTGCCTGCGCGACGACGACTGTCGCGGCACAGTTGGCCCCTCGTCAGGTTCGGGTGGAAGTCCGCGACCGGGAAGGCCGTCCGCTGGCCGGTGCCCGGATCGAATTCCTGCCACGCTCCGATACGGCGTCGACCGATTCTGCTGGCATCGCCAACGCGACCACCGAAGCGGACAGCACGATGACGATCTCCATTCGCAAGATCGGATTCGAACCGCGCGCCGCACGTTTCCCGATTGGGATTGCCCCATCATTCGTGGTGCGAGTCACCCTTGGGCAGCTCGGCACCCGACTGCCGGAGGTCTCGGTCACTGCGGAGTATCCCGGTGAACCCTGGCGGCGCGCGTATGAAGATCGACGCCGTCGAGCCAGCGGCTCGTTCCGCGACCGCAGCTACTTCGCCGGGCGTCCGCCGCCGATGATTCTCGACGAGTGGTTCGTCGGACTCCCCGGCGCAACGATGACCTCCCGCGGGCTGCGCGTGAATCGGTGCCCGAGGCTCGGCGTCTGGATCGATGGCATGCATGTGACGGCGCCAGGCCTGTCACCCAGTCTGGCACTGATGCAACTGACCGCCACCGACATCGCCGCGATCGAGTTGTATCGCATGGCGCAGCAGCAGTCACAGTACAGCGACCCCGCGCTCGAGGATTGTTCCCTGCTGGTCTGGACGCGAAATCGATAGGCCGCGTCCGCCGATTCCCTTATCGGATCTCCAATGCTCTGCTCGACACGCCGCGTGGTGCCCTTGCTGGTGTCAGTCGTCCTGTTCGGCCTTTCCAGCCGCTCGTCCGCCGCGCAGGAAGCCGCGCCGGCTCCCGCCCCCGGCAAGCTTCGGATCTTCCGCATCGACGTGCGCGACAAGTCCGGACGGCCGATTGCGGATGCGATGGTCAGCTTTTTTCTGACCGGCGACTCCGTGCGCACCGACTCCGCCGGCATTGCGTCCATCAGCGTGGCGGCCGATACCGCGGTCAACATCACCGTGCGGAAGATCGGATTCGAGCCGAGGAATGCGCGCTTCAAGATCGGAACCGCGCCGGCGTTCAACGTGCGCGTTGCCCTGGGAGATGCCGGTCAGCGGCTGGCAGAGATCGAGGTCAAGGATTCGTACCCAGGAGAGCCGTGGCGCCCAGGCTTCGAGCAGCGGAAGAGGCGCGGCGGCGGCCAGTTTCGGGACATCTCATACTTTCCGGGCGGCGTGCCGTTCAGTTTTGCCGATTGGTTCAACGGCATGAATGGCATCCGGACGGCTGGCGGCACCAGCTCCGACATCAACATTTCGCGGTGCCGGGCCCTGGGGGTGTGGATCGACGGGCAACATGCTACGTCACCAAACAGCGGATTTCGGTTCGCCCTCAGCACTGTCGCGCCGCAGGACATCGCCGGACTCGAGCTGTACACATCGAACACGCCGGCGCAGTACACCGGCCAGGGTGAGGATTGCTCGCTGCTGATCTGGACGCGAGGCCGCTGAGGGCACCGATAGCTATCCCGTCATCGCGTGGCTGTCGTTCGCGTCGAATCTTGTTGTGGCCGAGTGGCGGGTGCGGCGACGGGTGCGCACCCGCACCCCGAGTCGCACCCACCACCGCGTGCGGCCCGCGCCGACGTGATGGTGTGCCACACCTTTCGTGCAATGAACGCGGCCGCAGCCAGCACGATCGCGGCGATGATCAGCTGTTCTGCCATTGGCGGTCTCCTAGTTGAAGCCGAGCAGACGTCCACCCTGATACACCACCAGCGCCGCAACGTACGCAAGAGCCAGCATGTAACCGAACTGGATCACGGCCCAGCGCCACCCGATCCGCCCGCCGCCCGCTTCGCGGACGGTGACGGCCACCGTACTGATGCACATCAAGGCGTACACGTAGAACACCATCAGCCCGAGGGCGATCAGTGGCGAATACTGGAGTCGCCCCGTCGTCGGATTCACTTCCGACCGTAGTCGCTGCCTGAGTGCAACGGAGGTCTCGTCCGCTTCACCCACGCCGTAGATGGTGCCCATGGTGCTCACGAAAACTTCGCGGGCGGCAAAGCTGGCGGCAATCGAGACGCCGATCTTCCAGTCGAAGCCCAGCGGACGCACCAGCGGTTCGATCACCTTGCCGATGTGGCCGAGCGCCGAGTGCTCGAGTTCCATCTCGTGCGCGGCCTCGGCTGACACATTGGGCGGCACGTCGGTCTTGGGGTAGGTGGCCAGCGCCCAGAGAATCACGCTGCAGCTGAGAATCACGGTTCCGGCACGACGCAGAAACATCTGCGCCCGATGCCAGACGTTCTGCAGCAGCGTGCGGAGATTCGGCAGTCGATAGGCCGGCATCTCGAGGATCATCGGGCGCACCGGGCCGCGCAGCAGCGTGCTCTTGAAGAACGCGGCCACGACCAGCGCCGTCACCGTGCCGAGGGCGTACATCAGCAGCATGGTCACGCCCTGCAGGCTGAACAATCCGCCGAGGACGGCCACCGGTGGCACGAATGCACCAATCAGCAGCGTGTAGACCGGCAGCCGCGCCGAACAGCTCATCAGCGGCACGACCATGATGGTTGCCAATCGATCCTTTGGTTCCTCGATGGTGCGCGTGGCCATGATGGCCGGCACCGCGCACGCAAAGCCACTGATCATGGGGATGAAGCTCTTGCCGTGCAGCCCCACGCGTCGCATCAGGCGATCCATCAGATATGCGGCGCGGGCCATGTAGCCACTGTCTTCCAGCACGCCGATGAAGAGGAACAGCAGGGCAATCTGCGGCAGGAAGACCAGCACACTGCCCACACCGCCGATCACACCATCCACCAGCAGGCCGCGCAGGTCGCCGTCCGGCAGCAGCGACCCCACCGCATCGCCGATCTGCGAGACCATCCACTCGACGCCCGTCATGAGCGGCTGCGCCCAGGTGAAGATCGCCTGAAAGACGAGTGTCATCACCGCCGCGAACAGCACTGGCCCCCACACCCGATGCAGCACCACCGCGTCGATCCGGTCGCTGCTGGTTCGGGCGCCGACGTTGTGATTGACCACCGTGCGTGAGACGACGCCGCCGCTCCACCCGTAGCGAAGCTCGGCTTCCAGACTGCGCGGATTGGCTCCCGCTGCGGCCACGGCGATCCGCGCCTCGTCCACCATCGGCGCGAGCACATCACGTGACGCACCGTACCACGACTCGAGCCGGGGCACCGCCAGCAACCGCAACGCATCGTGCGCCGCAAAGCGTGCTCGTGCGCCGCGCTCCGCCAGGACTTCGGTCAGCGGTGCCAGTGCATCGCTGAGCTCAGGTGAGAGCGAGAACGGTCGCACCGGCAGCGGCAGGTCGAGCACCGACACCATCGCCTTCCGCAGGACATCGAGCCCTTCTCCGCGGGTGGCGATCGTTGGAATCACCGGCGCACCCAGTTCGTGGATCAGCGCCACCGCATCGATTTCCACCCCTGCGTCAGCAGCGGCATCGATCTGATTCAGCGCAATGATCGTCGGGATCCCAAGTTCCAGGACCTGACTCACGAGATACAGATTGCGCTCGAGGTGCAGTGCATCCGCCACGACGACCACCACGTCGGGGAGCGGCTCGCCACCCGTCCCGCGCATCACACCAAGCGCGATCTCTTCATCGGGGCTCGCCGGCGAGAGCGCGTAGCAGCCCGGCACATCGACGATCGTCACCTGTTCGCCGTTCGGGCCGCGCATCGACCCTTCGACCCTCTCGACCGTCACACCAGCAAAATTGCCGACGCGCTGGCGCATGCCGGTGAGGGCGTTGAAGAGTGTGCTCTTGCCGGTGTTCGGATTGCCGACCAGTGCGACGCGAATCCGACGCTGACTCGCCTCGACGGGCACACTGGCGCCGGAGTGGGGAGCGAAGGAGATGGACACCGGTTTTCAGTGCGGCGTGAACCGCGCGGCGCTCAGCGCGTCGGAAGGACGGTGATGCCAGCGGTGATCGCAGGGCTCAGTGCCAGCCGCGAACCGCGCACGTCCAACAGCATGCACTGGCGGGCATCGACGACATTGATGCTCGCACCTTCCATGAGCCCGAGCTCGCGTAACCGACACGCTTCATTCTCCCCGCAACCCAGCGAGACGACGGTCGCGGACGCTCCGGTACGGCAATCACCCAGACGGCACGCCGCCGGTACCGGTGTGGCACTGGCAGCACGCTGATCGACGACGGGGAGCGGAATGGAGCTCACAATTCAGTCTAGTTGAGAATGATTCTCAGGAACACTCTAGAACAATAACGCGCACTTCCGGCCTCGGCCAGTGGAGCACGAGTCAATGCCGACCGATTCGCTTTGGATTCCCGGCCCCTTCAACCGCTGGCGGACTCGAGCACCACGACTGCCGCCGCCACATGGTCCGAGTGGGTCAGCGTCACATGTATCACAGAGACGCCCAACTCAGCCGCACGTTTCGCCGCCGCACCGTGGAGGCGGAGCAGCGGACGTCCATCGAGGGGGGAGTTGGCCACCTCGATGTCCTGCCAGTGGATGTGCCGCGCCTCCGCGGTGCCCGCCAGCGCCTTGTAGGCTGCCTCCTTCGCCGCGAACCGCGCGGCGAAATGGCGCGCTGGCTCCCCACGACGATCACAATAGGTCCGCTCCCCCTCGGTGAAGAGGCGCCGTCGAGCCCGCTCCGGATGCCGCCCCAGCAATCGCGCGATCCGGTCGATATCGGCGAGGTCCATCCCAATGCCGCGGATCATGCGCCTGACGCCGGCCGGCGCAGCAGCCGCCGCCAGAGTGCTCCCTTGGCACCTCTGGAGTCACAGAGTGCGGGAATCGTCGCCGTCCAGACATCGTCCGCGGCCCGGAAGGCGCGCTGCACGGTGCCTGTCCAGCGTCGCCAGGTTTCGAACTGCCGATCGTCGGTGGCCTGCCTCAGGCGCAGCGCCGCATGTTCGAGCTGACGGAGCGCGTGTGAGTATGGTGCCGCCAGCTCCTCCAGCTCCGCCACCAGCGCACGCCGGTCGGCTGCCCCGTCGAACCGGGCGGCGGCCCAGCCCTCGCGTGTCACCTGCGCGTGGCGAGCCAGCCGGTGCGCCTCGAAGGCGCGTCGCTGCGTCTCCACCGTCCGGCTTTCCTCGGCCAGTCGCCGGGCCGCCAGCAGCGCCTCGAACCACTGATCGTGATCCGAACCGGGGGAGCTGCGCTCCGATCCGAATCCGCGCAGCGACAGGGTCTGCGCCGGAAATTCGCAGACGGCCGCCTCGAGGCGATGGCGAAGTCCGTCCAGATGTACCGACTCGGAGAGCGACAGCGCACCACCATTCTTCAAGGCGAGCGACAGCACGCCCTCCTGCCACACCGCGCCAAGCAGGTCGTTGACGGGCAGCTCGATCACGACCGGAACGCTGCTATCGTATGCGATGCGAAGGACCGCACGGTCGAGCTGAACCGCGGCATCGCAGTCGAGCGGCTGGCCATGCCACGCACCACGCAGATGTGCCGCGAGCACTCCGTCGCCGGACAGCATTACGCTGCGCGCTCTGCGCTGACGCTCATGATCGTCGCCACCACAGCCGCGGTATCCTGCAGATCGGCAAAGACGGCCAGCGGCGCATGCTCCTGCAGTTCGACGGCGCTGAATCGCCCGGTCTCGACGCCGATCGCGCGGGCCCCGATGTCGCGGCCGCAGGTGAGATCGTGCGGCGTGTCGCCGATGATGACGACGTGTGCGCCGGGCAACTCGCTGCCAAGCAAAGCGGTCGCACGCGCCTGGGCGATGGCCGGGAGCGCCGGTCGCACCGGCGCGTCCGAGCCATAGGCGCCAACGACGAATCGCTCGAAGGCGATGTCCACCGCGCGCAGCTTGAGCGCGGCTCCTGCCTCGATGTTGCCGGTGAGCAGGCCGAGCATCACATCCGGGCGCGCTTCGAGCGCGTCGAGCAGCGGGTGCACGCCGGGAAGCAACTGCACCGTGTGCGGCGCGGTGGTGATGTCGGCCTCGAGGTACTGGTAGTACCGGTCCAGCGCGTCACGCATCCGCGAGTGAATGATCGCGTCCTCGATCCCGGCCAGCGTGGCCAGCTCACGCACGATCTGCGGATCGGTCTTGCCGTCGAAGGGGTGGTGCTGCGGCCCCGTCGCTCCGTACACGTCCATCATCGCCTGATGCACACTCCGGCGACCGGCGCCGTGTGCAAGCAGCATCGTACCGTCGATATCGAAGAGCACGAGGACTGTCATGTCGCACGCCGCGCGAGGAGCAGGCCACCGGTGATGCAGAGAAAACCCATGAGTTGCCAGATGGTTGGCCGGTCATTCTGGAATTGCCACGCCACCAGAATTGCGACGAAGGGTTGCAGGTTGGCGTAGAGCGAGGTGCGTGTCGCGCCCAGCTTCTTGAGCCCGTAGTAGTAGATGACGTAGGCGATGACGATCGCGCCCAGACCGGCATACGCCATGGCCGTCCACGTGCGCCACGACAGCGTCTGCCACTCGGTGGCGAGCATGTCGCCGCCGGTCAGCACCAGCAACGGCACCAGCCCACCGAGCAGCGTGATCAGGGTGAGCTGCAATCCGTTCACGCGTTGTGTGAGCGGGCGCAGGAGCGTGGCGTAGGTGGCCCAGGTTATCACCGCCAGCGCGAGATAGACGCTGCCCAGCCACGTGCCTCCACGTCCGGGCGTGGCATTGTCGCCGAGCATCACCATTGATACACCGACCACCGACATCGCGACGCCGGCGACCAGGAAGCGGCTCATCTTCTCTGTTCTGGTCAGCCAGCCGAGCAGGGCGAGTGCCGCCGGCGACGCCGCCAGAATGAGCGACGCCGAGCCGCCGCGAGCACGCGAGAGTCCCATCACGAACAGATACTGGTAGATGCCGTTGCCGATGATCCCATAGCCGAGCATGCGCAATGTGTCATTGCGGGAGGGCCACGGCTCCCGTACCACGAGCACCGTCAGCAGCAACATCACCGTCGCGCCGAGGGCCATGCGCGAGGTGTTGAACGCCAGGCCGGGCATGTGTGCGGTGCCGTACTGCACGGCGAAGAAGTTCGCCCCCCACAACGCCGCCATCAGCAGCAGCAGCACGTCGATCCTGCCGAAACCCGGCTGGGCCGGTGGCGTGGCGACGGCCCTTGGCGGTGAAACGGCGGCGGCCGGCGCAACGGTGGAGGTCATGACCTGCAATCTAGCGTGGCTGGGAACGCCTTCCGGAGCGCGTGGGCGTCGGGTACCATGCGCGCATGCATGTCCAATTCGCTCTGTTCGCGGACGCCGCCAACGTCTCGCAGGAAGGAAAGCTGAATATCCTGGGTGTCTTCGACGCCCTGCACGTCGGCCAGCTGCCGTCGGTGCACCCACGCGCGACATTCGTGGTGCGCCTCAAGGCGGTGGCGGAAGACGAGGGGCCACATGGGGTCAGCCTCGAGTGGGTCAATCCGATGGGTGACATGCTCTGGTCGTCGCGCGGCGAGCTGGTGGTGGGTCCGCCGCCGGGAGGGGCGGATGGCATTGATGTCCCGCTGCTGGCGGTGGTGGATCTTCCGCTGGACCAGCCGGGCATCTTCACCATGGTCGTGTCGGTGGACGATGCGGAGGCAACGCGCACGTCATTACACGTGAATCAGGTCATGGATACGGCGCTGCCGCTGGCGCCGGCGGCGCCGGCCGGCCTGGTCTCCTAAACGACTCGCCGTGCCGTGACGAATCGCGCGCTGAGGGCCGTCACGTAGCCGTCGTCCACGTCGCCGAGCCACTCCAGCGCAAAGCCGCCGCGGCCGATGGCGATGTGGGCCAGCCGATCGCCAGCCAGCGCCACGCCGACGTGCGTGATGCGCTGGTCGGGCCGGTCGGAGAAGAAGAGCAGATCGGCGGGTTGCAACGCGCTCCGTGACACCTCGGCGCCGCGCAGCGCCTGCTGGTGCGCATCACGCGGCAACGGCACGCCATGAATGCCGAAGATCGTCTGCACGAAGCCGCTGCAGTCGGCGCCCCACGGCGTGATGCCGCCCCACTGATACGATGTGCCTTCGAACCACTCCACGGCCGACTGCGCGATGGCATCCGGCGCGGTGGCGAAGTGCTCCTCCATCTGATTCAGCGGGACGGTGTCGCCATCGACGATCTCCTCGTCCAGGTCGAGCCATGCACCGAGCGGCAGCGCCCGCAGTCCGTGCCGCTCGCTGCGTGCGATCACGCCCATCGACACCCGCGGCACATAGGTCAGCGCAAAATCGGCCGACGTGGTCGCGATCACCGGCGCTTCATCCACCAGGCGCATGAAGTATCCGTCGTGCATCCATCCTTCGTAGTCGTCCATTCCGCGCACACGGTGCCAGTGATCCTCGCCCGATTCGAGCACGTACACCGGGTGACCGGCCAGCCGCTGTGACACCTGCGCCGACGAGACACGCGGCTCGGCGAACAGCGGCGCGATGGCACTACGCACGAAGGCGTGGCCGACGATGGAGCGGGTCATGGGCAGGGGGGTGTCGACATCGGAGTGGTGGCGATCACGACGCGGGGTCGTCGCCGAAGAGCTTCAACTTGCTGATGAGCGTCATCCGGCTGATACCGACGCTGCGGGCGGCGTGTGTCTTGTTGCCTTTGAACAACGCCAGGGCACGCAGCAGGTGCCAGCGTTCGACGGACGCCAACGGAGCGTCCGCACCAGGCACGGTGGCATCGCCGGCGTGCAGGGACAGATGTGCGATCCCGAGTGCCGACGCGCCCCGGGCGCGCAGCTGCGCCAGCGCCAAGGTCGCTTCCAGTTCACGGAGGTTGTCAGGCCAGTCATGTTGCCGAAGTCGCACCGCCGCGGCGGCATCGAGCGCCAGTGGCAGGTCGGTGTCGGCGTCGGCGGTCTGCTGCAGGACGGCGGTCGCCAGCACCAGCAGATCATCGGCGTCACGGTCAGCCAGTGCCGGCAACAGCATCGGCCAGGCATGCAGGCGGTAGTAGAGCGACTCCACGAACTGTCCGGCGGTGACGCGGGCGACGATGTCGCCGGTGGTGGTGGCCATCAGCCGCGCAATACGCCCCCGATCGCTGGTGCGCTGATCGAGCAGGTTCTGTGCGGCCAGCGACAGCTGGTCGACATGACGCACCAGCACGGTGGAACCCTCAGCTGCCTCGTCGAGCAGGCGCCGAAGCGTGACATCCGTGGCACGTCGCGCATCAAGGGTGAGGAACGGCTGTGCCGCCAGCGACGACGCGCGATGAATGCGCTCCGCGAGAAACTGCTTGCCGAGCCCGCGTGCACCAACCAACAGCACCGGACGGCTCACGTCGCGACGCAGTTCCTCGGCGCGCGCGGCGAGCGCACGCATGGTGACACTCGGGCCCACCAGCGGCAGCGGCGTGTCTGCCGTCACGCGGTCAGTACTCCCACTTGCGCGTGATGTCGAGGCCGAACTGCTGCGGCGTGGGCACGAAGTTTCGGGCGTTCACATTGTTGTTGCACTGCAGCTGGCTGGTCGGCGGCTCCCGGCCAATCGAGGCCGACACCCATTGACTGAAGCGGTACTCGAGCTTGGCGCCGATCGAGTTGACGAGCGGCTGATTGGTGCTGATCTGACTCGACCCGAAAAGCTGGCAGAGCCCGACCGTGGCGCGCACGAAGGTGCGACTGCCGAGTTGCACCGCGCCACCGAGACGGGTGCTGGCCAGCACCGATGAGGCGCCGAACTGTTGTCCGCTGACGCCGCCGGCGGTCTCGATCTGGAACTGGTCGAGCCCGAGCGACCGCGCCACGCGATCACCAAGGGCACTGCCAAGGGTGGGGAGCAGCACCGATGCGAACTGCGACGAATACTGGTCCGCCGCAGTGGTCACCGCGAAGCTCGGCCGTCCGGTGAACAGGTAGCTGATGGCGTCGGACTCCGAGAGCGCGAGGCTCGGGTCTGCGCTGCCGAGCTTGAGTGTCGGCGCCACCAGCGTACCGCCGATGGTGATGCGCACTGGAATATCGCGGTCCTGCCGCGTGTACTGCCGGACGATGTTCACGGCCTGGATGTCGAGCGTCGGGTTCAGCTCGGGCTCACCGAAGAATCGGAGCGTGCCTCGCTCCACGTCGAAGGTGCGCTGCACCGCCACCAGGTTGAGGCGGTAGGTGCCGCGCTCGGCCAGCAGCGTGCCATCGAGCGCCAGTTGCACACGCGACGAGTCCTGTCGCGCACGGCCAAGCGTGACGCCGACGTCACCGGCCAGCTTGATGTTCGCTTCTGCCGAGCGGAGCCAGACATTGTTGCCCATGAAGAGGCGCACACCGCGCACTTCGAGATTGCGCAACAACGGCGACGGGGCTGCCGCCAGCAGCGTCCGCCCCTGCGACGTCGTGGTATCGATCAGCGTGTAGAACTCGGGATCGTCGATCGAGACGAGGTTCTTCGCCGCACCCAACTCGGGAATTGCAATGTCGCCGGTTGGGATCGTGACACTCCCGGTGAGCACCGAACCGCGCTGCGTGCCGCGGAGCTGCAACCCGCCCACGTCGGTCGAGACCTGCAGCGTTGCAATCCGCGGCCGGTCGAGAATCCGGAAGTTGCTCGCCTGGATCGCGAGATCGAACGACGGATCTTCGAGTGACGCAAAGCCGATGCGCCCGCTGAGAATCGCGGAACCACCGCGGGATCCAGCGCCGCTGACGGTGAGGCGTGGCAGCGCCAGGTTGTCGCCAGCGAACCGCAGTTCGCCGTCCATGCCAACCAGTCGCACGCCGAGCGGCGTGACGAAGCTGGCGCCGTTCACCATCGCCACGCTACCGTCCAGACGAGGCTCGCGAACACTTCCCTTCAGCTGCAGCTCCCCGGAGAGCGTGCCACTGGCATCGGTGATGGCGGGGGTCGCGGCCTCGAACAGGGCCAGCGGCGTGCTCCGCAACGACAGCGATCCTGACAGCGGACCATTCCGGTTGAGCGACGGGAATCCGTTCAGCGTCGCGGTCAGCGGTACCGCGAGCTTCGCGGCGAGCAGCGTGTTCGCGCGATTCCGCTCACTCAGCGATACGTCAGTGCGAAAGGTGCTGTCCGCGTAGGTCCCCTCGACCGAGGCGTCACCGATCGCCGTTGAGCCGACGCGCACGCCGTTGGCGCGCGCGGTCAGCGATGCGGTGGGACGATCCGGCGTGCCGCCCACCTGCAGACGCGCGTCGAGAATGCCGGTGAACGTTCGGTCGCGGCGTGTGAGCCAGGCAACGTCGCGCAGCGGAATCTGCGCCGCCTCGATCATGATGCTGATGCTATCGCGCTGCGGCACGCGGGCGACCACGCGCAGACGTGCGGCGCCCGTGTCGCCGAGCACCAACGAATCGAGACTCGTGATGCCTGATGTCTGCACGATGGTACTCGGATGCAGCAGGGACCAGCGCGTCTGCGGTCCGGATGCAAAGAGCGACTCGATTGTCGCCACCAGCGAATCGCCGGCCCCGCGCAGCCGCGCGGCCACGCCGACATGGACACCGCTGTCGGCGCGCGCATCGAGCGAGATCGACCCATCGCGCGCCGTGGTGAAGCGGCCGGTGGACGACACGGTGTTGAAGCGGACCGCGCCGGCGGTCACACTGTCGGCTTCCAGTACGATGGTGCCGGCCGGCACACCGCGCACCCAGACGCCGGTGGCCGTCACGTCGGCGACGCGTGAGGCCAGCGTGCCGCGCAGCAGATCGCGCCCCGACAGCGTCGTGCGCACTGCGAGCGAATCGATGTTCCCCGCCAGCCGTCCACGAAAGGAGAGCGTGCCGCCGAGTGAATCGGGCGCACCGACCGGCGCCTGACTGAGCCATGGCCGGAGCCCGCCCAGCGAGTCTGCCGTGACACGGAACAGCAGCGAGTCGCTGCGATCCGGGCGCAGGCCAATGCCGCCGTGCGCAGCGAGCGTGAGCGACGACGACAGGATACTCAGCGAGTCGACGATGCCGATGCCATCGCGAAATGAGAACTGCCCGGTGCCCTCGTCGATGCGCAAGTCGCCGGCGCGGGAGCGACCCAGTGCGAGCGCGGCGCGGCCATCCAGGTTGGCCAGAGAGTCGCCGCGGACATCCACATCGGCCCGCCCGTTCAGCGTCGTCACCGGCATTGCCGAACGATCCAGCGCGGTGCGCAGATCGAGACGATCGAATGACATCTGGCCCTTGAGCGCGTAGCCCGCAGGCTCGATGTCGACGATGCCGCTGCCGCTCACGCTGCCGGCGGCGCCCGAGAGCTGTCCCGATACTTCCAGCGCAGCGATGGTGCCCTTCACCGTGATCGGCCCGGTCATGGTCCCGCGCAGCGGCATCATGGCGTACGAGTTGCCCAGCATCGTCAGCGACAGCGGATCGGCGTTCAGCTGCATGTCGTAGCGCACATACGCCGGCTCGACGGTCACCCGACCACCGCCGGTCACGTGCGACAGCGGCGCGCCGGTGCCATCGTCATGCCAGACGTCCATGTTGCGCACACGGGCGTCGTACCACAGCGAATCGAGCACGGCGGTCCCGCGGACGAAGCCGTTCACCTGCGCGAATTCGGGGTTCAGAAAGCGCGGCGTGCGCAGGTCCCCGCGTTCCATGTCGAGCAGAAAGCCGCGGAAACGGGTGAAGGCGGGATAGAGAATGTCCACCTGCCCCCGACCGCGACCGGCACTGGTGGCTCCGGGCACGTTCGCATCACGGAAGGTGAAGCGGATGTCGTCGACATCGAACCGGTGCAGCGGACCGCCGCGTGCCTTGACGGTGCCGGTGAACTGTCCGCGCCACGGATACGGAAAGGGAATGCCGTTGAACTGTCGGAGCAGCGCGAAATCGAGTGGATCGGCGCGCATGTCGACATCGGTCAGCGTCACCACCGGTCCGCCAACGCCCCACGTCATCCGGCCGCGCAGCCGCGAGTCGAGACTGCGGGCGTCCATGTTGGTGATCACGTAGCGCAGCACATTGAGATTCGACGGGTCGTTGCGAATCACCAGATCCATCGAGCCACCGCCCTGCGACGGGAAGGTTTCCGTCAGCCAGGCGATGTCCTTCATCGCGACCTTCTCGCCCTTGACCGCAATGTCGTAGCGCACCGGCAGGTCACTGCCCCAGGTGATCTTGCCGACTGCCGTACCCACCGATCCCGGCAGCTGAAAGTGCGGGATCTGCATCCAGATGGAGTCGCCCTGCCAGCGGAAGTCACCGCGAAGACGGTCGAACCGGAACGGCGGATCGAACTCGGACATGCCAAGCTCCGTCACGCGAAACAGCCGGCCTGCCGTGTCAGGGTGGGCCATGCGCACATGCGAAAGTTCCAGGTGACCCTCTTCCCATCGCCAGGTGCGCACCAGCCCCCGTGGACTGCGACGAATCTGCGCATTGGTGCGCGCCAGGTTGAACGCGATCGAACTGTCGCGACGGGCGCCTTTCAGCGAGTCGGCGGGATTCCACGGCATGGTGAGCAGAAAGCGGCCGCGCGTCAGCGACACCGAATCGAGCACGATGAAATCACCGAAGCTGCCCTTGGTCTTCGGTGCCGCCGGCCCCTTTCCACGTGGGAAGATGTGCTTGTAGTTCCAGTCGCCATCCTTGTACTTGATGATCTGGACCAGCACGTTGTCGGTGATCAGCCGCTGAATCAGGATGCGGCGATCGAGAAAGTCTCTCGGGTCCCAGCGCATCGTGGTCTTGCCCGCCGAGACCATCACCACACCGGCGCTGTCGGCGATCTCGATCGAATCGACCGTGATGCCCGTCAGCATCGGCCCGCTGATGCGGCCCAGATGCAGCCGTCCCTTCACCACCGGTGCCAACTGACGGGTGGCCAATTGCTGCACCCAACCGCGCCCGAGATCGGTGCTGGTGAGCACCACCACGGACCCCACCGCCGCCAGTGCCATCAGCAGGACGGAGATCAGGCCAGCGGCCAGCACCAGGCGTCGGCGGCGAATCATCGGGTCAGAACGCCTGCCCGATCGCGAAGAAGAAGGTGAACGGTCCCAGTGCGCCGCGTGTGCGCCGCGGCGAGTACGAGCCGAGGCAACTGTCGTATGGCGCCTGCACGATGCGCTTGATCTGGACCGGATTGCCGCGGTTGTCCACCGTCGTCTCCGTGATCTCCTCGGCCCTGATGTTATTGCCGGGACTGACGCACAGCAGCGCCTGCGACCCATCGGCGCGCGGCAGTTCGTTGAAATACGACGCACCCGCACGCGACGGGTAGTTGTTGTAGCCGAAATCGAGGCGGATGACACCGATCGGCGAGAAGATTCGCGCGCCGAGGCCCGGCGTGGTGCGCAGTATGCTGTTGCGCAAGCTGGCGTCGTTACCGCCGCGGCTCCAGACCTGCCCGAAATCCGTGAACAGCGTCCACTGCAGCAGTCGGGGCAGGAACGGACTGCGCACGCGAAGCTCCACGTTGCCCACGGCCACCGTGTTGCCGCCAACCGGGACGATGCGGAAGGGCTGTACCGTCGGGTTCACCTCATAGGTGAACGAGCCATCGCCATTCGGCCGACGGATGAATGGCTGTGTGGTCGAGTCTGGATTGACGACGTACGCCACCGGACCGAGTTCATTCTGGCGAAAGCCGCGAACAGTCGTCGGGCCTCCGGCGTACAGCCGTTCCTGCGGTGGCACCAGCCGGTCGCTGCTGCCGAACATGGCGCCGAGCTGCATGCGCACGGCCAGCGTGGTGCCTCGCCCAAGGCCCCAGAATCGGCCGGCATCGAGCACCGCACTGCTGAACTTGAATGCCGAGTCGGAGAGTGTGAACCGCGACGCGTGTCGGATAGCCAGGCGCGTGAAGCTGCCATGCCGAGGGTTGATCGGATCGTCGGTGCGGTCGCGGGTGAAGTTGGCCCCGATCACCGCCAGCGGTCGCGTGTCCTCGAACACGCGGCGATCTTCCGGCGCACAGCGGTTCAGCACCGAACAGAACAACGCCGGCTGCGCTTCCGTCTTGCCGAAGCTGAGATCGTATGCCAGCGTGACCGGCAGTCGCTGGGCCGCGCGCAGGGTCACGCTGGCGATGGCGCCGATGTTCGTCGTGCGCCGATACGCCTGAAACTCACCGCGCACTTCGGAATAGAGTGTCAGTTCTGGAATGCGCAGCCCGCCGGGACCGACCGGTGGGCGCAGCGTGGCTCCGAGGTAGTAGTTGATTTCGTCACTGTACGGATCGCGGCCGTTGGCGACGGCGCCGCAGAGTCTGTCAGCACCCTCGAAATCCACCGGCCGGCCGATACCGATCTTGCTCAGCCGGCCGGTCACCTCCAGCCGACGCGCACGTCCAAACAGATTGCGATCGGTGTATTGCAACTGGGTCCGGAAACAGTCGAGTGTGCCGAAACCTGCGCTCAAGGTGCGACTGTGCATGAAGCGTTCGGCCACGTTGACCACGACATCCACACGGGCCGTGTCAGCGGTGGATGACACGGAATCGGACAGCCGTGGCTCGATGCGGACCTGCTGATAGGCATCGGTCTGGTACAGTGCACGCGTCGCCCGTTCGACATCACTCTGCTCATACCGCTGACCGGCGCGCAGGCCGATGAGTTTCGCCACGACGGGCGACCCGATCTCCTGCGTGCGGCCCACGCGTGGCACCGCCTGCACGATCACGTCACGGATCAGCACCATCGGTCCGGGGCGCACCGAGAACTCCACCACCGCGGTGCGTCGCGTACTGTCGGCGTCCGGCCCGCGCATCACGTCCGTCGCGAGCAGCACCTGCGCGAAGGGGAACCCGACATCCGCCAGCCGGCGACGCAGCGTGTCGCGCGTCTGCTCGAGCCGATACTGATCGAACGGCTCGCCACGAGCGCTGGGCAGATTGCGCACCAGCCGCTCGACGTCCTGCACCCGTTCGGTGCCCACCACGCGCAGACTGTCGATGGTGGTCGCGCGGCCCTCGCGAATCACGAACCGCAGATCCATCACCCGCGGCGCCCGTTGCACGACCGTGTCGACCGCCACGTCCGGAAAGCCACGGCGGCGATAGTAGATCACCAGCCGCGCACGATCGATGGCGACCAGCCCGGGATTGCCGCATCGTCGCACGCCGAACACGCCGCCAATCAACGCCACCCGGCTCGACACGTCCGAGGCCGTGAGCGCGATCACGGCCGCGAGCTGACTGTTGGAGAAGGCCCGATTGCCGCTGAAGGCCAGCGACCGCATTTCGAGCTCAGCCGGATCGCAGGCGTCGCGCTGCGCGTGCAGTGCCACCGGAACGCCACCAACCGCGAGACACACCGCGACACGGCGCAGGCACCGCGACCACAGGCGCGCCTCAGTCCAGAGCAGGTGGGAAACGAGGAGCGATTGACGCGACAGTGTGCAGACCGAGGGAACGAATGACGGTGCCGCGCGGCTGCGCGCGACGAAAACGGTTGGCACCCCGTGTGAACGGGGCGTAAGTTCACGCCGACGGCCCCCGGTGTCAACGACGTACGCGCTTTCCTGACAACGGGTTAGCTCACCTTCAAGCTGCCACGTCCGTCCGCTGTTCATTCCCTCCGTCCTGCTTGCGATGCGTCGCTTCCGCGCCCTCTCGTTCTCCGTCGCCGCACTGTCCCTGCTCGTCGCCTGCGCCGGCGGCGACACGGCGCCACAGCGCAGCACGATCGTCGACAGCCGGGACACGTATGACCCGCGCTCCTTCGACCCGGCACTCTCCACCGACGTCCCAACCGGACGCGCAGTCGGATATGTCTTCGAAGGACTGACGCGCTTCTCCCCCGAGGCGCAGGTGGAGCCGGCGCTGGCGTCTTCATGGACGGTGTCAGACGATGGCCTCATCTGGCGATTCACCCTGCGACGGAACGTGAAGTTCCACGACGGCACGCCATTCACCGCACGACAGGTGGTCGCGAGCTTCAGGCGTGTCCTCGATCCGGCCACGCGCGGTGGCCGCGGCTGGCCGCTCTACCCGATCGCCGGCGCCCGGGAGTTCGCGTCCGGGACAGCTGCGACGCTCCGCGGGCTGCGGGTGGAGAACGACAGCACCATCGAGATCACCCTGTCGGAACCGTTCGCGATCTTCCCCAAGCTGCTGGCGATGCCGGTGGCGTCGATCGTACCGGACAGCATCGGTGCCAACTTCGGCGAGCAACCCGTGGGCACTGGCCCGTGGAAGCTGGCCCAATGGAAGCACGATGACTTCGTGCGCTTCGTGCGCAACGACCAGTACTGGGGCACCAAGCCACTCGAGGACACGCTGATCGCCCGCATCATCCCCGATCCCAGCACGGCGGTGGCGGAGTTCGAATCGGGCAATGTCGATCTGCTCTACATTCCGGAGGCCGAAACCCGGCAGTGGGAACAGATCGAGGAGAAGAAGTCGCTGCTGCAGGCCGCACCGGTGCTGCGACTCTGGTACGTGGCGATCAACACCACCCGTGGTCCGTTGGCCGATGTCCGCGTACGACGCGCGATCAATCACGCCATCGACACCAAGGCGATCCTGACGCAACTGCTCGGCGGCCGAGGGAGACTGGCGGCGGGGGTCATTCCGCCGGCGCTCGATGGCGCCGACACCACGCGTATGCCGTACGCGCACGATGTGGCGAAAGCCAGGGCGCTGCTCGCCGACGCAGGCTTCCCGAACGGGATCACCATCACGCTCTGGTGCTCACAGGATGCCACCCAGTCGCGTGTCGCGCAGGCCATTCAGGGCTACCTGAAGGAAGCGGGGATCACCGCCACGCTGATGCAGCGGGAAAGCGCCAGCATGCGCGAAGCGGCCCGAAAGGGTGAGGCTGATCTGGTGCTCAAGGACTGGTATGCCGACTATCCGGATGCGGAGAACTTTCTGTATCCGCTGTTGCATTCGGCCAACGCCGGCGTCGGTGGCAACGTGAGCTTCTTCAAGGATGCCACGTTCGATTCGGTGGTCACCGCCTCCCGTCGTCAGACGGAC
The DNA here is from genome assembly GCA_031374935.1 of Gemmatimonadaceae bacterium. Taxonomy (GTDB): domain Bacteria; phylum Gemmatimonadota; class Gemmatimonadetes; order Gemmatimonadales; family Gemmatimonadaceae; genus JACMLX01. The sequence continues at coordinate 75,494 of JANMHB010000185.1, read as the reverse complement.
ATCACCGCGCGGACCGCACTCTACGCCCGTGCCGACAGCATCGCGTTTGTACAGGCGCCGATGGTGTTCCTGCTGTTCTACAATGAACTCTACGCCGTCCAACCCTGGCTGAAGAACTGGACCGCGCCGACGATCTTCAACGGACAACGCATGATCGGCGCCCGTATCGATCGCGGCGCGCCGTGACCTTTCTTGCCCGCCGCCTGCTGCTGGCAATTCCAACGCTGGGCGGCGTGTTGATCGCGGTGTTCCTGCTGCTCTATGTCGCCCCCGGCGACCCGGTCCAGCAGATGGTCGGCGAGCGGGCAGACAGCGTCACCATCGCGCGACTCCGCGCCGAGTTGAAACTCGACGAACCCCTGACGACGCAGTTCGCGTCGTACGCGGGCGGCGTGCTGCGTGGCGATCTGGGCCGGAGCTACATCACCGGGCGACCGATCATGCAGGACATCCGTGAGCGGTTTCCCAAGACGGCACAGCTGGCACTGGCGGCGATGATGATCGCGATCCTCGCCGGTGTTGGAATCGGCGTGCTGGCGGCACTGAAGCCGGCGGGGACTTTCGATCGCGTGCTGATGGGTGCGACGTATCTCGGTATCAGCTTCCCGGTCTTCTGGGTGGGGCTGCTGCTGATCCTGCTGTTTGCGCTGACGCTCAAGTGGCTGCCGCCGAGCGGCTACGGCGGCGGCTTGGTGCTGATTCTGCCGGCGCTGACGCTGGGGTCGCGGAGCATTGCATATCTGGCTCGCGTCACGCGCACCAGCATGCTCGACGCGATGTCGAGTGATCACGTCCGAACCGCACGAGCAAAGGGGCTGTCGAACAGCGCGGTCGTGCTGCGCCACGGCCTTCGGACCGCATTGATTCCCGTGGTCACGGTGCTGGGGCTGGACGTCGGGAGCTATCTCACGGGGAGCATTCTGACCGAAACCGTCTTCGGGTGGCCCGGCCTTGGCCGCTATGTCGTCAATGCGATTTCGCGGCGGGACCTTCCGGCGATCCAGGGCACGGTGCTCTTTCTCAGCGTGGTGTTCGTGCTGGTGAACCTGCTGACCGATCTTGCCTACAAGCGGAGCGACCCGCGGGTCGCGTAGGGCGCACTGCCGCCGGAGACAGCCACGAGATGAGCGATGATCTGCCGGCCCTGAGCCGGATACTCGGCGATCGCTACCTGATCGAGCGGGAACTGGGGCGTGGCGGCATGGGCACCGTGTACCTCGCGCGTGACCGCAAGCTCGACCGGCCGGTGGCGCTGAAGGTGCTGCCGGGAGAGTTCACCGCCGTCCCCGAGTTGCGCGAACGGTTTCTGCGCGAGACGCGACTTGCCGCCGGGTTCTCGCATCCGAACATCGTGCCGGTGTTCGCGATCGAGGAGGGCGAGAACCTGCTGGCGTTTGCGATGGGGTTTGTCGAAGGCGAATCGCTCGCAGCGCGAGTGGCACGTGACGGCCCGCTGTCGCGGCGCGATGCCGTGCGCCTGCTGCAGGATGTCGCCTACGCCCTGGCGTATGCGCATGGGCGCGGGGTGGTGCACCGCGACATCAAGCCGGACAACATCATGATCGAGCGCGCCACGGGTCGCGCGCTGGTGATGGACTTTGGCATCGCCCGTGCCATCACGCCGGTGGTGGACAAACCAGGGCTCACGCGTGTGGGCGAAGTCGTCGGTACGCCGGAGTACATGAGCCCTGAGCAGGCCTCCGGCGACACGGTGGATGGTCGCTCGGATCTGTACTCGCTCGGCCTGGTCGCCTGGTTCGCGATGACTGGCCGTACCGCCGTCACCGGCGAAAGCACGCAGCGCATTCTGGTGAAGCAGCTCACGGAAGCGATTCCCCCGCTGGCGTCGCAGCGCAGCGATCTGCCGACGACACTCTGCGATGTTGTCGATCGCTGCTGTGCCAAGGAGGCCGACGACCGGTTCCCGCGCGCCGAAGCGGTGGTCGAAGCGCTCGATGCCACGCAGCTCGCGACACCGGAGATCCCGGTGGCCATTCGACTGCTGGCCCCAGAGCTGAGCAGTGTCATCCTGCGCATCGTCATCGCGATCACCCTGCTGGCATACGGATCGTATCGCATCGTGGCGCACACGCAGGGCAACATCATCTCCCTTGGCATCATCGTCACTGCGGCGGCGTGGGTCGGTGGCCTGTCAGTGGTGCAGGAGGTTCGCCGGCTGCGCCGATTGGGCTACACGCCGGAGGAACTGCAGCGGTTCCTGACGCTGATTCAGGCCGAGCGCGACGACGTCCGGGCGGGGCGCAAGGCCGATGCGACGCTGGTCAAGCGGCGACGGCTGCGCGTGTTCCTCGCCAGCGGCATCCTCATCTGGCAGGGGGTCACATTCTTCCTTTTGTTGCGCACGGCGATCAGCAATGGCGACGCAACGCTGCAGAGCAGAGTGGCTCTCGTCTCCTTCTTTGGCGGCCTGTTGGCGATTGCCCTCGCGGCGACCATTCTGCTCAGCAGCCCGTTCCGGCGATCGATCACCGAGCGACTGTTCAGCGCCGTCTGGCTGAGCGGCTTGGGGCGCCGCATACTCCGTCTCTGCGGCAGCGGTGCGTCGTCGACGCCTGCAATGGTGACGCGCAGCGTGGCGCCGTCAATCATCACCCAACGCACGCTACCGGCAGTGCCGCCCAGCGCGCCAGCGTCGCTTCTGGCGCTCACCGACGAGGTCCGTCAGCTCCGCACACGAATCGAAGCACTCGAGTCCGAGCGCTGACCACCGCAGCGCGGCCCGCCTACTCCGCCGTCTGTCCGAAAATCGCCAGGTTCGACGAATGCCCCGGACTCACCTTCTTGTCCGGATAAATCCAGTGCACGGCCTGGTTGACCGCCGTCGCCGCTTCGCCGAAGCCCACCGATATCAGCTTCAGCTTGCCGGGGTAGGTCGTGATGTCGCCCGCGGCATAGATGCCTGCGCGACCCGCCTCCATCTGCGACGTGACGATGATTTCATCTTTCTCCAGCGTCAGCCCCCACTCGGCCAGCGCCCCCATGTCGCTGACGAAGCCGAGCATCGGCAAAATGACATCGACGTCGATCGTCCGCGTGGACTTGTCTTTCGTCGCACGGATCACCGCGCCGGTCACCACCTCCCCGTCGGCCGAGACGATGTCGTGAATCTCGTGGAAGGTGAGGACGTCGGTCTTGTCGCCACGCGCGGCCGCGGCCTGGACGTCGTCCACCGTCGCCTGGTGCGCCCGGAAGCGATCGCTGCGATGAATCAGCGTCACATGCGCCGCCCGCGGCCGCAACTGCTGCGCCCAGTCGAACGCACTGTCGCCACCACCGACGATCAGCACCCGCTTGTTCGTGTACCGTGCCGGATCGAGGACCACGTCGTCGATTCCCTTGCCATACCACGGGTGCGTCGCCGTCTGAGGTAGCTTCCGCGGCGAGAAGGCGCCGATACCGCCGGCGATCACGACGGCCTTCGTGGGAAAGTCGCCGTCGCCGGTTCGCACCACGAACTGGCCATCCACTTCATCGAGGCCAGTCACCGTCCGATTCAGGAACAGCGGGTTCCCGAATTGCGCCGCCTGATCACTCAGCCCCGACACCAGGTCCTTCGCCAGCACGCGAGGGAATCCTGCCACGTCGAAGATCAGCTTTTCGGGGTACAGCGCCGCCAGCTGCCCGCCCACCTGCGGCAGTGCATCGATCAACTGGGCCGTGACGCCGCGCATGCCGGCGTAGAACAGCGCGTAGAGCCCCGTCGGCCCCGCACCGATGATCGTGATGTCCTTCAGTTCGTTGGTCATGATCCGGGAAAGTTCATCGATTCAGGCGCGCACCGAAACCCCTTCGTGACACGATGGTGGTGGTCGCGGGTGAATTTCGACGCACATCAGGCACTGGAACCGCGCAGGACGTCTCGCGCCGGCAGACCGCCAGGGCGTATGGCGATGCGTGATGCCGTGCGCGTTCATCCGCTTCTTGGCGAGGCGTGATGCAGCCGCGCTGATGCGCACTCAGAACGCCTGATTGAACCCGATGCAGAGCCCGGAGGTACCATCCTGCCCACGCCCGTAGTCAGCGCGAATTCCGGTGCGCAGGCGCTGACCGAGCACCACACGAACTCCCGCACCGTATGTCGGCAGCAACCGATCCGCATCGATCGCGGCGCCAACGAGCTCGCAGCGGCAGCCACGCGCCGAAGACCACCGCCCCGACACGATGCCGAATGGGGGATCGATACTCGAACTGCAGCGCCGCCGCGGTCAGGCGCCGACGCACTGTGTTGCCTGCACGCGCCCGCATCAGCGCACCCGCCTGGCACGCTGACGGCCGAACCAGGGCAACGACTGCCCACGCATGACGATGGACGGGATCACGAGAATCCGATTGGAATTCAGGCCCAGCGTCGACCGATCGTAGTACACACCGATCTCCGGACCGATGCTCTTGTTGCGATCACCGAACAGATGACCGATCGACAGGCCGACCACCGGATCGTCACTCCTGGCGGAGCTCGTGATCGGAAGGACCTGAATCGCCCGCACGGCGCCGTACCACTGCCCAGCCGAGCTCCAGCGGCTGGACGAGATCAGCGTCGCCTCGAGCGCCGCGTGCTCACCGGCATTCACCAGCCCGCCGCCGAGCATGATGGCGCTTCTGGCACGGTTCTCGATGAACTTCGAGCTGTCGGCCTGCGTGAGCTGCCGCTTCCAGGTGAGCATGAAGCCGCTGTACGTCGCAATGCGGAACCCGACATCGGTGCGTTCGTCCACACCGAAGCGGATGTCGGTATCGACCGATGGTCGCCTCGTCGACGCACTGTTCTCGCTGTTGCTGAGTGTGCCCGGCACGAGGTTCAGGCTCGAGCTGACCAATCGTTCGCCCGCTGGCGCCGTTTCGGCGCCCTGCCCCACCGTGTACGAAATGCAGCCGGACAGGAACAGCGGAACCAGGCACGTGACGATGACGGGGTGCACCAGCAGCAACAGCCTGGCGCGCACACGGAGCCGCGTGGCCATGTGGGTGACGTTCGACCGGCGAGCGGTGCCTCGACGCGACGCGTCAGGCCGGGATTCCAGCGGGGTGGCACATGTCATCGGAGCACCTCGGGCTGCGGGAGTTGGAGTACCTCCCTCAGTCTCGTTCCAGCCGCCGCCGGGTTCGATACGTCGTGTGACGTAGGAGTAGCGCGGCAATGCCGGAGCGTGCTCGCAAACGCCGTCGACGCCACCGGCCAGGACGGTCGGCTTGGGGACCGGAGCCCGTGCCACCCGTCAATTCGGCCCGAGGTCGCTACTTTCCGGTCATGTCTTTCAAGATCTACACCCGCACGGGTGACAAGGGCGACACCGGATTGTTCGGCGGTGGCCGCGTGGCCAAGGACAATCCGCGCGTCGAAGCCTATGGCGACGTGGATGAGCTGAACGCGGTCATCGGCATGGCGCGCGCTGTCGAACTGATGCCCCGCATCGACGAGGTGCTGGTGCCTGTGCAGCGCGACCTGTTCGGGATCGGGGCAATTCTCGCCACACCGAATCGCGAGAAGATGTCCGAGCAACTGACGAAGGCGCGGATCGACGAGGAGCGCATCGAGCAGCTCGAGCGCGCCATCGACGCTGGCGACGCGGAGCTCGATCCGCTGACGGCCTTCATCGTTCCCGGGGGCACGCCGAAAGCCGCGGCGCTGCACGTGGCGCGCACCGTCTGCCGGCGCGCCGAGCGGCGTGTCGTCACGCTGCAGCACGACGCCGACGTGCCGGACCTGATTGTCATCTATCTCAACCGCCTCTCCGATCTGCTCTTCACGCTCGCGCGCGTGGCCAACAAGCGCGCCGGCGCCGGCGAAGTCACCTGGTAGGCCACCGGCCTTGACGATGGAGACGTGCCGAACGCTGGCCTATCCCGTCCACATCGGGCACGGGTTGCTCTCCTCGCTGCCGACGCTGGTGCCGGCGATGGCGAGCGCCCATCGGATTGCGGTCATCAGTGATGACATCGTCGCCCCGTACTACGCCAGCCGCATCGCCGCAGCACTCGGCGAGGATCGCAGCACGCTGATCGCGATCCCGGCTGGCGAGGAGCACAAGACGCGCGAAACGTGGGCCGCCATCACCGATGCCCTGCTCGAAGCGCGGTTCGGTCGCGACAGTCTGCTGATCGCGCTGGGCGGTGGCGTCATCGGCGACCTCGCTGGCTTCGTCGCATCCACTTTCCTTCGTGGTGTGCCGGTGGTCCAGATCCCGACCTCGCTGCTGGCGATGGTCGACTCGTCGATCGGCGGCAAGACCGGCGTCGACACCGCGCACGGCAAGAATCTGGTGGGTGCCTTCCACCCGCCGGTGGCAGTGGTAGCCGACCTCGACACACTCGAGACGTTGCCGGTCATCGAGCGCATCAACGGCCTCGCCGAAGCGCTCAAGCACGGCGTGATCTGCGATGCCGCGTACTTCGAACTGGTGGCATCGACCGACATCACCTCGGGAGACTGGCAGCGCGTGGTGGCGCGCAGTGTCGAGATCAAGTCCGGCGTGGTCGCCAGCGACGAACGCGAAGACGGCCTTCGCAAGACGCTCAACCTTGGCCACACGATCGGTCACGCCGTCGAGCACCTGATGGAATACCGTGTGCCACACGGCGCCTGCGTGGCGTATGGCATGCTGGTCGAGTCGCGCATCGCGATCGATCTCGGCCTGTGTGACCCGGGCCTCGACGGTCAGCTTCGTGTGGCGCTCGAACGTCTCGGCCTGCCGACGGGACTGCCCGGGATCCTGACGCCGGAGGCCATCGTGGACGCTACACTGCGTGACAAGAAGGCCCGCGGCGGCACGGTGGAGTACGCGCTCCCCGCGCGCTGTGGCGCCATGGCGGGCGCCGAACGTGGCTTCGGCACCCCCGTCCCGCGAGAAGCGGCGATCCGGGCGTTGAAGCAGCCGTGACGGCACCGCCGCCGGCCGCACCCGAGCGGCTTCGCAGGCGGACCCGCCGGCGCCGGAATCTGCGGCTCCGCATCGCGATCGAACTCGCGGTCGGCGGGGCCGCGATCTGGTTCGTCGTGCACCCGCAATCGTTTCCGCTGCTGCCGCAGCCGGATGTCAGCGCCGACAGTGTGGACGGCGCCGCGCTGGATTCGATCCCCGCCGAGCGCGGTGCCGCGGATACGACCCGCCCCGATTCCGTCCGCATTCTGGCGAAGAGACTGGCGCTGCCCGCGGTGCGATTGCCCAAGGGCCGCCTGTTCCGGAGCATCGAGGAGCGCGCTCGCGCCGGTGAACGGATCGCGGTCAGCATCACCGCCTACTGCCTCCAGGGGCGCACACGTCGCGGCAATCTGGTCCGTGACGGCATCATCGCGGTAGATCGGAAACTCTTCCCGCTGGGCCGTGAGGTGGACCTGTTCATCGGGCGCTCGAAATACGGGCGGTTTCTGGCAGATGACACAGGCGGAGTCATCAAGGGCGGCATCATCGATGTCTGGATGCCCGACTGCAAGGCGGCGCGGCGCTTCGGCCGCCGTCGCGGATATGCCCAGCTCGTCCCTCGCACGCCGTAGCGGCGACCCGCCAACGAGGCGCGGAAGCCGTTGAGGCATGACGGGTTACACCGGACTCAACCAGAGCGGATTGTTCCGCAAAGTTGACACTTTCCGGCGGAATCGAGAAACGCAGCGCGAGTGTCACAGAGGGGATTCGACCCGAATGTCCAGAAAAGTTGACACTTGACTTGTCATGTTCCCGTGACGGTTATTGTGCCCGTGAAACCGGCATGCCCCGGTTTCGACCACCGAGCCGACCAGCCCTCGACCCGGTGCGACCCACAAGGCTGGCGGCGCATCCAGTGCCGTCCAAGCGCATGGAGACTCACCCATGGAGAAGGTCGGTACCGCACGTAACCGGCAGTACACCCGGAGCACCGGCGGCAGCACGTTCGACCAGTATCTCGCCGACATCAAGCGCCTTCCGCTGATCGGCAGTGTGGCAGAGGAGCGGGCCCTCGCCCGGCTCGCACAGCAGGGTGATGTGGCGGCCGCGGAACGGCTGGTGACCGCGAACCTGCGCTTCGTGATCAGCTACGTGAAGAAGTATCAGGGGCATGGGCTGGACCTGGCCGAACTGGTCGCGATCGGTAATGAAGGGCTGCTGAAGGCGGTCCGGAAGTTCGATCCGGATCAGGGCGTGAAGTTCATCTCGTACGCCGTCTGGTGGGTGCGTCAGGCCGTCCTGAAGGCCCTCGCCGAACAGACCCGCAGCATCCGCGTTCCGCTCAACCAGAATTCGGCGCTGCTCCGGATGGCCAAGGCGGAACAGATCCTTGCAACCAAGCTCAACCGTGAACCCACGGATGCCGAGCTCGGGGAGATGATCAACGAAGATGCCGAGACGGTCCGCGCACAGCGCCAGATGACGACCAGCGAGACGTCACTCGACGCCCCGGTCGACAAGTCCGATCGCGACGCCAGCACCCTTGGCGAACGGTTCTCGATCAGTGATGGCCGTGACATCGAGGAAGCCACCGACGAGCGCCTGATGCGCGGCTTCGTCAAGGAAGCGATCCACAAGCACCTCACGATTCGCGAACGGCAGATCCTCACCATGTACTACGGTCTCGACGACAAGGCGGAACCGATGACGCTCGAGCGCATCGGTGACCTGCTCGGCGTGACCCGCGAGCGGATCCGCCAGATTCGTGAGCGTGCCTTCGAGAAGCTGCGCGACAGCGCTGATGGCAATGCACTGGCTGGGTTCTGGCAGGTCGCCTGAGGAACCGCAGTCACCCGGAGGAGCGGTTCAGTATGCAACTGTTCTGATACAAATCGATGAGAGTTGCTTCATGAACACCACGGTACGCCCAGCGTATCGTGGTGTTTGTGTGCTCACGCTAATAATCACGCACAACGGTTTCGCTGGATAGCGCGTTGGAACGGTGTACGTTTTCGTGAACTCCACGTGCAACCGACAGGAATGATCAGTTCGAATTTCGACGCGCACGACGCTGGTGCAGAGCAAGCATCGACGAACCCTACGGTGAGTCGGTCGCTCTTGCTGGTGGACGATGAGGCGACATTGCGTTCCGCATTGCGCCGCTTCTTCGTCCGCCGTGGCTGGCAGGTCGCGGAAGCGGAAGATGGCGAGCATGCCCGCGTACTGCTGCTGGATCACCAGCGCGACGGCATCCGCTTCGACGCGGTCCTCACCGACATGCGCATGCCGCGTCTTTCCGGGATCGAACTGCATGGGCTGGTGGCCAACGCGGATGCGCAGCTGGCCCGCCGCTTCATCTTTTCCTCGGGTGATACCGGCGACGACGACGCAGTCGAGTTTCTGGCACGGTGCGGCTGCCCGATGATCGAGAAGCCTTTTGACCTCGCCTCGCTGCTCGCGCTGGTCGAGCGCGTCGCCGCGGCGCAGCAAACGGGGGCACCACCGAGCTGATCGCGGCACAGGGCACCACTCTGCCACCGGGTGGTAGTTTGTCTCCGTGATTACTTCGCCCATTCCGGTCTTCCCCCTCGGCCTCGTGCTCCTGCCGGGGACGCCCGTGCCCCTCCATCTCTTCGAGCCGCGCTACCGCGCCATGCTGCGCGATGTCAGTGCCGGAACGAAGCGCTTCGGCATCATCGCGCCGCCGCCGCTGACATCGGAAGCCGATTTGCCGGTCGGGCGCATCGGGTGCATCGCGCTGGTCACCGCGCAGGAAACCCTGCCCGACGGTCGATCGAACATCATCGTCGAAGGCCAGGAACGATTCCGCTTCGAGACCTGGCTCGAAATCGGGACGCCCTACCGCGTGGCACACATCGACGAGTGGACGGATCGCAGCGAGGAACCGGTGGCACTCGAGCTGGCGGCGTCGGAACTGCGGACGCTGGCCACACGCGCCCTCATCGCGTCGATGACGCTGCACGACATCGAAGGCGACCCCCCGGAGTTCGGTGAGGACCCGGCGACCCTCGCTTATCAGGTCGCGCAGCTCCTGATGCTCGACAATGACATCCAGTATGAACTGCTGGCCAATCGCAGCCCGCTGTCGCGCCTGCGACGGGTTGAAGAAATTTTGGCTGAGCGATTGCCGGACATCGAGGACGCCGCAGACCTGCACCGCCGCGGCGGCGCCGACGAGGATGCTGATCCCGCCGGCGCGGAGTGATCGCGCATGGACAGACTCGGCACCACGCTGGCGCGGATCGTCGGTGAGAAGCGCGTCCTCGAGCGCGGCAGCTCACTCGTGGCGTACACCAGTGATGGCCTGCCAGGATACGCCCAGACGCCGTCGCTGGCCGTCTTTCCGGGATCGCGCGACGAGTTGATCGCCGTCGTGCGCGCACTCGCCGAAGCCGGCGTGCCATTCGTGCCACGTGGCGCCGGTACGGGGCTGAGCGGCGGCGCGCTGGCCGATGGCACGGTGCTGATCGGGCTGAACCGCCTGACGCGCATTCTTGCGATTGATCCTGACAACAGAATCGCGACCGTCGAACCCGGCGTCGTGAACAGCTCGTTGCAGAAGGCGGCAGCGCATCACGGCCTGCACTATGCGCCCGATCCCTCGAGCCAGAGCGCCTGCACCATCGGTGGGAATGTCGCCGAGAATGCCGGTGGCCCACACTGCCTGAAGTACGGCGTGACCCTCAATCACACCGTGGCCTGCACGGTGATTCTCCCCGACGGCGAGATTGTCACACTCGGTGCGCCACATGGTGAGGCACCCGGCTACGACCTGTTGGGCGCCTTCGTCGGCTCCGAAGGCTGTTTCGGCATTGCACTCGATTGCACGGTGCGGCTGCTGCCCAATGCGCCTGCGGTGCGCACACTGCTGGCCGACTTCATGTCGGTCGACGGGGCCGCGCGTGCCACCAGTGCGATCATCGCGGCCGGCATTCTTCCTGCCGCGCTCGAACTGATGGACGGTGCCGCGGTGCGACTGGTCGAAGCGTCCGTCTACGCCGCCGGCTATCCCACCGACTGCGAGGCGGTGCTGCTGGTCGATCTCGATGGCGTCACGGACGGTCTGGACGACGATGTTGCGGCCGTTGTGGCACACTGCCGCGACTGCGGCGCGCGCGATGTGCGAGTGGCCGCCGATGGCACAGAGCGCACCCGGCTCTGGCAGGGTCGGAAGAAGGCGTTCGGTGCGATGGGCCGCGCCGCGCCGCACCTCGTGTTGCAGGACGCCGTCGTGCCGCGAACACGGCTGCCCGCCATGCTGCAGGAAATCGGCGTCATCGGCGCTCGACACGGCGTCACGGTCTGGAACATCTTCCATGCCGGTGATGGCAACCTGCATCCGAGCGTCAGCTACGATGCCACCAACGCCGATGAAGCGCAGCGTGTGCATCAGTGCATGACCGAGATCATGCAGGCCTGTATCCGCGAAGGGGGCACCATCACCGGCGAACACGGCGTCGGCCTCGACAAGATCGACTACATGCCATCGCTCTTCGATGCCGATACGCTGGCCGCAATGTGCCGGTTGCGCGATGTCTTCGATCCCGACCACCGCGCCAATCGCGGCAAAGTGGTGCCTGTTCATTCGTGCCGGGAATGGCACCAGGCGCCTGCCGGTCGCACGGTCGGGGCGGTGGCGTGACGGATGTCCTGGCGCCGGACACCGCACCGACGGTGTACGTCCGGTCAGTGGCCGAGGTGCAGTCTGCGATCCGCGACGCGGCGGCCGCACAGGCACCGCTGCAGATTGTCGGTGCTCGTTCGTGGCACAGTGGAGGGCCGCCGTGCCATGCGGCAACCGTGCTCTCGCTGGGCCAGCTCTCCGGAATCAGCACGTACGTGCCAGGCGATCTGACCATCACCGCCCTGGCCGGCACGTCGCTGGCGGAGCTGGCGCACGCCACGGCTGCGCATGGACAGTGGCTCGGACTCGATCCTGCCGGCGAGCGTCGGGGCACGATCGGAGCCACTGTCGCCACCGCATCGGCGGGCCCACTCGCCCATGCGTTCGGCACACCGCGTGATCTGGTCCTCGGCCTCGACGCCATCACCGGATACGGGGACATCGTGCGGCCGGGTGGGCGGGTGGTGAAGAATGTCGCTGGCTTCGACCTGGTGCGGCTCTTCACCGGCAGTTGGGGCACGCTGGGACCCATCACTGCGGTCACACTTCGACTCCGGGCACTGCCGGTGCACGATGTCACGCTCGCGATTCCCGTCGATGATCATGCACATCTGCCTGCGCTGCTGCAGGCGCTGCGGCAACCGACGCTGTCGCTGCTGGCCTGCGAGTGGATCGATGGTGCAACGTCGCAGGCACTCGGCATCAGCGACGGTCGTGATGTGGTGCTGGTTCGGTGCGGTGGCAACGACAGCTTTGCACGTGGCCAACGCACGGTGATGAACACGATCGGCCCATGCCACGACGCTGACCCCGCCGTCTGGGGACGGGTGTCGCAGCTCGATACCGGTGCCGCCGCCGTCCTTCGTGTGAGCGGATCGGTGAGCAGCGTGCCGGCGCGCATCACACGCCTGCGTCAGGTGATCGGCACACAGGCAGCGCAACTCGCCATGCACGCCACACTCAGTCGGGGCATGGTGCGCGTGATCCTCACCGGCGATGTGCAGGCGGTGCGTCACGCGGTGCAGGCGGATGTTGCCGGCGAGCAGCGGATGCCCGAGCGGCTGCCGTACGCGTGGTGGGCAACCGAACCGGATCCGCTGGCCACCGGCCTCGCCGCACGCATCCGTCGTGCGTTTGACCCACAGGCGATCTGCAACGCACGGATCAACGCACATGCGTGAGCCGGAGACTGCCACCGACACTCACTCGAGTGCCGCCTGCGCGCTGCCGGGCTCACCGCTGGCACAGGCCGCCGCGGGCATCGATGCCTGCGTGCATTGCGGCTTCTGTCTGCCTGCGTGTCCGACGTATCTGGCACTCGAAGACGAAAATGACAGTCCGCGTGGACGCATTGTGCTGATGCGCAGCCTGCTCGATGGGGAGATGGCGGTGACCGACCCGGTGGTGCAGCAGCACATGGACCGTTGTCTCGGATGCCGCGCCTGCGAGACCGCCTGCCCGAGCGGTGTGCCGTACGGCCAGCTGCTGGAAGCCACGCGGGCGACACTCCGCACGGTGAAGCCGCCGCCGCTCATCGCGCGGCTCATCCTGCGCGTATTTGCATCGAGAGCGCTGCTGTTTCTGGCGCTGTTCGGTGGCCGCGTGCTGCGAGCCATTGGCGTGCCGCCGCTGTTCGCAGCGCTGCCAGGCCGCGCAGGAGCCGGCATGGCGATGCTGGCCAGCACGCATACGGTTTTCGACGCGCAACCATATGTCGCATCGGGCAGTGGCACGGCGGGGGACGTCACGCTGCTGCGCGGTTGCGTGATGCACGGACTGCAACGCGCCACCAATCTGGCCACCGAACGGACGCTGACGGTGAACGGATACCGGTTGGTGGCGACACCATCACAGGGCTGCTGCGGCGCGCTGCACGCACATGCGGGTGATCTCGAGACCGCCCGCACACTGGCGAAAGCGAACATCGTGGCGTTCGAGGCAACACCGTCGGCACTGATTGCCGTCAACGCCGCCGGCTGCGGAGCAATGCTCAAGGACTACGCGCATCTCCTGCACGACGACCCCCAGTGGCATGCGCGCGCAGTGGCCGTTGCCACGCGCACCCGCGATGCGACGGAACTGCTTGCCGATGCGGGGCCGAAGCCTGCGTCGCTCGGCGCACCGGTGACCATCACCTATGATGCACCCTGCCACCTGCAGCACGCGCAGCGACTGACGGCGCCACCCCTGCGCATCATCGCGGCGATCGGCAACGTGACCTACGTGCCGCTCGAAGACAGTGACCAGTGTTGTGGATCAGCCGGCATCTACAACCTGATCGAACCCGATGTCTCGGATGCCGTGCTGGCACCCAAGCTGCGCCACATCGCGGCCACTGGTGCGACCTTGGTGGTCACCGGCAATCCGGGTTGCCTGATGCAGATCGGTGCGGGATTACTGCGCGCCGGCACCGGTACACGCGTCGTCCACCCGATCGATCTGCTCGACGCTGCCTACGCCGCCGACGCCAGCGCGTGACGCGCACGGCACTGATCGTCGAGATCGAGGCACTGCTCTTCGACACACTCGGTCTGCGTGCACGAGCTCTACAGCAGGCACTGGCGGCCGAGGGCGTGACCGCGACGTATGCTGACGTCGCACACGCCCATGCCGGACGCCCCGCTGCTCTCGCCCTCGAGCGGAGCGCCGCCGCGGTGCGACTCGATGCGGTGGGGCGCGAGCTGGTCGTGCGCCGCGCGAGAGATGCCGTGACCGCCGCGATTGCGCATGGTGCACCTTCGTTCGATCCACGCGCGCGGGACGCGCTGCTGTCGATCGCCGCGGAGTATCCACTGGCCGTCGTGACCGCTGCCACATACGACGAGGCCCGGCAGCTGCTCGAGCTGGCCGGCCTCGACGCGTGCGTGACGACGATCCGCTCGATTGCCGAGACGGCCGAAGGTGAGCAATACGCCGCGTGGGCTGACGCACAACGCAGGCTGCACGCCCAGCGCGGAGTAGCTTTTGTCCCGGGACCACTGCTCGCCGGTGCTGCGCGGGCGGGACTGCTCACCGTGCAGGTCGGCGGCGACGCGGGCACCGGCGGTGACGCGCACCTTGTTTCGCTGGCCCAGCTCGACGCATCGTTCGTTGCGACCCTCTTCCGACCCGCCTGATCAGTCATGTCCGTTCCAGCCGCATCCTCGTCCGACGTCACTCCTGTGACCACGCGTTGTTTTGACCGCTCGAACCGGCTGCGCATGGCATTCAGCGGGCCCAAGGCCGCCGAGTCGCTCACCGGCCTGGTGACGAATGATGTGCTGAGTCTCCGCGGTGGTGACGGACAGTACGCCTGCGCACTGACCACGAAGGGTCGGGTGATCGCCGATGTCAGGATTCTGGCCATCGCGGGCGACGACGGCACGGTGCAGTCGCTGCTGGTCGACGCCAACCCGGTCGCCGGGCCGGGCTTTGCGGCCATGATTCGCAAGTACGTCAACCCGCGCCTCGCGAAGTACGTCGATGTCACCGCATCGACGGCCTGTCTCTCAGTCGTCGGCCCTGGTGTGCCGTCGTTGTTGACGGCGGCGGGAGCAGCGGCCGATCCGCTGGCGGAGGTGATCGCCGGGCCGGCGTTCACACATCGCCCGCTGACTCTCGGTGGTGTGATGGCGCGACTGGTCCGCGTGCCTGACCTCGGTGACACCGAGGTGTTCGACCTGCACTGCGACGCCGCCGATTTCGCGTCGTTGCGCGAGGTGCTCGAAAGGGCCGGCGCGGCCAAGGGCGAGCTGGAGGAATGGGATCGGCTCCGTGTCATCGCGGGCCGCCCCGAGTGGGGCGTCGACATGGATGAATCGACGCTGGCGCAGGAGGCGAACATGGACGCCCTGCTGGCCATCTCGTACAAGAAGGGCTGCTACACCGGCCAGGAAACGGTGGCCCGGGTGCATTTCCGCGGGCATGTGAACCGGACGCTGCGGCGAGTGCAGCTGTCGGCCGGAACGTCGCCGCCACGCGCTGCGCCGCTTCTGAATGCCGAGTCGGCACCGGTTGGAGATATCCGGAGCACGGCGCGCACTGACGACGGCCGGTTGGTCGGCATCGCAATGCTGCGTCGCGAGGTGCCCGATGGCGGCGAGCTCGTCTGGGTGAGCGACGCTGGTGCGGTGCACGCCGTCTCGGTCGTGGGTGCGGCCGACGAGGGATAAAACAAAACGGGGCTGCTCGTGAGAGCAGCCCCGCAGACCTCGCCGGTGAGGGCGAAATTACATCTTCTTGGCGGTGTCGGCGGCCGGGGCTGCCATCGCCGTGCTGTCCTTCTTCGTGCTGTCCATCGCGGCCGGGGCGGCCATCTCAGGAGCCGGAGCAGCTGCAGGTGCGGCGGCGGCCGAATCCATCTTCGGGGCTTCTTCCGTCTTGGCGCCGCAGGCGGCGAGGACGAGCATGGCGGCGAACGTGGCGATACGCTTCATTGGGAAATCTCCTGGATATCCAAGGTGGTGACAAACTGAAGCTTCCGGTCGGCGGGCCCGCCGGCTGGAAGCGACGTGAAGAATATGCCGTCGAGTTACGATGTCAAGAGGAAAGTGGTCATTTTCCTCAACTTCCCCTCAAAGTCTTGCCGGATTGTGCCGAATACAGCCGAAGTTGCCGGACTGGTGGTCCGAGGCGCCTGCCCTCACGACTGCCCCGATACCTGCGCAACGCTGGTGACCGTCGACGGAGCGGGGCGCGCGACGCGAATCCAGGGCGATCCGTCGCACCCCGTCACCAGTGGTTTCCTGTGCGCGAAGGTCAATCGATACCTCGAGCGCACGTATCACCCTGATCGGCTGACCACGCCGCTGCGCCGCGTTGGGCCGAAGGGGACCGGCCGGTTCGAGCCCTGCTCGTGGGACGAGGCGCTGACGACGATCGCAGACCGTCTGGACTCGATCCGCACCGGGCCGCACGGCCCGCAGGCGATCCTGCCGTACTCATACGCCGGGACGATGGGTCAGCTGCAGGGCAGCTCGATGGACCGTCGGTTCTTTCACGTGCTGGGCGCCAGCCGCCTCAACCGCACGATCTGCGCGGAAGCGGGTCGCGTCGGAATGATGATGACCGTTGGTGGCAGCATCGGCGCCGACATCGAGGGGGTGCCCCAGAGCGACCTGATTCTGCTCTGGGGCACCAACACGCTCACCGCCAACCCGCATCTCTGGCCGTTCATCCTCGATGCACGGAAGCAGGGCGCGCGCGTGATCTGCATCGACCCGATTCGCACGCGCACCGCTGAACAGTGTGACGACTGGATCGCGCTGAAGCCCGGCACCGACGCGGCACTCGCACTCGGCATCATGCACGAGCTGTTTCGGCACGACTGGGTCGACCATGACTACATCGCTCGATACACCGTCGGCGTGGATGCGCTGCGTGCACGTGCCGCCGAATGGCCGGCGGAGCGCGCGGCGGAAGTGACCGGCATCGACGCCGGCCGCATCGCCGCGCTGGCGGCGGCGTACGGTGCCGCGAAGGCGGCGTTTCTGCGCGTGAACTACGGTCTGCAACGGCACGCCGGTGGGGGCATGGCAGTTCGTACCATTGCCTGCCTGCCGGCGCTGGTGGGCCACTGGCGGCGGCCCGGCGGTGGCGTGAACCTGTCGAGCAGCGGAACGTTCGCGTTCAACAAGGACGCATTGCAGCGCCCTGATCTGGGCCCTCCCGCACGGACCATCAACATGGCGCTGCTGGGCGCGGCGCTCACGCTGCCGGATGCGGGCGTCGGCGGACCACCAGTCCAGGCATTGATCGTCTACAACAGCAACCCGGCAGCGATCGCGCCAGACCGTTCGGCGGTGAAGCGCGGCCTGGCGCGCGAAGACCTGTTCACCGTCGTGCTGGAACACTTTCAGACCGACAGCGCCGACTGGGCCGACTTCGTGCTGCCGGCGACCACGCAACTCGAACATTGGGATGTCCATACGGCGTACGGGCACCTGTATGCCACGCTCAATCGGCCAGCCATCGCACCACACGGCGAGGCGCTGCCGAACACCGAGATTTTCCGCCGCCTCGCGGCCGCGATGCAGCTGGACGACCCGTCGCTACGCGATGATGACATCGCGCTGATCAGGCAGGTCCTGGCTTCAAATCATGCAAGGATGGAAGGCGTCAGCTTCGAGCAATTACAGGAGCGCGGCTGGGTGCGACTCAACGTGCCGCGCCCGTTCCTGCCCTTTGCCGAGGGAGGCTTCCCGACGCCGAGTGGGAAGTGTGAGTTCGTCTCGCCGCGCCTGGAGGCAATGGGCATCGATCCGGTACCCACCTACACCGCGCCGTACGAGTCACTCGAGACCTCACCAGCGCTCGCGGCGCGCTTCCCGTTGCAGCTGATTTCCAGTCCCGCCCACCAGTTCCTGAACACGACCTTCGTGAACATCGGATCGCTGCGGCGATCGGCGCGCGAGCCGGAGTGCATCATGCACCCCGACGACGCGGGTCCGCGGGCGCTGCGTGACAGCCAGGTGGTCGAAATCGCGAACGATCGCGGGGCCTTCCACGCCCGCTTGAAGCTTTCGGACGGTATCCGACCGGGTGTCGTCTGGGCACCCTCGATCTGGTGGACGAAGCTGGCCGACGACGGGCGCAATGCCAACGACACCACGTCGCAGCGCTTGACGGACCTGGGCGAGGGTCCGGTGTTCTACGACAACCTTGTCGAGGTCAGCGCGGTCGGCTAGCGCAGCGCGACGCCGCCGTGCGCCGATCTGCGTGCGCCGATCTGCGTGATGCGGATGGCTGGCGATGCGGCAAGAGCGAACGGCAACGGCTTCGACGCAAGCGCGTTGCGCGCGCCGCAAAGCCGCAACGCATTGGTGCCGCAAACTTCCGAACCAGCGGACGCGAATCGTGGTGCGATTCGAGAGAGTGCTCGTGAGGTCGCGGTATCGGCGCTGCATTCGAGGGGCCGATGGTGCGTTCGGGGCGCTGACGGGCGTAGGCCGGTTGCCGCCGCGACTATTCTTGTATTTGAGCCGAGCGGTGGAAACGTTCAGGGCGCTGTCCGGCGTTAGCGCAACAGTCGCAGTTCATTCCCGTTCTCGGAGTTCTTCGTGTCCCAACTGCCCAGCACCCTCGGCGCGCTCAAGCGCTCCTCCTGGGGTGAGTCCGCCCGCGCCACGCGATCGGTCAAGGACGAGATTCGCAACAATCTCCTCGAGCGGGTACGAGCCGGCGATACGCTGCTGCCCGGCGTGATCGGCTACGAGGACACGGTCCTGCCGCAGCTGGTGAATGCTCTGCTCAGTCGGCACAATTTCATCCTGCTCGGCCTGCGCGGACAGGCAAAGAGCCGCATTCTGCGCGCGCTGACGGCGTTACTGGATGATGAAATGCCGATCGTGGCCGGGAGCGAGATCAACGACAGCCCGTTTGCGCCGATCTCGAAGTATGCCAAGACACGCCTCACCGAAGCCGGCGATGACACACCCATCGCCTGGGTGCATCGCGATGAACGGTACATCGAGAAGCTCGCCACGCCGGATGTGACCATTGCCGACATCATTGGCGACGTCGATCCGATCCGTGCTGCGCGCGGCGGACACATGCTGAGCGACGAACTCACCATCCAGTTCGGGATGCTGCCGCGGGCGAACCGCGGCATCTTTGCGCTCAATGAATTGCCCGACCTGTCAGGCAAGGTGCAGGTCGGACTGTTCAACATCATGCAGGAAGGCGATGTGCAGATCAAAGGCTTCCCGGTGCGCCTGCCGCTGGATGTCATGCTCTGCTTCACGGCCAACCCCGAGGACTACACGGCCCGCGGCAAGATCATCACGCCGCTCAAGGACCGCATCGGCAGCGAGATCGTGACCCACTACCCGCTGACGGTGGATCTGGGTGTGTCGATCACGAAGCAGGAAGCCTGGACGGTGCGGGATTCCGTCAGCGTGCATGTGCCCGGTTTCATGGCCGAAGTGGTGGAACGGATTGCGTTCGAGGCGCGCGAGGACAAGCGGATCGACCGTCGCAGCGGCGTCTCGCAACGCATGCCGATCTCGGTGCTCGAGAACGTCGTGTCCAACGCCGAACGCCGGGCGCTGCAGACGAAGGAATCGGTGGCCGTTCCGCGGATGAGTGACGTCTATGCCGCGTTGCCGGCGATCACCGGCAAGATCGAGCTCGAGTACGAGGGCGAACTGGTCGGTGGCGAGAAGATCGCGCGCGAGCTGATCCGTCGTGCCTCCGACGCCACCCTGTCGAGCGTCGGCAAGGAGTTCTCGAGCGACGAGATCGTGATCTGGTTCGATGAAGGCGGCGCCCTGCAGGTGTCGGACGACGTCGCCGCCAGCACGATGGTGAAGGCCTTCGAGACCGTGCCCACCTTGCTCAACATCGTGCGTGCGCTGCGACTGGCCGATGTGTCGGATCACGGCACGACGGCGGCGGCCTGCGAACTCGTGCTGGAAGCCCTCGTGGCCCGGAAAAAGATCAGCCGCAGTGACGCCGGTCAGTATGGGCGGGCCATCCCGGAAAAGCGTCGTCGGCCAAGCGACGACTTCTGACCACGACCTGATGCAACGGCGACGCTGGGTCGCCGCTGGTCCATCCAGACGCCTGCTCCGCCTCGCTGCGCGGAGCAGGCGTTTCGACGTTTCCCGAGCCGATGCCATTCGAACTCGGCCATAGGCACGCTGCGCGCAGGATAGTACGCTTCTTGCTCTGGGCGTCGTGTTTGGTTTTCGGTCGGTTCTTGTTCCTTTCTGCCATGTGACCGTGCTGCTCCTCGCCAGCCTGCGCAGTCGTCTGTTGGTGGTGGTGGCCGCCGCGGTCACGCCCTTCGTGCTCTCCGCCGCCCTCTCTGGCGCCCGGGCCAGAAGCGTGACGCTGTCGTCGATGCGCGAGACGAGTCTGGCGCGGGCGCGGACCACGGCCCGGAACCTCGACGAGCACCTGCGCACGGTCGATCAGCTGCTCGATGCCGCGGCCGCGCAGGTCCGACAGTCGCGAAGCACTATGCGTCCGCTGGCAGTTCGGGGCGTGAGCGACACCGTGCTCGAGCGGTCGCTCTCGATCGCGCTGCTCGATACGAGCGGTCGTCGGACCGGCGCGCTGATTGGCGCCACCTCCCGGATCGACAACATCCCACAGGCGCGACGCAGAACGCTGGTCCTGAGCGCGCTGAGCAACGTGCTGCAGTCCGACACCCGCGGCAACACCTCGTCGACGTTCGTCGACGAAGGTGCGGTGCGCACCGAGACGGACTCGATCGCGATGATCATCGTTCGACCGGTGGTGCGCAGTCGGGTGCGATGCGACTGTCCGGCCGATGTCAGCGGTGCGGTGGTGGCCGTCCTGTCGGATGCCGCCGTTCGCAGCTTGCTGGGCAGCGACTCCCTCCCTGATGGCAGCGTCGCCGTGCTCACCGGCCGGTCTGGAGGCCTGCTCGGCCGACCTCGCTCGCCCGAACGCTGGACCGAGCGTGACGCACGAGACACCGCGGTGCTTGCCGCCGGCGTGGAGCGTGAGGGCGTGCTCGACCTCGAAGGGCAGGACGGGGTCATGCGATCCGTCGGTTACGCTGCGCTCACGCGGTTACCGTGGCGCGTCTACGTCGGTGTGCCACGATCAGTCCTCACGGGACGTGTCGACGCGCAGCTGCGTGACGCGTTGATGCTGGCGGCGCTGTCCCTGGCCATTGCGGCGCTCGGTGTGATCGTGGCGGCGCGGGCGTTCAGCGGGCCGATGCAGACGCTGGTGGCCGACACGCAGCGTCTCGCCGCTGGCGCGCTCTCACATCGCACGGACGTGGCCTACGACGGCGGCGACGTCGGCGCGCTCGGTGCCGCGCTGAACACCCTCGCCGAAACCCTCGAGGCAAAGCGCAAGGCGATGCACGAAGACCAGCGACTGGCCGCCGAAATCTTCGAGACGTCGCCGGTCGCAACCTGGGTGGCCGATGCTTCGCCGGATCCGGCCACGACCGGTCGGATTTCGCTGGCGAACTCGGCGGCGTATCGCCTCTTTGGCGCCAGCGGCGACTCGCTCACGGGGCGGCGCGACATGGAGCTGCTGGACGCGTCGTGGGCGAACCTCCTGCGGCCACCGCCGGCGGTCATCGAGCATCCCACGCGGCTGATACAATCCGGACGCGGAAAGATCACGTCGATCGACGGCGTCTCGCGCGAGTACGACTTGCACGTGACCTTCGTCCCGCACACCAGGCACCTCATGCGTGTTGTGACGGTGATGAGCGTGACACCACCCGTCGCCGCGGCGATATCGCCGCCGATGTCGGAAGCATCGGAGAGCGCGCTGGTGGCGTTCGCCGGCCATGTATCGGACGATTTCTCCCACGTCCTGCATGGGCTGGCAGGTTTTTCGCAGCTGGCCATCGACAGCACGGACGATCCAGACATGCACCTGGTCGCGATCGAACGCATCCGCGATCTGTCGGCGCATGGGCTGGCGCTGGCGCGTCAACTGCAGTCCTTTGCGCGGCACGACTCGCTGCAGCCTGAACTGATCGACGCCAACGCACTCGTTTCCGAAGCGGCGCAGGCCATGGCAGAATCCCTCGGCAACCAGATCGAGCTGAATGTGCAGTACACGGCAGCCCCTGCCCTCGTCACTGGCGACGTGTCGCTGTTGCAACAGGTGGTGACGACACTGATTGCAAATGCCCGCGATGCGATGCCGGCCGGCGGAACCCTGACGCTCGCCACCACACTGGTGGATGTGCCGGCACAGTCGCCGCAGTCAGCCGCGGTGCCGCCAGGGCAGTACGTCGTCGTCACGGTCGCCGATACGGGCACCGGGATGACCGTCGACGCGCGGCGCCACATGTTCGACCCCTACTGGTCCACCAAGCGGCAGCAGAGCGGCGGCACCGGGCTGGGGCTGGCCGCCGTTGCCGGCATCGCGCATGAGCATGGCTGGACGATCAGCGTGGACAGTGAACCGGCGGTAGGCACGGCCTTCTCGGTGTTCATCCCGATGGCCGACGACGACGTCCCTGACGCCCCCCCGACCGCGACGACTCAGTCCAGCCTCGAGACCCTGCCCGCCCGCAGCACGTAACGCTGCCCGGTGACCGGGTCAGCGCCCTCGGCGTCACCGGTCAGCGGCAACGGAAGCCGTTCGCCATGTTCGCTCATCCAGCCGATCTGACGCGCCGGCACGCCGACCATCAGCGCATACGGCGGCACGTCATGATTCACCACCGCTCCCGCCCCCACGAAGGCAAAGGCACCGATCGTCACACCACAAACGATCGTACAGTTGGCCCCCAGCGTGGCCCCCTGCTGCACCAGCGTGTCGCGGTACTCGTCCTTGCGTGACACCGCCGATCGCGGGTTGTAGACATTGGTGAAGACCATGCTCGGCCCGCAGAACACATCGTTCTCGAGTGTCACGTTGTCGTAGATCGAGACATTGTTCTGCACCTTGCAGTTGTCACCGACACTGACGCGATTACCAACGAACACCCCCTGGCCGAACGAGCATCGCTCACCGATGCGCGCGCCGCCGCTGATGTGCACCCAGTGCCACACCCGCGAGCCGTCGCCGATCACCGCCCCATCATCCACGATCGCCGTGGGGTGAATCGTCACCGCCATCTCAGTACTCCAGCGGGAGCGCGACCCGCTTGCCATCTCTCGCACTGAGGTAGGTGGCGATCAGCAGTTCGAGCGAGTGCAACCCTTCGCGACCATCCGTATCGGGCTCCGCTTCGCCGCGCAGTGAGCTGATCACGTTGTCGTAGTACAGCGGATGACCGAAGCCGTAGACCGATGTCGTGTCGTAGCTCGCCTGCTCGACCAGATCGTCATCCGGATCGCTGTCCTCGAACGCCCAGTGCTCGATCTTGTTTACTGCCACGCCGCCCAGCCGCACCGTACCCTTCTCACCGAGAATCGTGATCGAACCTTCGAGGTTCTTCGGGTAGGTGAGCATGGTCACGTTCATCGAGCCGAGCGCCCCCGTGCGCCAGCGAACGGACAGCACGCCGGTGTCTTCCACCTGGATGTTGCGCGCCAGCGTGGCGGTATAGGCCTGCAGGCTCTCGACCGGTCCGATCAGCCAGTCGAGCTGGTCGACATAATGGCTGGCCTGGGTCAGGAGCGCGCCCCCGTCGAACTCCCAGGTGCCGCGCCAGGCGGCATTGTCGTAGTAGCTCTGCGGTCGCGTCCAGAAGACGTTGACGTTCACCATGTAGATCCGGCCGAAGCGCTTCTTCTGCATGGCGCGCTTCACCAGCTGCAGCGTGGGGTTCCGGCGGTTCTGCTTCACCACGAACAGGTGCACACCGGCGCTGTCGCAGGCCGCGACCATCGCCTTGCCATCCTGCCAGCGAGTGGCCATCGGCTTCTCGGTGATGACGTGCCGGCCCGCCGCCGCCACCGCGATGGCCTGCGATGCGTGCAGGCCGCTGGGCGTAGCCAGAATGACCGCATCGACCGCCGGCTCGTGCGCCAGCAATCCCTCGAGCGAGTCGTACGCCGTCGCACCAGTCTGTTCGGCTGCCGCCTGGCGCCGTTCACTCACGACATCACAGACGGCCACCAGTTCGGCGCGCGTGCTGTGGGCCTGAATGGCACCGATGTGGCTGGCCGAAATCCGACCGCAGCCGACCAGACCGAAGCGGATCGGGCGCCCGGTGATGGGCAGTGCGCGCGAGGGAATGACGAGGGACATGACGGAGGGGACGGAGTGAAGTCGAGGACGGCAAAATAGCCCCGAGACGGCCGTTTGGCGCGACGCGTGGCCGGCAGCCGAAGTTCTGGACGCTGTCCCGGGTCGGGGTGCTTGCGGCCAGGGGCACGAGTCATCGCCTCGGGATGTTATGATCAGGAGTGCGTCGCACATCAGGTGCGTCGACCGGCCGACGCGGAGGGAGCATGAAGTTCCACACCTACACCAAGTACAACCCCGAGCTCGCCGACGCGGTCGATCTGCAGGCGCTGCTCGATGGCCTGTCGGATTTCCTGCTCCAGAGCGGCTTTGCGGAGTCGGCGGGATACAACCCGCACTGGGGCAGCGACGAAGATCCCGCCGACCGTTCGATCGATGCGTTGAAGGAGGCGATCCTCAACGCGCTGATCGAGAGTGGCCAGTTCACGCCGGAAATGCTCGAGGCCCTGCGTGGCGACGGCGACGAGGACTCGCAGCAGAAGCTGAGCGAACTGCTCGACCAGATCGTGCAGCGCCTGATCGCCGACGGCTTCATCAACGCGACGCTGCCGCCGAAGACGACGGACCTGAACCAGAACGTCACCGGCAAGGGCGGCCTGGCGCACGCTGCCAGCAAGGACGTGCAGTTCAATCTGTCGCAGAAGGGAGTGGACTTCCTGGGGTACAAGTCGCTGCGCAACATCCTCGGGTCATTCGGCAAGAGCACCTTCGGCAGCCACGACACACCGTATCTCGCCACCGGCATCGAGAGTGATGCGTGGAGCCGGCCGTACGAGTTCGGCGATGTGCTCAACCTCGACGTCAACGAGACGCTGAAGAATTCCATGCTGCGCACCGGATCACTCGATGTGCCGATGGATCTGGAGTACAGCGACCTGATGGTGCGGCAGTCCGAGTATCGCTCCAGCTGCGCCACGGTGCTGATGCTCGACACCTCGCACTCGATGATCCTGTACGGCGAAGACCGCTTCACGCCGGCGAAGAAGGTCGCGCTGGCGCTCACACACCTGATCCGCACGCAGTTCCCGGGCGATACCATCCGGGTGGTGCTGTTCCATGACAGCGCCGAAGAGATTCCGCTGGCGGCGCTGGCCGGGGCGCAGGTAGGCCCATACCACACCAACACCGCCGAAGGGCTGAAACTGGCGCGCCGCATTCTCATGTCGCAGAAGAAGGACATGCGTCAGATCGTGATGATCACCGACGGCAAGCCCAGCGCGCTGACCATGCCGAACGGCCAGATCTACAAGAACAGCATGGGCCTGGACATGAACGTGATCGGCCAGACCTTGAAGGAAGTGGCGGATTGTCGTCGCAACGGCATCACGATCAACACCTTCATGCTGGCGCGAGACTACGCGCTGGTGGAGTTCGTGAAGCGGGTGTCGGCCATCTCACGTGGCAAGGCGTACTTCACCAACACCATGAGCCTCGGCCAGTTCGTGCTGATGGATTTTCTGCGCAAGAAGACGAAACGGGTTTCCTGACCTGAGCGTACGCAAGAAATCCCGGAAGCGTTCTCCCGCCGCGCGCGTCAGCGATGACGCGTTGCGGCGGTTTGGCCGTCTGCTCCGCGCCTGGTACAAGCGGAACGCCCGCGACCTGCCGTGGCGGCGCACACGGGATCCCTATGCGATCCTGGTGTCGGAGTTGATGCTGCAGCAGACGCAGGTGCTGCGTGTGGTGCCGCGCTGGCATGAGTTTCTGGCCGAGTTCCCGACGCTGCACACGATCGCTGAGGCCGAGGTGACGCAGGTGGAGGCGGCCTGGGAAGGGCTTGGCTACTACGCCCGCGCCCGCAACCTGCACCGCACCGCGAGGCTGGTCACGCGCGACGGTGCGGATCCGCACGCCACGCTGCCGTCGGACACCACCGCGTTGCATGCCCTGCCCGGAATCGGACGCTACACGGCTGGGGCCGTCTCGAGCTTTGCGTACGGCCGTCGCGCCCCGCTGGTGGACACCAACGTGGCGCGCGTCCTGCAGCGTGTCTTCCTGCCGAGAGCGAAACGGAAGGTGGCGGCGACCGAGAATGCGTTGTGGACGCTGGCGGAGCGGTCACTGCCGACCAGGCCGGACGCGGTGTGGACGCACAATCAGGCGCTGATGGAGATCGGCGCGCTGGTGTGTACGGCGCGGGTGATGCACTGCGCGGTGTGTCCGGTGCGAACAGTCTGCGGGACGCATGCGCGGGGTCAGGGTGCAGCGGCGGTCGTAAACCGTTCGTAGATCATCCACTCCGCCGTCTGCCCCGCCAGCCGGTACTGCGAGTGCAGCACGAGCGACGCCTCCGGATACTGCTCGATGTCGTGAGCGCGCAGTTCCTCTTCCCGTGCCATGAGTGCCGGCGTCGGCTGCAGCCACCAGCGCGGCGGTGACGTCTCCAGCTCGCGTTCGAATGCCGCGCGATACTGCGGTCGGAACGTCGAGCCTGGCCCGTCGTACAGCGGCCGGATCACGGCGTACCGGGTCGGGATGTGCATGCCGCGCAGGAACTGCGGTCCCATGTGCATGCCCCAGACGAGCAGCTCCGGTGGGGTGCCCATGCCACGCGTCAGGCTATCCACAATCGCATACACCGAACCAGGCTGCCGACCATAGTAGCGAAACTCCCGCTGCTCATAGGTGGCGATGGTCTCAGGTGACACGCGCGAGCGCGACCAGCGCCAGAACTGCTGGAGTGGTGTGATTCCGGCGACGGTCAGGGCCAGCAGCAACGCCAGCCAGCGAAAGCGTCCGGCAATCTCGCCGGCAGTTTCGGCACGCAGCGCAGCGAATCCGATGTCGGCCAGCAGCGCCATGAACGGCAGCATCGGCAGCCAGTGATACTGCCAGCCCTTTCCCTGCAGCATGACGCCGGCCACCGCGCCGACAAACCCGACGGCCAACGCGGCAATCGTCCTGCGATGGGCCCGCGTGGGGCGGATGGCACCGAACAGTGCGATCGGCCCCACGATCCCCCACGGCATGAGCAACATGCCCTTGAAGATGGCCGGCACACGCGTCAGCCATGGATCACCGAGCCCCGCATACACGTCGCGATTCCAGCGTTGCACCTCGAGGAATCCCTGCAGGCCGTTGCGCTGCTGCAGAAAGAGCAGCAGCAGCGCGATGGCCCCCGCGATGCCGATCGCCACCAGCACCGCGTGCCACGCCCGCGTTCGCACGCTCTGTTCCCGCATCGACCCGACGATGATCCACATCACCACGGCATAGCCGAGATAAAACGGTTTCGCCATGGTCGCCGTGCCGACGAGTGCACCGGCCAGCAGCGCCCCGGCGGGACCGCCGCTGATTGCACCGGCACAGGCAATGGCCAGCCAACTGGCGACAAATCCATCCGGCTGTGCACTCTGCCAGTAGTCGAGACTCGCGTACCAGAGCGCATAGAGCGCGATCGCAATCCGGCCGGACCCAGGCTGTTCGAGGCGACGGGCAATCGAGCGGAGGGCAACCAGGGTGCCAAGCACCATCGCGATGTCGAACAGGCGGATGGCCCATGCGACGCGGCCGAACACCGCCTGCACCAGCAGCGCCGGCAGCCATGCCGCTGGGCCCTTGGTGTCCCAGGCATCGACGTACGGTGCGCCGCCGCGATACACGGTATCCGCCATCCAGGCAAAGACCCCCGCGTCGCCAGAGAGCGGCCAGGTCAGCGCCAGCAGGCTCCATCCCCCGAACACGACTGCGACGCTGATCAGGAGCCGGTCTTGCCACCAGGGCAGCGCAGTGTTCGGCGGTGTCGTCACGATGAGAAGGAAAGTGCCCGAAAGAGGCCCCGCGCGCGACGGAGCATGGACCAGAGCGACGGCGGAAACTCCACCACAACGGCCAGCGCTGCGTCGGTCGGCGTCAACCGGCCGCCGATCGACGTGCGCGACACGCGACGCGCGTTCCGGAAATCACCACGCGCCGTGTACTCGGCCACCAGAGCCCGACGCATCTCCAGCAGCGTCGGAATCAGACGCTCGAATGTAGCCGTCGGATACGCCTCCGGCTCGCTCTTCACGAACTGGCCGAGCCGGAGCCAGCCCTCCGCAATCCCAGTGAAATTCCGCGAGCTGTTGCCCGCGTGCTCGCGCCATTGCCAGAGTGGCTCGCGTATCAGCGCCAACGGTGTCCGCTTCAGCACGCGAAGAAAACAATCGACGTCTTCGCAGAGTCGCTGCTCCGTCCGGAACATGCCGGCGGCCATCAACACGTCGCGACGGATGAGCATCGAGCTCGGGAACAGGAACCACCCGGTCCTGAGGATCTCGGCGCCGGATTCGGCCAGCTTCACGACCACGCCGTCCACGTGCTCCAGTGCGAGTGCTCTGAGTGCGTACTTCGGCTCCGACAGGCAGGGGTCGCTGATGCTCCCGTCCGCCCCAAGTCGCACAAAGTCAGTGGCGATGCAACTGACCTCCGGGCAGAGTGCCGCCGCTGCCGCCTGCCGCTCCAGCTTGTTCGGCGCCCAGAGATCATCGTGGTCCAGCAGCGCGATCCAGTCACCGCGGGCCGCGACGATCCCGGCGTTGCGGGCCGAACAGACGCCGCCGTTGTCCTGTCGGATCACCACACAGCCCAGCGACGCAGCGACGCGAGCGGTGTCGTCGTGGGAACCATCGTCCACCACGATCACCTCCAGCGGAGGCCAGGTCTGCGCCCACGCCCGCCGGATGGTCTCCGCGATGAAGGATTCGGCGTTGTATGCCGGAATCACGACCGAGACCTGCATCACACCATCACCGCCGCGCGCGCCAGCGCATCACGCGTCGCATCGAGATACGCCGAGCCCCAGCGCTGACAAGGCTCGAGGTGATTGCCCTCGGCCCATTCGTTCCAGGCGTTGATGAAGATGAGATTCTCGTCGTGCGACGGCGGCGCAAAGCGCGACGCGGTCTGCTCCAGCCAGCGCTGATAGAGCTGTGGCGTGGACCCATGGAAGATCGCAGCCCCGCGCTGCCGGCGGCGGGCCGAGTTGTCCCACATTGGCGTGACCGACGGATACCGGACGTACGGTGCCACCGGTCGCGCCAGGAAATTCGCCGCCAGCTCTGGGTACGACATCACCATCTGCCGTTCCAGCAGCGGATCAGCGAGTTGCAGCCGACGTAGCACCCGCACCAGCGCCGACGGCCGACGTGCCGGTGGTGACGAGCGCCAGTCCGGCGCGAACGACATCGCCGCATCGAACCCGATGCTGGACGGCACCGGATCAGCGGTGAAGTTCTCGACGCGAATCAGGTACAGATCACCGAGCCCTGCACGCACACACGCCTCACGCCACCGCTCGGCCGTTCGCGCGGGATCCGGCAGCAGCGCGGTGCGATAGACGAGAAACACTGGCCGACCATCGATGCGGATGTAGCGCGGATCGGCAAACGCCGGGAAGAGTGACTGGATGTGCGCCAGGTCATCCGCCGGCGAATAGTGCTGCGCCAGCAGGATATCGTGGTCCTGACCATCCCACCGCCGCGTCCAGTTCTCGTTTGCCCAGCAGAGGCAGAACGGGAAGTCGGGGCTGCCGCTTTCCAGTACTTCGTTGAACGGGCGTTCCAGCACACGCTTGCCCGAGAACCAGTAGTGGTAGTAGCAGAATCCGTGGATCCCTGCGTCCCGCGCCATCTGCGCCTGCGCCTCGCGCACCTGCGGCAGGCGCAGGTCGTAGTAGCCAAGATCGGCCGGTAGATGCGGCTGCTGATGGCCAGTGAACAGCGGCCGCGCGCTGGCCACGTTCGTCCACTCGGTGAACCCTTTCCCCCACCAGAGATCATTCTCCGGAATAGGGTGAAACTGCGGCAGGTAGATGGCGAGCGCCCGCAGGCGCGCTCTCGCACGCGCGAGCGGTGTCGCTGCTTCGGTGGGCAGCACGTCCGTCACGCGTCGAGCTCCACCTGAATCGTCGCGCCACCTGCGGCTACATGTCCGTGTCCGTGCGCACGCGCGTGTGCCTCGTGTCCGTGCGTACGCGCGTGTGTCTCGTGTCCGTGCGTACGCGCGTGTGTCTCGAGTCCGTGCGTACGCGCGTGTGTCTCGAGTCCGTGCGCGCGCACGTGTGCCTCGAGCGCGTCGCGCACCTGCTCGAGATAGGCGTGGCCGTGCTGCTGGTCTGGCTCGAGGTGGTTTCCTTCCGCCCATTCGTTCCAGGCGTTGATGAACAGCAGCCCGGTGCCGGAGCTGTTCCAGTCGGGGCGCGCCAGTTCGCTGCGCAGTTCGCGGCCGAACGCCTCCGGGGTCGCACCGGTCATGATGATGCCACGCTCGCCGCGACGCGGTGAATTGTCCCAGCGCACCAGCACCGTGCGGATCGCCGGCCCGCGCGATTGGATGGCACGCATGGCGGCGCGGCTTCTGGCGTAGTCGTACAGGCGCAGCCGCGTGGACCACATGCCGCTGTACTTGAACGTGGTCAGGAACCGGCGCCAGCGCGACACCTCGAAGGTGCTGTGCGGCATCGCACCGAGTTGCGGCTCGAATCGCAGCGTCATGTCAGCACCGTACTTGCCGCGCAGATCGGCACCGGGTTCGTGCCCGTCGCCGAGTACGATGAACGGCTCCGGCAACCCCTCGCGGACCGATGCGTCGCGGATGATGTCGATGGTCGCCGCCGGCTCATCCAAGTGCGACGGTCGGTAGATCATGAAGATCGGCCGGCCGTCGTCGGTCTTCAGGTAGCGGGTGTCCGCAAAGGCGCTCGTCAGCCAGCGCGCATGTTCGCGATCATCCTCGCGAGAGTACCGCTGCCCGATGAGCAGCTCCCGTTCGTCGCCGAGCCACGTGCGACTCCACGGTTCGTTCGCCCAGCAGAAACAGAATGGCTGGTCCGGCTCCCCGCTGGCGAGCACGGCGTCGATCGGCGTGTTCAGCAGGCGCTTACCGTGAAACCAGTAGTGATAGTAACAAAACGCGTCGATTCCGTATTGCCGGGCCAGACCGGCCTGCGCCGCCCTCGCCTCCGGCAATCGCAGATCGTAGAAGCCAAGATCCGCCGGCAGGTGAGGCTGCACATGCCCCGGAAACAGCGGCACCGATTTCGCCACGTTGGTCCACTCGGTGAACCCGCGCCCCCACCACTCGTCATTCTCTGGCGTGGGATGAAACTGCGGCAGCAGGAAGGCGACCAGTTTCGGCCGGACGGCCGGTGACGTCGACCGCATTGCTGACACGGTCATTGATGCAGCAGTCATCCCGCAGCTCCTTGCGTGCGAAAACGGCCAACCACGATGTGCTGGCAGCCAAACAGACGTGGAAAGAGTCGCGACAGCCGTCGCACCGCCCGACTGCGCCACCGTTCAGGGATCTTCGCCAGGCGCGTTTCGCGGTAACACAGCAGCATCGTGCCCGCAGTCTGCTGCACGTGCACCACATCCAGACCGGCCTGATCCATCACCTGTCGGATCGTTTCTTCGGTGAACCAGCGGAGGTGGGTCGCATCCATGATGCCGAATGGCGCATACCGAAAACGGCCGAGCAACAGGTCGAGCCGCACCGACCAGTGCGCGACGTTCGGCACCGACACGATGACCACGCCATCAGGCCGCACAAACGGTGCGACCTTGACCAGTTCGCCCAGCGGGTCCGGCAGGTGCTCCAGCACATCGGCGTAGATCGCGACGTCGAACGCGCCGATCGACGTCCGCAACGCCGGTGTCAGCACGCCCGCATGCACCTCGATCCCTCGCTCGGCAGCACGCGCAGCCCGCGACGCATCGGGCTCGATGCCAACCATATTCGCCCGTCGTTCATCTCGGAGTACGACCGACAGCGCCCCGGTGCCGCACCCGACATCAAGTACACGCGCCCCGATCGGCACCAGCGCGGCGATCATGCCGCTCACTTCCCACGGATCGAGCTCGTGATTCCCGTCATACCGATAAGGATCTGGCGCGAAGGTGAGGAACCCTCCCGCACCGGCATCCGGCGAAACGGCCTCTTCAGGTATGACACTGCCTGCCATCACGCGACTCGACTGGGGGGAGAGCCTGCCACCTTCGCTGGACCGACGCACGGTCCGGGCCAGTGTTCACGGAGTTGTGTTCTGCCGCTCGGCTCGCCTGTAGTTCGCTTCGATCCATTGGCGATACGAGCCATCCATCACCGCACGCCACCAGTGCTCGTTGGCCAGGAACCAGTGCACCGTGTGCCGAATGCCCGACTCGAAGGTTTCGTGCGGAACAAATCCGATTTCGGCCTCGATCTTCGACGGGTCGATCGCATACCGCCGATCATGTCCCGGCCGGTCGGTCACGAACGTGATCAGCTCCTCGGCACGTCGCCCCGTCGCCGCCGGACTCGACGGAAACCGTGCGGCGAGCGATGCGTCAGCCGCAATGGCCGAGTCCACCAGCCCGCAGACCAGGCGCACGATGTCGATGTTCGCCCATTCGTTCTTGCCGCCAACGTTGTATACCTCCCCCTCGCGACCGCGCTCGATCACGGCCTCGATCGCACGCGCGTGATCCCGCACATAGAGCCAGTCGCGCACGTTGCGGCCATCGCCATACACCGGCAGTGGCTTGCCGCCGAGGATGTTCACGATCAGCAGCGGAATCAGCTTCTCGGGAAAGTGATACGGGCCGTAGTTGTTCGAGCAGTTGCTGGTGGTGACCGGCAGTCCGAACGTGTGGAAGTACGACCGCACCAGATGGTCCGACGAGGCTTTGGTCGCCGAGTATGGCGAATTCGGGGCGTAGGCGGTGGTCTCGGTGAACGGTGCGTGATCCGGGCCGAGTGACCCGTACACCTCGTCGGTGGACACGTGGTGGAAGCGGTGCGGGCCTGGTACGGCCTGCTCCACCTGCCACACCTGGCGTGCCGCTTTCAGCAGCTCATGGGTGCCGATCACGTTCGTCGACACGAACAAATCCGGGCCGTGAATCGAGCGATCGACGTGGGACTCGGCGGCGAAATGGACGATCGTGTCCAGTCGATGCTGGCGCAGCAAACCGGCGGCCAGTCCTTCGGTCGTGATGTCGCCGTGCACGAACGCCAGTCGGGGATCGTCCAGCACCGGCGCCAGGCTGGCCAGATTGCCGGCGTACGTCAGCGCATCGAGTACCACCACCACCGTCGACTCGTGCGTGGACAGCCAGTGGTGCACGAAGTTGGCGCCGATGAATCCTGCGCCACCAGTGACCAGCAGTCTACGCATGGCCGAGCTCTTGCAGCATCTGGTGAAGGTTCGTACGCCAGTGGATCGGCACTTCGCCCAGCGCCTGTGTCGTTGCGGACTTGTCGAGCACGCTGTACGACGGTCGCCGTGCCGGCGTCGGATACTCCTGCGTCGTGATCGCACGCACTGGCACCACCCGCGTCAGCAGCCCCTCGGCCAGCGCCAGTTCCTGAATGGCCATCGCGAAATCGTACCAGCTGGCCACACCGGCATCCGTCCAGTGCAGGATGCCGAAAACTTGCGGTCGCGCGACCGCGGCCCAGATGGTTCTGGCCAGTGAGTTGGCCCATGTCGGCGTGCCGATCTGGTCGGCGATCACCCGGACTTCGTCGCGCTCGCGCATCAGCCGCAGCATCGTCTTGACGAAGTTCCCGCCGTGCGCCGAGTAGAGCCACGCCGTGCGAATCACCAGTGCCTGCTGGCCCAGTGCGGAAAGCACCGCGTGTTCGCCATCCCGCTTGGTGGTGCCGTAGACCGACTCCGGCGCCGTCGGGTCTTCGGCGCGCCACGGACGGGCCGTCGCACCACCGAACACGAAGTCGGTGGAGATCTGGATCATGCGCGCACCGTGCCGTGATGCCGACTGCGCCAGTATCGCGGCGGCGGTGACATTCACCGCCTGCGCCGCCAACGGCTGCTCCTCGGCACGATCGACGGCGGTGTACGCCGCACCGTTGATGATCACCGAGGGCTCATGCGCAGCGACGAAGGCTTCGACGGCATCCGGCACGGTGAGATCCAGCTCGCCGATATCCACCGCCAGCACCGGCGTGCCAGCCTGCGCAGTGCGTTGCAGCTCAAAGCCAAGCTGCCCCGCGGCACCGGTGATCATCACAGGGCGTGTCACGGCAACGCCTCGAGTGCTGCGAAGCTGCTGCCGGCAGCATCCTTCGGCGACAGCAAGGGTGCAACTCCGGGTTGCAGCGGCCACGGCACGCCCACCGTTGCGTCATCCCAGCGCAGGGTACGTTCGCTGTCCGGGTGATAGCGATCGGTCACCTTGTAGAGCACATCGGCAGATTCCGAAAGCACCAGGAATCCATGCGCAAAACCGGGCGGAATCCAGAGCTGATGGTGGTTCTCGTCCGACAGCTCGGTTCCAATCCACTTGCCGAACGTCGGCGACGATCGGCGCACATCGACCGCGGCATCCCAGATGCGTCCGGATGTGCACTGTACCAGCTTCCCCTGCGTATGTTCGCCCTGATAGTGCATGCCGCGCAGGGTGCCGCGCGCCGAGCGGCTGAGGTTGTCCTGCACGAACGTCACATCGGCCACCTCACGGCGGAATACGTCGTCCTGCCATGACACGAGCAGGAATCCACGTGCATCACCGAAGGCCCGTGGTTCGATCAGGCACACGCCGGGAATCGCAAGGCGAGTCAGCGTCATCGCCCGTGACCTTCCTTCAGCATCGCCATCAGGTAGCGACCGTACCCGGTCTTGAGCAGCGGAGTCGCCAGGCGCTCCACCTGCGCGTCGTCAATCCAGTCCAGCCGCCACGCGATTTCCTCGGGGCAGGCGACCTTCAGTCCCTGGCGCTGCTCGATAGTCTCGATGAACTGGCCGGCTTGCAGCAGTGATTCGTGGGAGCCGGTGTCGAGCCACGCCGTGCCGCGGCCCAGCAGCTCCACATGCAAGAGCCCGAGCTCCAGATAGGCACGATTCACATCGGTGATTTCCAGTTCGCCGCGCGCCGAGGGACGGATCGATGCCGCGATATCGCAGACACGCCGGTCGTAGAAATACAGCCCCGTGACGGCGTAGTTCGAGCGCGGCACCGTCGGCTTCTCCTCGATCCCGATGGCGCGCCCGTGGGCATCGAACTCCACCACACCATACGCCGATGCATCGCTCACCCGGTAGCCGAACACCGTGGCACCTTCGTCCCGCGAATTGGTGCGCTGGAGCGCGGCCGACAGGTCGTGGCCGTAGAAGATGTTGTCGCCGAGCACCAGGCAACTCGTCTTGTCGCCGACGAAGTCACGGCCGATGATGAACGCCTGCGCCAGACCATCGGGCGACGGCTGGATCGCATACCGGATCGACATGCCCCACTGCGACCCGTCCCCCAGCAATCGCTGAAAGAGCGCCTGCTCATGCGGCGTCGTGATCAGCAGCACCTCGCGCACCTGCGCCAGCATCAGCGTGGTGAGCGGATAGTAGATCATCGGTTTGTCGTACACCGGCAGCAACTGCTTGCTGACGGCCTGCGTGATCGGGTAGAGGCGCGTCCCTGTCCCTCCCGCGAGGATGATGCCGCGGCGGTCGTGCGCGATCGTATTGGTCATCAGCTCGCTTTCTGCGTCAGGTCGTCGACGAATCCATGCACCCGGGTGCTCACATCCTCGGGCACACGGTGCAGCGACATTGTGGGATTGAGCTGGACGCTGCCGTCGAAGGTGACCGTGGGCGTCACGTCGAGCGACAGGCGTGGACCACGGAACAGGGACTCATGCGTCGCCCAGACCCACGTCTCCACGCTGTACGGGCCCGGCGCCACGTTCGCCTGAATCCGTGCCTCGAGCGTGAACGTTCCGGATTCCGGCAGCTCGATTGATACGCTTCTGGTCCCAAATGCCGCCACGTTGGTGGCGCCGGCCAGCGACACCAGCACGATGCCGACACTCTCGTCGCCACGCAGCGGCCGATCCGCCACCCGGCGACAGGTCACGCGGATGTCGATGAACTCGCCAGACCCCACGCCGGGCGCGCCGATCGAGGCCTCGGTAATCACATAGGACGCATCGCTCGTCAGTGCCTCGCCCTCGGCCGACGTGGTGCTGCCTTCGAAGTAGCGGGCGATCACATCGCGCGGGTCACCCACGCAGACCACTTCGCCGGTCCGCAGCAGCAGTGACGAGGTGCACATCTGGAGCACACGATCCAGCTGGTGCGACACGATCACCACCGGCATGCCGCTGCGCGTCAGCTCCATCAGGCGGCCGAAGGCGCGCTGCTGAAAACCCAGGTCGCCCACCGCCAGCACCTCGTCGATGATCAGGACATCGGGATCGAGGTGCGCCGCAATTGCGAAGCCGAGCCGTGCGTTCATGCCGCTGGAGTAGCGCTTGACCGCCATGTCGATGAACTCGCCCACGCCGGCGAACGCCACGATCTCGTCGAAGCGGCGCCGGATCGTGGCGTGGCTCATGCCCATGATCGCGCCCTGCAGGAACACGTTCTCGCGGCCCGACAAGTCGGGATGAAAGCCGGCCGAGACCTCGATCAGCGATCCGACGCGCCCGGTGACTTCGATCGCGCCGCGCGTGGGCCGCAGGATACCGGTCAGCAGCTTGAGCGTCGTGCTCTTCCCGGCACCGTTGCCGCCGATGATGCCCAGACACTCACCGGGCCGCACCTGAAACGACACGTCCTTCACCACCCAGAAATCACCAGCGTCGAGCTCGTCCAGTGTCGCGGCCCGTCGACCAAAGCGCCGGAGTGCCGCCGGAATCAGATCCCGGAGGCTGTCATGGCGTTCGCCGCGCTGGAATTTCTTCCACACGCCGTCGAACACGATGCCCGGTTCAGTCGCCATGACACTCAGACGTACTCAGCGAACGCATACTGGGAGCGATAGAAGAGGAGCGCCGCCGCCGGAAGGCCGATCAGTGTGACAAGGACCGAATAGAGCAGATACCATGGTGACCAGACCATCACCACGGCACCGCTCGCCAGAGTCGTGCTGAGTGGCTCGAGCAGGTTGTGCCCGTGCGTTGCCGCCAGGCGCAACCCTTCGAGCAGCGGCGACAGCGGATTCAGCATTGCAATCGGCGCGCCACGGGCGCCGAGCATGGATGGTTCGAAGAAGACCGGTGTGAAGAAGATGCCGAACGTCAGCAAGATCTGGACGATGTACTTCACGTCGCGATAGAACAGATTGGCGCAGCTGAGGAACAGCGCGCAGGCGGTGGTGAACCCGACCAGCAGGACCAGCAGCAGCGGCACCCAGAGCAGCGCCACCGACGCCGGCACCACACCAAGCAGCGGGAGCACGATCGCCAGGGCCAGCAATGCCACCGCCGTATCGAAGCACTGTGCGCCCACCGCCGACAGCGGCAGCACTGCCCGCGGAAACGCCACCTTCGTCACCAGGCTCATGTTCGCCACCAGGCTGTTGGTTGCGAAACCGATCGCGCCCACGAAGAACGACCATGGCACCGCCTTCACCGCCATGCCGGCCAGGCCGGTTGGTGCCAGGGCGCGACCAGAGAAATTCGCCAGCGCCAGCTGCACCACCAGACCGCTGAAGACGATCATCAGCGGCATGAACAGCGCCCACCCGAACCCCATCACCGCCTGCTTGTAGCGGATCGTGATGTCGCGTCGCGTGAGCTGGTAGAGCAGTTCATGCGATCGCCGGAGCTCGCGCACCATCTGAGTCAGCTCTTCGGCGGCCGCCGGCAGTGCGCCGGATTCGCGCACCACCGAACTGCGTCGGACAGGCAACTCGAGGCGCGGCGCCACGTCCCCGGCCACGGTCACTTGCGCAGACTGTCCTTGTTGGCGCGCGGGAACTTGTTGGTCAGCGGATCGATGTACTCCCGCTCGCCGTGCCCGATGTAGATCTGCCGCGGCCGCGCGATCTTCTGCTCCTTGTCATCCAGCATCTCTTCCCACTGCGCCAGCCAGCCGGCCGTGCGTGCCACGGCGAACAGCACCGTGAAGAAGTCGGTCGGGAACGCCATCGAGCGATAGATCAGGCCCGTGTAGAAGTCCACGTTCGGGTACAGCTTGCGCGAGACGAAATA
Source organism: Gemmatimonadaceae bacterium (assembly GCA_031374935.1). Lineage (GTDB taxonomy): Bacteria > Gemmatimonadota > Gemmatimonadetes > Gemmatimonadales > Gemmatimonadaceae > JACMLX01. The sequence goes on along the minus strand of JANMHB010000185.1, from coordinate 37,439 downwards.
GTCGTCCGACAGCGCGATCCGCTCGAGTTCGAGCGCGATTTCGAGATCCTTGTCGATGCCGATCTGGGCGAACACCTGGTCGGCCAGTTTCTTCACGATGCGGGCGCGCGGGTCGTAGTTCTTGTATACGCGGTGCCCGAAGCCCATCAGCTTCTGGCCCTTGCCGCTCTTCACCGCCTCGATGAAGGCCGGCACGTTCTTCACGTGCTCGATCTCCTTGATCATCCGCAGCACCTGCTCGTTCGCGCCACCGTGCAGCGGGCCGAAGAGTGCCGCGATACCGGCCGACACGGCACTGAACGGATCGACATGGCTCGAACCCACCGCCCGCACCGCGTTGGTGGAACAGTTCTGTTCGTGATCGGCGTGCAGAATGAACAGCACTTCGAGCGCGCGGCTGAACACCGGGTTCGCTTCGTACTTCGGCTCACTCATGCGAGCCACCATCGACAGGAAATTCTCGCCGTAGGTGAGCTGGTTGTCCGGGTAGATCGTCGGCAACCCCTTCACGTGGCGATACGCGAAGGCCGCCAGCGTCGGCAGCTTCGCCAGCAGGCGAATCACCGAGATGTAGCGTTCCTTCGGATCGAAGACGTTGTGCGCCGACGGGTAGAAGCTGCTCAGCGCCGCCACCGACGAGCAGAGCATCGACATCGGATGCGCGTCGTACCGGAAGCCTTCGAGAAACTTCCGGATGTTCTCGTGCACGTAGGTGTGGAACGTGATGTCGTGTACCCAGACATCGTATTCGCTCTGCGTCGGCAGCTCGCCGTGGCGCAGCAGGTAGGCGACTTCGAGGAAGGTGGCCTTTTCGGCCAGCTGCTCGATCGGGTACCCGCGGTAGCGCAGGATACCCTGGTCACCATCGATGAACGTGATGGCGCTCTTGCAGCTGGCGGTGTTCATGAACGCCGGGTCGTAGCTCAGCAGTCCGAATTCGCCGGGCGTCCCCAGCTTCACCTGCTTCAGGTCGGCGGCGCGTATGTAGGTGTCGCCTTCCGGGCCCTCGGTGGTGATCGGGGCGCTGTAGCCGCTGCCCGTGCGGCTGTCACGGAGCTCGAGGTTGCTGCCGGCCATCGTGTCACTCATCCTGCGGTCTCCACACTGGAGGGTTGCGCACCTGGGCAGGTCCCGGCGCGGGCACTTCCACCCCGTGCGACCCTGGTGCGACCTGTGGGGTCGCCGTCCGGACGGGAGTAACGTCTGCTCGAAGTTAGCAGCCGGGCATAGCGCCGTTTGGCGCGGAGAGACAGAGACGCGGTGGCTCCCGAGCCGAGTTCGCTGCGGTGTGCTCAACCGGCCCCGGATACGGCGCGGGAGGCGCGCGCAGGGAACACCTTGCGCGAGAGCAGTGGGCCCGACGAAAGGCCGTCAGCGGGACTCCGCCCCGTGCTGAGGGTCCGGCTCCTCAGCTTTCTCTGCCGTGATCATGGGAGGCCCGGAGCGGCCTGACCGATCACGCCGAGCTCGGCCTTTTGATCCGCCCTTTCGCTGCGCCGATCGAAGAAGGAAACGCAGGTCGTCGCGACGCTGTAACGATCAGCAAACCACACCCAAGTCGCTGAACTGACCCCAAGGTTCGTCGAGAGCTCGCGGTGTTCACCGAGTCGCAACGACGACGGGGCTTCAGTGCCAAAGCGCCGGATCTCCGCGACTGCTGCGCCTGACGCCCATGCATCGGAAACACCGGACTCGCCATGCTCTGGTGGCGAAAAAGGCAGCTCACCACGCGGTAGGTGAGGCCGCGCCACAACTGCGCGCCGTCAGATCAGGAGCGAACAGCCCGCGCCAGCTCCACCTCAAACTGAAACGCACTGCCTCCTGCTGCCACACTCGCCACCAGCAACTCCTCACCCATCGCCTGCACCAGCTTCTGGCAGATGCTCAACCCCAACCCAGCACTCGAAAAGACGTACTGGCCTGGCTTCAAGCGCCGACGAGACGCATCGAACAGCGTCCCCAGCACCTCCTCGGGAATGCCACGCCCCGTATCGCGCACCTCGAAGCGAACACGCGTGGGTGACACGTGCGTCGCCAACACCGCGATCTCGCCCGCCGACGTGAACTTCACCGCGTTCGTCACCAGGTTCAGCACCACCCGCTGAATCGCCGCGCGATGCCCGACGCGCGCGTCGGCCACGCTCGACTCGAAGCGCAGCACCAACCCGCGCTCCTCGGCCATCGGCTGCACCAGCGCGCGCACGGACTCGAAAACGCCCGTAATCGAAAAGGGATGCGGCTCGAGCGCGACGAGCGCGTCAGCGCCCCGCGCCACATCCATCACATCGCTGGCCAGTGTGCTCAGTCCAAGCGCGGCTCCATAGATCAGCCCGAGCTGCCGCTCCTGCACGTCGGTCACCGCGCCGCTCTGCCCTCGCCGCATCTGCTCGGCCAGAAACAGAATCGACCCCAGCGGAGAACGCATGTCGTGCGCGACATCCACCAGCAGCGACAGCCCGTCCGTGCCGCCAAGCCGCGCGGCGAACCGGTGTCCGGCATCGGCGTCGAGCGCCGCCTGCACCGCCTCGAGCGCCTCCAGAAGATCGAGCGTGTCATGCCGGGCCAGCACGCCACCGCGCGCCTGCTGCAACAGCCAACGGCGCATGCCGGCCAGCAACCGAACGACCGGCAGCGCGGGTGGAATCGTGATCCGCAGGCTGCCCGACGCATCCTGCAGGGCGAGTTCGGCCGCGGCGCACAACTGTTCGGCACCGGTGCGCAACTGTTCCAGCGGCCACCCGATGTCCGGCGCCACTGCCAGTTCGGCGCATGCCGCATCGGCCGACGCCGACAGTGCCGCTCGCAACACGATGACTGCGTCGCGCGGCGCAGTCGCGGACGGTCCGGTGTGCCCGACGCGTAGCGCGGATGTGCGCCGCAGTCCCGGCACGGTCACGCCAGCGATCCAGAGTACTCGTCGCGCCGGAGTTCGTGTTTCTCCATCAACCGATACAGCGTCGTGCGATCGATGCCCGCCAGGCGTGCCGCCCGCGACATGTTGCCGCCGGCCCGTGACACCAGCCTTGCGAGGTATTCCTTCTCGAACTGCGCTACCAGCTTGTCCTTTGCCGTGTGGTAGGCGTCGTTCATGTAGCTGCCGGCAAAGGTCGTCGCATCCGTCGGTGTCGCACTACCGTCGGAGATGTCGTCGTACACCGGGAAATCGGCGGCCATCAGCGCCTTGCCGGGGTCCGTCACGACGGCCGTGTGCTCGATCATGTTCTGGAGCTCGCGCACATTGCCGCGCCAGGGACGGGTGCGGAGAAAATCGTGCGCATCCTCGCTGAACGTCGGCGCCGGTTCACCCGGCTGACGATGGCGCTCCCAGAAATGCTGCAGGAAATGCGCAGCCAGCACCGAGATATCCTCAGGGCGCTGCCGGAGCGGCGGCAGCTTGATCGGCACCACCCGCAGCCGGTAGTACAGATCCTCACGCAACCGCCCCTGTGCCACCGCTTCCTGCGGATCGCGGTTCATGGCGCTGATGAAGCGCACATCCACCACCGCATCCTGCTGCTCGCTGCCGACGCGCCGCACCACGCCATCCTGCAACACCCGCAACAACTTGGCCTGCAGCGGCATCGACATCTCGGTCAGTTCGTCGAGAAAGAGTGTGCCGCCATTCGCCACTTCGAGCAGGCCCGCCTTGTCACGGTCCGCGCCGGTAAACGCCCCCTTCTTGTGGCCGAACATCTCGCTTTCGAGCAACTGCTCCGGCAACGCGGCGCAGTTGACGGCCACCAGCTTCCGCCCGGCGCGACGACTGTGGCTGTGAATGAACTGCGCGATCAGCTCCTTGCCAGTGCCGCTTTCCCCGCTGATGAGGACGGAGGCATCGGTGCCGGCCACCTTCCGCGACAGGTCGAGCGCCTTGCGGAAGGCCGGCGACTGGCCGAGCAGCGTGATCTTGTCGCCAGTGTGGGCATTCTGAAAACTGGCGCCGTTGCCCGACGCACCCGCGCTCCCATCCGCCCGGGCGGCACGCGACTCGCGCGCTACCAGCACGGCGTGCGAAGCCCGGCCCACCAGGATCTGCAGGTGGCTGGCCGAGAACGGCTTCGGCAGGTAGTCCCAGGCACCGGCCCGCAGGGCCTCGATGCTGGACGTGACCGACGGGTTCCCCGTCATGACGACGAAAATCGTCTCCGTGTTCGCCTCGAGTGTGGCCTACAGGATGTCCATCCCCGAGACCGGCGTCAGGTAGAGATCGCACAGGATGATGTCGAATTTCTTCCGCTTGACGAGCTCCATGGCGTCGTCGGCCCGGCCAGTGACGGTCACGTTGTAGCCGTCGCCCTGAAGGATGCTGGCGCACCCCTCCCGGAGTGTCCGGTCGTCGTCCACGATCAACAGTCGGAGGGTTGCCCGCGCTTCGGGAGCCACCGCCATCGCATCGCGCACGGCCGACGGATCGGCGGAAGTCTTGTCTGGCGAGGTCATCTGTCCCATGAAATCCGACGAGGGCGTCTGTCACCCGAACCCTGCCCAGGCTGATACCTGAGATGGGCTACCGAGTCGTAACTAGCCAAGAGGTGTTGCATGTGTCAAGCAACACGTGGGGCGCAAACCACAGTTGTCGCGATCCAAACAGACATTTCCTGCAACAGGGTGTCGCACTTATACTGCGTTTTGACGAACAGCGCGTCTGTTTGTCACAGCTCCGGTCGCTTGTCTGGGCCGGCATTTGCAATTGGTCGGGCGTCCGGCGCCTGGTACTCATGAGAGCCAGACGCCGCGGCAAGCGTTCCTTCCGGAGTCCCCGGGTATAGTGACGCCGCAACACATCTGTGCGTCCCACTGCGAAATGACTCGACCGCTCAACGCCATCTCCGCCGGCTCCCGTCTGGCCCCTGTTTCCGGCTCTGCGTCGCTTCCGGCTATGCCGCAGCAGCCGCTCGAGCAGTGGGGCCCGCCGCCACCGCCGGCAGCCACGGCGCCGGCGTATCAGCGCTACCTCTCCGCCATCGCACGCTTCAAGTGGCTGGTCTTTGCGATGGTGCTGCTCGGCCTGCTCGGTGGCTACATCGCGACCCGATACATCCGGCCGACATACGACGTGCAGGGCAAGATCACGCTCCGCGACCCCAGCGCCGAGATCATCGGCAATTCGCGCCAGCGCTCCAACGAGTCGTATCTCCAGGTGTTGCGCGCGTACATCATCACCGACTCGGTCGCCCGCAAGCTTCGGCTCTACCTGGACCCGAAGCGCGACGCCGACTCGGTCTACTTCCGCGAGTTCTCCCTCGGGCCGCAGTTCGTCCCGGGCACATATGAGTTGACGATCGACGGCAAGAAGGAGAAGTACCGCCTCCGGCGCACGCGCAACGGCGATTCCCGCGAGGTGGAAGCCGGCACCATCGGTGACTCGATCGGTCGCGAGTCGGGCATGCGCTGGCGTCCGCTGAAGGAAATCTTGCCGGCCAAGGCGACAGTCGAATTCGACCTGATCACGCCGCGTGAAGCGTCGAACAATCTGCAGAAGCGCCTCCGCGCCGACGCACCGCCGAACACCGACGTCATGAACGTCCAGCTGCGCGGCGAGGATGCGGCGCGCACCGAAGTGGCATTGAACGAATGGATGGCCCTGTTCGTCAACTACATCGGCATCTACAAGAATGGCGGTACCACGCAGAACGCGAATGCGGCCAAGCAGGCGTTCGCCGAAGCTGAAGGTCGCCTCAAGACGGCGCGCCAGGCATTGGAAAGGTTTCGCGTCGATGCCATCGTGAAGCCGTCAGAACAGACCGTCCTCACGCCGGGTGTGCAGCAGACGTCCAACCCGGTCCTCGAGCAGTTCACCCGTTTCCGGCTGGAGTCGCAGAACCTCCGCAACGATCGTGAACTGCTGCAGTCGCTGCTGACGCCCGGTCGGCTGGCCGAGACGGATCCGAGTATCGCGACCGCGCTCGGCACGGTGCAGGGGCCCGGCGGCGAAGCGCTGCGCAAGGTGCTCGACGAACTCTCCACCGCACGCGCGCTCTACCGCGCCAAGAATGCGTTCCTGACCGACAGCGCACCGGAAGTGGCACGCATCCGCGGTCAGATCACGAACCTCGAGAACAACGTCATTCCCGGGTTGATCCGGCAGCAGATCGCGTCGTTGACGCTCAGGGAAGCCGACTACAACCGGCGCATCGCGGTGCAGTCCACGGAAATCCGCGGGATTCCGGAACGCACGATCCGTGAAGAGGAATTGCGCGCGCAGGTGGATCAGGAACAGAAGATCGTCGAATACCTCTCGAGCAATCTCGAAACGCAGCGACTGAAGGAGGCCTCGGCACGGAACGAAGTCTTCGTGCAGGACTCTGCCGTCGCGCCATTCAAGCCGACGTCGAACACCGCGCTGCAGATCATCCCCGCCGGGCTGGCCCTCGGCCTGGTCCTCGGACTGGGACTCGCAATCCTGCTCGATCTGGTCGACAAGCGGGTGCGCTACCCGGAGCAGGTCGCCAACGATCTGCGCCTCGACATCATCGGCGCGATTCCGCTGGTGCACCCCGGCCGTCCATCGGTCGAAGAGCAGGCGCAGCTGGTCGAAAGCTTCCGTACGTTGCGACTGTCGCTCCGGCACCAGTTCACCGCCGGCGAGCCGGTCTCGTTCACCGTCACCAGCACCGGTCCAACGGAAGGCAAGTCGTTTGTGTCATCGAACCTCGCCCTGTCGTTTGCCGAAGCCGGATTCCGCACCGTGCTGGTGGACGGCGACACACGTCGTGGCGCGATTCAGCAGGCGTTTGGCGTGCCGCAGAAGCCAGGGCTGGTGGAGTACCTGCAGGGCAGCAGCACCCTCGACGAAACCGTCTATCCCACATCGTACGAACGCTTGTCGCTGGTGCCGTGCGGATCACGCCACCGTCAGGCGCCGGAGATGGTCACCACCGCCGCGATGGAATCGCTGCTCGACGACCTTCGCGCCCGCTTCGACGTGGTGATCGTCGACAGCCCGCCGCTCGGCGCCGGCACCGATGCCTATGCACTCGCGACGCTGACCGGCGGCCTGCTGATGGTCCTGCGCGTCGGCGTGACCGACCGAAAGATGGCCGTGGCCAAGCTCGAAACGATGGACCGGCTGCCGATTCGTCCGTTGGGCGCCGTGCTCAACGGCATCGAGCCGAAGGGTGTGTTTCAGTACTACCACTATCTCGAAGGCTACAACTCAGCCAATGCGGGGAGTGACGACGACGAGCCGATCGCGCCGCTGCCGCGGAAATCGAAGCCACGCTTGTCCGGTGGCAAAGCCTCGTAACTCGTCGCAGTGCGCCACAGCAGCCACGCGAGCATGCGTGGTGCTGTCGTGACGATGTCAGGCTAGACGAAGGTGAGCGGGACGTCCTCGAAGGTACGCGGATCGAAGGCGCGTGATGATTGTGCGTACCGAAGCGCCGTCGCCGCGCGCCCGAGCAGCGCGTCGCCGGCATGCACACTGATGCTCGTTCGATCGACACTCGCGAGACCGGCTCGCAACGCCACGCGCGACGCCTTGCCATCGGCCAGCAGCGGCGGCATCGCCGCCACCCTGTCGCGCAGCCGCTCCACCAGCTCGGCGGCACCCGGCAGTTCGGTCATCGGAGCGATGATCGCAAACTCCGAGCTCCCCATGCGGCCCACCACATCCGATTCCCGTGCGACGCCGCCAAGGATACGCCCGATGTCATTGGCGATGTGCGTCGGCACGGGCATTTCGTCGGCCGACGGATAGGTACGTGACACCACCGGTCCGATGGCGATGCAGGTCACCGGTGTCTTCCGGCGGTGTGCGTCGGCCATCACCTCGCGGGCGCGACGGCTGAGTCCACGGTGGGTGTAGAGCCCTGACTCGGGATCGACCAGGCTGACGCGTTCGGCGCTGTCGACGACGCGCTTGGCGTCGACCCATGTCTGCAGGCGCAGCAGCAGCATTTCACCATCGATCGGCTGCTCCCACACACTCCACGCACCGGCCAGGTAGGCAGCGCGCAGGAACTCTCGGGGCGCCGGACCCGAGGTCGTGATCACGACGGGGACGTGCCTGCCGATCCGCTGCTCGGCTCGCAGCGCGTGGCAGACCTCGATGCCATCCAGATCGGGGAGTCTGGAATCGATCAGGATGACGTCCGGGGCTGCGACTTCAGCCAGATCGAGCGTCTGGCGGCCGGAGTATGCCCTGACGACCGCAAACCCGCGCGGGCCCAGGACAGACTCGAGGGAGCGGGCCGCCCATTCCTGTTCAACCCCGATGACGATGATGGGTGGCCGGGCGTGCTGATCGGGCGATGACGGAGAACTGGGCATTCCACTGGAATTCAGAGGGCGACGCTGTGTTTGCCTCGTAGCCGTGCACGATGCGTGCGGAGTTGTCTCAGATCCGTAACACACTGGTACACATTGATTTAACGCGCGCAACCCGTCAGTGGCGCGGGGGTATCTGCGGTAGTCACGCCACATTTCCGCTGCGTACGGGCGGACGCGACAGCGCGGGCGCCCGGAACAGGATGCCGACCTCCGCGGCCCGTCGCCCCAGCTGTCGCGCGACACGCGGGCGAACAGGCGGTGGGACTACTGGCACACTCGGATCGTTACAACTGAGACACGAGCCGCGTCACAGAGTGCACACTGGTACCCGATTGTGGTATGGTAGGAGCAGCGACTGTAGGATGCCTGCACAGTGCGTGTGTGGTTCACTCGCGACAGGCCAGAGCACAGCATCGCGTCAGAGCTCGGTAGGTGCGAGCTAACTCCTTGTTTTTCAGCGACTTCTCACGAATACACGGCATTGCCAGACTCTGAGCACGAGTAGTGCAATGCAGGAAGCCAATGTCAATTCTGCGCCTGTGGTTTGCCGACCGAAATCTGAAGTACGCGCTGGTCTGCGCGATTGGAGTGTGCTTCGCCGTCGACGCGTCAGCGCAGGCCACGTCGGAGCAAACGCTCTACCGTACTCGTTCCTTCCTCGATTCGGTGGCCCTGGGGTTGGAGCGGTCGGGGAAGTCAGCTGAGGCAGCATCGATCCGTGAACGGCTCAAGGTTGGCGACTTCTATCCAGGCGATCGGCTGGTCATCGATCTGTTCGGCGGCGAGGAGCCGTTTCGTGACACGGTATCGGTGCGAGCCGGGCAGGAAGTGGTGTTGTCCACGTTTCCGGCCTTCAGCTTGAAGGGTGTGCTGCGGTCGGAGGCGGATTCAGCGCTGGTGGTACAGGCTCGCCGGTTCATCCAGCGACCGATCGTGCGGACGCAGCCGCTGGTTCGTCTGCTGGTGACGGGCGCAGTGGGTCGCCCGGGGTTTGTCACGGTCCGCGGTGACGCGGCGGTGTCGGACGTCGTCTCAAGCGCAGGTGGACTGACCGGCATGTCGCGACTGGCGAAGTCGAAGGTCAAGCGGGGGACCGGAGTGCTGGTGGACAAGGACAGTCTGAGCATTGTCTTCCGCACCGGGATGACGCTCGATCAGGCGGATATCCGGGCGGGGGATGAGTTGGCGATCGATGAGAAGAAACCGAGCAACTTCACCAGTCTGATTTGGGCCGCTTCTGGTGCGCTGGGCCTTGTGATTTCAATCATCTCGCTGACGCGCTGAGCCGCGTACAGCCGAATAACACACAGCGAGGCAGGCGTGGGATCTACGGTACCGAGTGCGACACACATGGCAGGCAGAATCACGGCGCTTCGCGACGCGTTCGGAGGCGCCGCCAATGGGTGGCCCTCGCCGGATGACGGCGACACGGCGAAAGCGCCGACCCGTCGTGCGATCGTCGGGATCGACGATCGCATGTCTGAGCATCCAGAGTGGGTCCATCGGGCGCTCAACCTGTCGGTCGCAGCGGTCGGCCTGATCCTCGTCGCGCCGTTCGCCGCGTTGATCGCGCTCTTCATCAAGCTGAGCAGCCCAGGTCCGATTCTCTACTCTCAAACCCGTGTCGGACTCGATCGTCGTGCCCTGCGCGGTGATCGCCATCAGTCTCGTCGTGAGGAAGACCTGGGAGGGCGCGTATTCACCATCTACAAGTTTCGGTCGATGCGGGTCGACGCGGAAGTGCCCGGCGAGGCCGTCTGGGCGTCGAAGGATGATCCTCGCATCACTGCAATTGGTGACTTTCTTCGGAAGACGCGTCTCGATGAACTGCCGCAATTGTGGAACGTGATTCGCGGTGAGATGAACGTCGTGGGGCCCCGACCAGAGCGACCGAGCATTTTCCTCTCGTTGCGTACGCAGGTTCAAGACTACCATCTCCGCCAGCGTGTGAAGCCGGGGATCACTGGTTGGGCTCAGATCAACCAGGCGTACGACAGCTGCCTCGATGATGTGAAGAACAAGGTGGCACTGGACTTGGAGTACATCGCGAAGCGCTCGATCTGGATGGACATTCGGATCATGTCGCGGACGCTGCCGGTGATGATCGGGCGGAAAGGCGCACACTAGGCCTGCGTCTGTCATCTCCGGCGGCCCGACGGCCGCGAGGTGCTCGTGTCGCGCCCCTCGCGGCGCAGCCGAGACGCGGTGGCAGTGGCGCAGGAGCGTCGGGCGGTGGAACCACCGGCAGCCGGGGAGGTTCGATGCGCCAAGCATCCTCCAACGCGGTTCCGGTACACACCGCCTCGTTCAGACCGTCCGCCTCTCGAGCGCGGGAAGTCGTTTCACTCTGCGCCGATGGTGTACGCGACAGTGAGCGCGCATCGAACCGACTGGCTGTGCGAACAACGGCAGCGACTCTCCCGTGTGGAGGCCGGCCGAGAGCGGCCTGACTCCCCGGAGCTGACGGTCGCGACGCGAATGTGGAAGACACGCGGTCTGAATCCCTAGCGTCAGCATCCGCAGCCGGTTACGTCTTCCGCAGCGCACGCCAACGAGGCCAGATGGTCCGTGGTCTCCGGCACCAATCACGTGTCCCCGAACCCTGCGCCACACCCACGCCGCGGTCATCACCAATGCGTTCAGCGTATACCAGGATTGTCCAGCAGTTGATACCGGATGTCGATTTTCACCAGAATCACTATGCGCGCCTGCTCGACCGGGAGTTGCCGAGACACGCCCGCTGGCTCGACATCGGTGCGGGGACACGACTCCACAATGGATTCGGTGTTCCCACGCCAGAGGCGCTCGCCGCGCGCTGCCTGGAAGTAATCGGTGTCGACGTTCAGGTCGAACACCTCCGGCAGAACGGCGCGCTGACGTCTTTCGTCGCGGGCACCGTGGAATCAATTCCATTCGAAGCGAATCGTTTCGATTTTGTGAGCGCCAATATGGTGCTCGAGCACCTCGAGAATCCCGACCGAGCCTTCGCTGAGATCGCTCGCGTCCTGGCGCCAGGCGGCAAATTCGCCTTCGTCACTCCGAACAGGGATCATCCGCTACCTCGTCTGTCGGCGGCGTTCCTGCCGCCCGCGATTCAGCGCCAGCTGGCGCATCGCGTGGAAGGACGGCCGCTCGAGCATATCTTCCCGACCTTCTACCGCGCCAACACGACACGAGACATCGCTCGACACGCGCTGCGGGTGAACTTGCACGTCGACGAGATCAACATCGTACGGAACATTCCCTACTTCAATCGTCCGGCACCGATGGTATGGCTCGAGTGCCAATTCATCCGTGCGTCCCGTCATGCACGCCTGGCTGGCATGGGGGCTGACCTGCTCGGTTACCTCACCAAGGCATAGAGGCGCCCGGAAACGACGTGTCCCTGTCTTGTGCCGGCGTGCCGGCCGCGCGTGCCAGCGACTACTGCTCGCGATCGGCCGCGTGCCGGGACGTGACAGGACGGGTCACGTGCAACTCATGCGCCGCAGGCCGGTGACATACGCCGGAGCTTCCAAGTAACCGAGTCGGGCAGACGCATGAGTGTCGTCCCCACATGCACACGAGCAGGGCGCCGGGCGGTGTGCCCGGCGACCCTGCTCGTCCTGCGACACAGCACCATCAGAACGTCGACCGATTGCCTCGCACGCGCGTCAGGCTCTCGCTGATGCCGGGCACGGCCGACAGCCCCTGCAGGCTTGTCGACTGATCACGCATCCGCCAATCGTCAGCGGTCGCGTTCACGACATCGGTCGTACGGAACGTCGTCGGGGCAACGTTGCCGGTGCCGGTCCATGCGGCTTTCCCGGTAAAGAACGCGTTGCCGGTGGCAGTGGCATTCGGGAAAAAGTAGCGGATAGTTCCCACCGCTTTCCCGCCCTGACCATACTCGCCCCACACATCGTACTCCGACGGACCAAACACATTGCGCGCAAGATTCAGGCGCTGTCCTGTTTCGCCACCGAACATGATCGACGTCGATGCCTCGCCGTTCAGCCACGAATTGTTGGTGATCGTGACGTCCTCCATATCGCCGATCAGCTGCAAGTAGAGCCCGCGGCCGCTCCATCCATTCGGATCGCGACCGATCTTCTCGAACAGGTTGTTCGTGATGGACACGCGTCGTGTCGGCTCTGCCACGCCAGGCCACCGCGACTTGATGTACAGGCCACCGGTGCTGTTGGAGAAGATGTTGTTCCGGATCGTGATGTCGGCGTTCAGCGCCGTCGGTTGATCCGCGGCCGCCGTCAGGATGAGTGCGAAGCCAACCTGTCCGTGCACCCAGTTGTTTTCGAAGAAGTTCTCCTCGATCAGCAGGCGGCGGGCCGCCTTGCTCTCGAACAGGTTCTTGACGAGCCAGGTCTTGCCCCACGACAGCGGCTTGTAGAAATGATTGCGACGAATGGTGATATCGCTCGGAATCACGCCACCAGGAATCGAACCGGATCCACCACCGAAATTGATGTTCTGACCCGATCCCTCGAGAAGATTGTCCTCGATCAGGAATGGACCGGTTCCGGCCCACGAGACAATGGCCTGCGCATCGAACGCGGAGGAATGGCAGTCCGAGAGCCACGAATGAACGACCGCAGCGGCCCGGCCGTTCAGCGCAATGCAGCGGCGTGTGTTGCCCGTCGACGTGCTGTGCACGTAGACGCGATCAAAGACCACGTCGTCTGGCAGTTCGTCGACAGTGCGCTCAAACGTGTTGCCGATGAGGACGATGCCGAACGTCTCCGTCGAGCTGCTCGCCATCCCGATCTCCAGCCCGACGAAGTGCCATCCTCCGGCACGTGCCTCCGTCCGAATGGCGGCGATGCCGTTGGGCGTGAAAATCTTCGCGAATCGCGCGGCGGCGGCCGGCGTCACCCGGCGCGACGAGTCGGCAGGGATGGTCGCCGACCTGACGATCACGCGGCCGGTGCCACTCCCGCGCGCCGGAAGCATGAAGTTGCCTTCGTATACCGCGCCATCGGGGAGCACGATCTCATCTCCCGGCTCCGCGGCATTGAGTGCCGCCTGCAGCGCGGAAGGACTGTTCGCCGCCACCGGGATCAGCTTCCCAGTTCGCGGGCGCAGAGTCGTGTTGACCGTGCGCCGCGGCAATTCGGCATTTCCCACCGGACCCGAAACGATGGGCGGATCGACGATTGGGGGCAATTCCGCGGGTGGCACTAGCGCGACCGGTGGCACTGGCGCGGTCGGTGGCACTGGCGCGGTCGGTAGGGCCGGTGGCACTGGCTCGGTCGGCGGGGCCACTGAATCGGGCGTTGCTGCGCTCTCCGGGGGCACGACGACAAACAGCGTGTCCACGCCGCGCAGGGATCGCAGCACGAGGGTAGCACGCCCCGTTGCACCAATCGCGACGCGACTGGTCCGGAGTACCGGGCGAGCAACCGCAACATCGCTCGAACGGATCATTCCGGCGAACGGCACGTTGACGATTAGCTGGGCGACCTCTGGTGAGCTCGCCTCGCCGACACTGGCCAGACGGGCAAGCCGGCGGCGGCTATGCGCCACCGCCGGGACCAGGACCTGAAGCGTATCGCCGGGAGTAGCGACGACAGAATCAGCCGAACCCAGAACAACACTGAGAGTCAGGGGTGTCCGTGCTCCGGAGATGCTTGCAGATCGCGATGTCAGCACCCTCAGCGTCGGATCCGTCGACTGTTCGAGGGTGGCATCCGCACATGCACCGAGCCCCATGACAGCAGCAACGAGCGTGATCATACTGGAACGTAGCGTACGCATTTCCCCTCCGTCGGGGAACAGGGTCGGCAGCTCGACTGGCATGGGACCGCTCTGTCCGGTAGCCTCGTGGCTTTGCGTCGCCGGCTTTCGCCGGCTATGCCCTTGTCGCCTCAACCCCAAGTGTCGGGGTCACGCGAGCATGGAGATTGACAGGACGATTGGTGAGCGGAGCGTTGTCCGATATCCGTCGTCGAGAGGCAGACGAACTCGGCGCCAGGACGCAACTCATGGCGGCAGCTGCCGAAACTGACTCAGCAGCTGCTACCGTCCTGAACAGGGCAAGATCCAAGCCACGAGCCCGCTTCCCCACCGGCAGGGGATCCGGGCTCGACTCGGGGAAGGGCATATTGGCCGCGGCTCTCTGCGTCGCCGTGTGACACAATCACGGCAGCGGTGTGTGCCAGACAGCCCTCGGCCGCCCTCCACTCGGCACGCGGGCCGACGGCACCATGACCGGCCCGCGGCAACTCCGCCGGCATTCACCGGTGTACCGATTCGGCCCTTCTACGCGAGGCTGCACGAGCAGCGCGGGCCGTGCGCGACGTGTTGCGGCCGCGCGGAAAGCCGGGAATTCAGCGAGTCGGACGCATCATCCGTCCTTCGCCCCCCGCCTCTTATGCCGGACGACGGCTGGCCGGGTGGCCGACGAGCAGATGGCCCTCGCACTCGACGTCACGAAGTGTGGCCGCCCGCACGACCGTACCACGTTCGACATGCGTCGCACCATCGTAGCCGGCGCGTTCCACCTCGGTCAGGACGGCGAGGGTCTTCGTTCGCTTGTCGACAGCATCCTCACCATGCAATTCGATGTAGATGATCGGCTTGCACTCCGACAGCAGTCGCCGCGCGCCACTCAGGACGTTCGACTCGAATCCTTCGACATCGATCTTGATGAAGTCGGGATCGGGGATGTCGCCAGCCGCGCGCAGTGTATCCAGCGTCGTGACCGGTACCTCGACATGTAGCGCGTCCGGCACCTTGCCCACCTGTGCCTGAATCTCGGCCGAGGCGGTGGCCCCGCCGGGCATGCGTGGGTCCATCACGAGATGCAGCGTTCCGGATTCGGCGCCGATGGCCACCGGGTGCACACGAATGTCGAGCGTCGGGTTCAACGCAAGATTCTCGTGCAGCCTCGCACGATTGAATGGCATCGGTTCGAAAGCATGCACGGTGCCACCTCTCGAGGCGAAGAACAGGGCAGTGAGTCCGTGAAACGCTCCGACATCGAGCACGCACTTGCCCCGCAGGTCGAGCGCGCGCAAGCACTTGTATTCCGCAGTCTCGGCGTCCGGCTGCAACCACGTCGGAACGAACCCCAGTCCTCCCTTGCGGCGCAGACCGGCGACAAGACCGCGGCGCGCCACATACACGTTGTCAGTGAAGAGTCGCTGACTGATTGCCGCAACTATTCTGTGCTTCAGGGTGTAGTGCTGCATTGCTGGGGTCGAGGCGAGTTGGCGAAAGTCCGGGTGACGCGTCTGCGTTGGCAGCCTGCGCCATTTTAATCAGTCGCGCGATCCGGGAACGAATGGCGCGCCGCGTGTCGTGAGGGGCTTCAGGTCCGCGTGCGCTCCCACGCTCCGCCGGCCCAGCCCTCGAGGCTTCATCAACCGCCCTCCTCGTCTCGCTGCCATGGCTGTCCGATGGTTCGAATGTCCACTCATCCATGCGACGACCGGCGAACGCGACTGATGAACGATGGTATGGCACGACGCCCTTCGGCATCGCTCGAGCGTGAGGCGGACCGGGGTGCAAGTCTGCACCGACCGTGCCGCGCTTCCGCACTCCGCTGCCGGAGCCGGCGGTGCATCACGGCTGAGCCGCAAATGCTCGACGACGAGCTCCCCGGGCACCGTTGCAGGAAGAATCGATCGATCGTCACTATCTTTAGCGATCCTGCGGCCTCGGGATCCGCGACGGCGCCGAGCGATGCTGCTGGCGCTCGAGAGTTCGAACGTGCGTGGGCCGAGTTCGAAGTATCCGTGGCAGTCTTACCGACGACCAGGTTTCAATGACGTTCAGCCGACCAGGGATGCGCTCG
Organism: Gemmatimonadaceae bacterium; assembly: GCA_031374935.1. Lineage (GTDB taxonomy): Bacteria > Gemmatimonadota > Gemmatimonadetes > Gemmatimonadales > Gemmatimonadaceae > JACMLX01. The sequence goes on along the minus strand of JANMHB010000185.1, from coordinate 21,376 downwards.
GATTCACGGGCAGCCGCCGCTCGAATACCGAAAACGCGGATGTTCGGCCGTCGTCAGGCGACGAATCAGCTCCCTCCCGGGATTGGCGCTGGGCGTTCGACGCCATCGTTCACGCCATCAGCGGCAGGCGACCATGGCGCTGCTGTGTCGTCCACGGCACCCGTGAGCGGCTTTGCGCCACGCGCGACGATCGTCGTCACGCTGATGGCCGCGGTCCTCGTGTTTCGGCTGCACGAGGTCTATCCGCCGCTCTCGGCAATCCGACCGGCGTTGGTGGGTACCCTGGCTGGCGTGGCGTACCTTCTTGTCCGCTCTCGGCCGGCAGTCTTCAGTGACGTCGCGGCGGATCCGATCTTTCGACTCGTCGCCCTGATGCTGATGTGGGCAGCCTGTACCATACCGACAGCGATCTGGATCGGTGGCTCGGTCACCGCGTGGCAGTCGTTGATGCTGAACACAGTGCTGGTGGCTGCAACACTCTGTGTGCCGCCGACGGACTCCGCCTATCGTTGGCTGCGGAATGCGTTTCTCGCATTTGCCGCGGTGCTCGGTGTCGCGCTGTTCACGCTCGGCAAGATGGTCGCGGATGACCGGTACAGCGTGTCGTACAGCCTCGATCCGAATGATCTGGCCGCAGTGTTTGCCATGTGCGTGCCGTTCTCTCTGGCAATCACATTCTCATCGAAAGCACGCGTGATTCACCGTGTGCTGGCCCTTGCCATCGCCGGGCTCTTGATCGCCGGCGTGACCCGCACCGGTTCCCGAGGCGGTACGCTCGCTGTGCTTGGAGCGCTCGTCACCCTTTTTGTCTACCTCCCCACGAATCGCAAGGCGCTTTTGTCAGCGACAGTCCTCCCTTTGCTCATCGGTGGCTTCGTCCTCGGACCGCAGAGCTATCGCAACAAGATCATGGGACTGGCAGCGGGCGAGGAGGACTACAATCAGACGCAGTATGGCGGGCGAATTCAGGTCTGGAAGCGCGGCATGGGATATGTCGCGAGCAATCCGATCCTGGGTCTGGGGGTGGGCAACTTCACCACGCAGGAGGGTGAAGTGATGAAGGAGTCCGGAATACCTGGGCACTGGATGACCGCGCACAACACGTATGTGCAAACCGCGGCGGAGCTGGGCATCCCCGGATTCGTGATCCTTCTCGCCTTGCTTGGGACAGCACTGCGGCTCGCGCATCGCACCGCCAAGAGCGCCGTGGAGGATGTGGCACCGGTGGCCGGGATGATCGGCTTCATGGTTGCGGCGTTCTTCCTCTCACACGCCTACGCCTATCATTTCTTCGGCCTGCTTGCGCTCGTCGCACTGCGCGCCCGAACGGCGGACCGAGGGATCGCGCCTGTCAGTGTGCCGGCGTCGTCGGCCTTCCGACGGTGACACGCTGCGCGATACCGCGCGCGACGGGCGCTACCGCTGCACTTCGCGGATCGCAGCTTCCACGCGCGCGGCAACGGCCAGCCAGGTGAACCGCTCACGCGCGTGGGCCAGTCCGGCCTGACCCATCCTTCGTCGCAAGTCCGGATCCGTTGCGAGTCGGTTCAGGCGTTCGGTCAGTGTATCGATGTCGTCGACGGGGACGAGAAATCCCGTTCGGCCATCATCGACCATTTCGGGAATCGCCGACAGATTGCTGGCGACCACCGGAAGCCCCGTCAGCATGGCTTCCGCAACGGCAATGCCGAACGGCTCGCGCCGCGTCGGCAGGCAGAAGATGTCCGCCTCCTGGTACACGGCCGCGAGTCGCACGACATCCGCCGGGACGCCCTTGTCGAGAAACCCGACAAAGTCCACGAAGTCATCGCGCACGTCGAATGTCGTCGGGCCGACCAGCGTCACGCGAACATCGGTTCCCTCGGCGCGGAGCCGGCGACACGCCTCCAGCAGCAGGTCGCCGCCCTTCCTCGCGAATTCACGACCCACGAACAGGATGCGGACTGGCGCCGGCATCGCCGATGGCGACGGTCGCGTCACCGACGACAAGTCGATGCTCGGGCCGACGTAGGTCACGCGTACCCGTGCTTCGCTGACTCCGGTGACGGCGGCAATCCTGCGGCCGGCGTACTGACTCCACGGCATCACCCGCGCGGCTGCCGTCATCAGGCGTCGTTCCCGATCCCCGACGTCGCGTTGATCCGGTGCGCTCAGCGCACCCATCCAGCTGAACGGCTCATCTCGCGTCACCAGCGCGCACGTGTCGCACCAGACCAGCACCGGGACGCCCGGACGTGACGCATCGAAGGCGCTGCCGAACTGAATGATTGCATCCAGTTGCCCGTCGAGCCGGGCGAGGGCTCGTTGCGCCAACTGGGATCGCGCTGCGAACGCGCGCCGATGCAGATGATAGCGGCCGCTCCACCGGTCCTTCGCACGCGCCCAGGTCGCAACCGCGACGATCGCACGCCGCACGCCGTACAATTCGCAATCGACCGCGTGGATCTGGTGACCGCGGGCACTGAGTGCCGCGATCAGCATGGCCGGCGAGTTGGCGCCGGCTGCACCGGCGTCCTGCGGATCACCTTCGCCGACGAAGGCGATTCGCAGTGGGTGAAGCCCGGGTGTCACGACGGTCCGGCCAGTGGATCGCGTCTCGCGTGTGGCGAATCGATTGGCGCCTCGCCCTGCGACGGCGGTACGTCATGGGCGGACCGCAAGATGCGGGCAGGTACGCCCCCCGCGACCGAATCCGGCGGCACCGAGCGAGTGATCACTGCGCCCGCTGCGATCACGCTGCCGCTGCCAATCTCGACGCCGGGAAGAATGGTCGCGCCGGCCCCGACCCAGACATTATCACCGATGATGACTGGCCGGATATCCTCGTCCCGCGGCCGCTCGCCGCGCAACCGGCGCGCCGGATCGACTGGATGTGCGCTCGAGTCCATCACCCGAACGCCAGAGGCGAACATGCAGTCGTTTCCGATCCGAATGGACTTCGCGATCGTGAACGAACACTCATGGCCGATGTGGGTCCGGTCACCGATGCTGAACTCCGGTGCCTCCCGCTCAGACCATGCAAACATGATGTTGCACTTTCCGTCAATCCGGGAATCGTCACCGACGACGATGCGGCCGTCACCCACGACCCAATGCACATAGACACCGGTATGAAAATTCCGGCCGAGCCGCGTTGCGTAGCCGCGAAAAATCGGTTCGGCGACGAACACCCGCGCGCACCAGTACACAGCGCCTCGCGCCGCGACGAAGACGGCGCGATAGCTGCGGGCGAGCACGGCCGGCATGGGTAGCGACAAGTTCAGGAGGCCGAGTGCCACGCCTCGCACACTGCGCCCCAGCGCCGTATCGGCTCGAACCAGCGTCAGGACACGTCGCCGCACCGTGGTCACTGTCGGTGCACCCGGTCGTACACCTTGGCGTACGAATCGATCATCGGCTGGCGACCAAAGCGTGCGGCGACATCGTGCTTCACCTCTTCGGCAACGCGGCCCGCGCCGTCGAGATCGGCGGCGAGCCCGGTGACCGCCGAGACGAGGCCTGCCACATCGTTGCGCCTGATGATCCACTGCGGTGCCGCGCGCATCACGACGCCGGAGTCACCAACATCGCTGACGATGCATGGCAGCCGCAGTGCGACGGCCTCGAGAAGTGCGATCGACGTGCCCTCGGAATCCGAGGGCAGGACCATCGCATCGGCGGTCAACATCCGCTGGTGCACATCCTCCGTCGGCACCACACCGAGCCATGCGATGAACGGTTGCAGCTCGAGCTCGTCGGCGAGGGCCAGGTACGCGGCCTGATCACTGCCTCGTCCGCAGAACTCCACCCGGGTGTCTATTCCTGCGTCAAGCAACTGGCGCAGGGCGCGTAGTGTCACGTCCTGCCGCTTGACTTCGTCCAATCGCGCCACATGCAGCAACCGGATTGGTCCGTCCTCTCGGCGCGGTCGCTCGAACTCGCAATTCAGCATGCCGATGCCATTGCGGATCACATACACCGGGCACCACCGATCCAGCCACCAGCGACGCGCATAGTTGCGCAGGTCTTCGGAGACAAGGACAAGGTGGTCGGTACGAAGGGAGCCAAGAAACTCCACCAGTCGGATTCGCAATTGCTGCGGATACTGCTCGCCGTGCAGCGTATAGACAAATGGTGCGCGTGTCGCAGCGCGAATGGACCGCGCGTACGACCACCAGTTCCCGCCATGCAAATGTACGATGTCGTGGGGCACGGAACGCAGGAGCTCACTCAGTTCCGGCACTCGCTGCCACGGCCGCACTCTCGGGGCATTCAGGACGCGGATCGGGTAGCCAGCCGCGACGAGGTCCTTGCCGAGCGCGCCCGCTTCATGCACGACCACGACGCTCGCGGCGATGCCGGCGAGCCGCTGTCCCTGCACCAGTTCGGCGATCACACGCTCGAGGCCCGCCCGATGCAGCTCGGTGACGACGTGCACGACGCGCAGCGCGCCCGGCGGGACGTGCACATTCTGGAATCCGTCCGTGGCGGGCTCACCAACAGATGCCGTCATAGCCAGCAGCCTCCGGTGGCCGAGCGGAAAACAGGCGTGCCAGATCGATCACGTGACGACCGCTGAACGCGTCCGCCGCCATTGCGCGAATCTCCGCGGTGGCGTTGCCGACGATCACGACGTCCCCATGCGAGATGACTTCCGCGGCCGTCGGCCGGACCAGCGACCAGATGTGCGGGATCTCGCCCTCGATGTACTCCCTGTTGGCGCCGATCAATCGCGCCTCGCTCACATCACGGTCGTAAATCGCCAGGTCCAGCCCCTTGCCCACCATCAACTCGATCAGGCTGACGAGCGGACTCTCGCGCAGGTCATCGGTGCCGGGCTTGAAGCTCATGCCGAGGATCCCCACCCGACGCTGACCGGTGCGCACCACCATGTCGAACGCACGCTGGACCTGCAATCGATTGCTCTCGAGTGTCGCGCGGAGGACCGGTGTTTCGACATCCAGTTCGCGCGCCTTGTGCGTCAGCGCGCGCAGGTCCTTGGGCAGGCAACTGCCGCCGAATGCGAACCCCGGCTTCAGATAGGCCGGAGAGATATTCAACTTTCGATCCTCGCAGAAGATCCGCATCACGTCGTGGCTGTCGACGCCAAGCGCCTGACAGACGTTGCCGATCTCATTGGCGAACGCGACCTTCAAGCCGTGGAAGCTGTTGCAACTGTACTTGACCATCTCCGCCACGCGCACCGCGACGCGATGCACCGGGGCCTCCAGACCGGCGTAGAGACCGGCGACCACATCACCCGTTGCCTCTTCATCGGCACCGACCAGCGTGAACGGAGGATCGGAGAAGTCCTTCAGGCTGGTCCCTTCACGCAGGAATTCGGGGTTGCTGGCCACGCCGAAGTCCACGCCCGCCCGCTTGCCGCTGGTGCGCTCGAGGGCCGGCACCACCACGCCATGCACGGTGCCGGGGAGCACGGTGCTCCGAATGACGATGACGTGAAACGAGTCGCTGTCGCGCAGCGCCGCGCCGATCTCTTCGCAGACACGTTCGACGTAGCGGAGGTCCAGTGCACCGTTCTTTCGGCTCGGAGTACCGACACAGATCAATGAGATGCTGGTCGCCCGCACCGCTTCCACGACATCGGTCGTCGCGCGCAGCCGGCCGCTCGCGACCTGCGCGGCAATCAACTCCGCGATCCCCTCTTCGACGATGGGGCTCGTGCCAGCGTTGATGAGTTCAACCTTGGCCCGGGCCACGTCCACGCCGATGACGGTGTGCCCCTCACGCGCAAAACACGCCGCCGACACACAGCCCACATACCCAAGACCAAAGACGCTTACGGCGATCACGTGCGAACCTCTGCGGCAAGAGCGGAAGGATCCGCAGACGTGACGACATCTGCGAGGAGGTCAGCGAATCGACGGGCGACGCCGTCCCAGCTGAAGTTGGCGCGCACCAGCTCGTGTGCCGACGCACCGATCTGCCTGGCCCGATGCGTATCGGAGAGCAACGCGATGCACTGGGTCGCAAACGCCTCCGGGGCGTCGCCGATCAGCAGGTGCTCGCCATCTTCGACCGGTAACCCTTCGGCGCCGATGGTGGTGGACACGGTTGGCAGCGCCATGGCCATCCCTTCGAAGATCTTGAGACGCGTGCCGCCGCCAACCCGGAGCGGTACGATGCACACGGCGGCCGATGCCACATGGGGCCGGACGTCGGGCACCGACCCTGTCACGACGATGCCGCGACCCGGGTCGTGAAGCGCCAGCACGCGCTTCGTGGGACTGCGGCCCACGATGGTCAGGGTGGCGTGCGGCACCGCCGCCACGATACGTGGCAGAATCGCTTCGGCAAACCAGCAGATCCCATCCTCGTTCGGCAGCCAATCCATCGACCCGACGAAGACCATCGCGCCGTCGCGACGAAGCGCCACGTCGCCCGGCGTGAAGTAGTCGGTATCGACGCCGGTCGGAACGTCATCGCTGCGTTGCACGCCATATTCGGTACGGAAGTACTCTGCATCCTGCGGCGACACCGCGATGACGGAGTCGACGCGCCGGCATTCTGCAGCTTCGAACGCGCGCATGCGCCGCCACTGTGCGGTCATGTACATCCGCTTCACGGTCGATCCGGCCACCTGCGCGTGGCGTTGCCAGATCATCGCTTCGATGTTGTGCTGGAAGAGCACGAGCGGGATCCCCAGATCGTTCGGCACGTTGATCGACGGCGCGAGAAAATCACAGACCACAACGTCGGTGTTGCCCTGCGCGCAGAGCTCCCGGAGCCGCGCTGTCAGAGCCGGAACCCGATAGCGAGCGATGGCGTAGGGCAGCGATGACACGAGATTGGCCGCGGCCGCCGCGTGGAACGATGCTCGCCCCTTCTGCGGCGGGGCAAAGGGAACCGTGATCACCGTGTTGCAGTATTCGCGCGCGCGCTCCATGGCATCCGGCGCCGCCGTGCCGTCGTCCAGCGCGAGATAGGTCAGCTGGTGCTGCCGTGAGAGCGCGCGGAGCATCTGATAGGTGCGGATACGCCCGCCCTTGTCCACGGGGTGGAGCAGTTCCGTCTTGATCCAGAGGATGCGCAGGGGCGGTGCCGTCATGCGGCCCGCGTCGCAGGCAGAAAGACACTGGCGGTGCGCGGGTGCATCCCGATCGCAGCGGCATCCTCGCCGTCGATGAAAATCCGCTGCCAGAGTTCGAACGTGATCAGTGCCCAGAGCCGCTCGCTGTGATTCTCTCCACCGAGATGGCCGCGCACCACCCGCGCGATCGCGGTCGACTCGAAGAGTCCGCGTGCCTGCGCGCGTGGCGACGTGACGAACTCGTCCAGCAGGTGCGCCCACGGGCCGCGAAGCCAGGTGCCGACCGGCACCGGGAAGCCCATCTTGCGCCGCGCGAGAATGGCGGGCGGCAGTTTTCCCGCCATCGCCTGGCGGAGGATCCATTTCGTCGTCGTGCCGCGCAACTTGGCACGGTCCGGAAGTCGTCCGACCCATTCGACCAGCGGATGGTCCAGGAAGGGCACACGACTCTCGATACTCGCCGCCATGCTCATCTGATCCTGCTTCATCAGCAGTTCGTGCAGATAGGTCTTCGTATCGACATACAGCAGCTTGCCAAGCAGGGTTGGCGCCGTGCTGTTTGCGAGAGCGCGATGATATGCCGCGTAGGCATCGATGCCCCGCACCGCATCGCGCAGCGCCGGCGATAGGATCGTCGCGAGGCGATCCGGGGCGAACACCGCGAAGTTGTCGAAGTACATCGCATCCAGGTTCGTCGGGCGGGCGAGGAACGTTCTGGCAAGCTTCCCACGCAGGCCGCTCGCTCCGGCCTCGCCGATCATGGCCGCGATCGAGGAGCGAAGTGAACGCGGCACAACGGACTCCCATGCGCCGCCGATTGCCATGTTCGCCAATGTCACGCGGTAGCGATTGTACCCGGCCAGCGTTTCGTCACTTCCTTCGCCTGTGAGCACGACCTTGACGTGCTCCGCCGCAAGCCGCGAGACGAAGTTCAGCGCGACGGAACTTGGATGTGCGATCGGCTCGTCTTCGTGCCAGACGAGCCTGGGCAACGCCGACCAGAACTGCTCCGGCGAGACCACGATCTCACGATGTTTCGTGCCGAACGCCTCGCTCACCAGACGCGCATATCTGAGTTCGTTGGCCTCGCGCTCGGCGAACGCCACGGAGAACGTCTGAATGGAGTCCGTCACCAGTCGGGACATCGTGGCCGTGATCGCGGCCGAGTCGATGCCGCCGGAGAGGAAGACGCCGAGCGGCACATCAGCCATCAGCCGCAGGCGTACCGCCTCTTCGAACCGCGCCGCGTACTCTTCCACCAGCGACGCGTCGCTCCGACGGGCAAGGGCCTCGTCCGGGGTGATGTCCAGATCCCAATACTGCTCCAAGGTGATGGCGCCGTCCTTCCAGGTCAGCAGATGACCGGCGGGCAGGCGACGGATCCCGGCGAACATCGTCTCGTCACCGCTGGGCGCATGATTCGCCAGAAAATCCGGCAGCGCTGCGATGTTCATCACCGCACGCGTCGCACCCGCCTCGAGCAACGCCTTGATCTCGCTCGCGAACCAGAGCGTCCCATCGTCAGCATGCAGGTAGTAGAGCGGCTTCACGCCGAATCGGTCGCGCGCGAGAATGAGCGTGCGGGCCTGGCGATCCCAGATCGCGATCGCGAACATGCCGCGGCACTGGCGCACGAAGTCCCGCCCATGACGCGCATACAGATGCAGCACGGTTTCGGTATCGCACGTCGTGCGATAGCGCACGCCATCCGCCTGCAGCTCCGCCATCAGTGCCGGATGGTTGAAGACCTCGCCGTTGTACGCGATCGAGCTGCGGCCGTCGACCGTCGTCATGGGCTGGGCGCCGTGGGTCACATCCACGATGCTCAGCCGACGATGGCCCAATGCGATGCCGCCATCGAGCAGCAAGCCTTGACCATCCGGACCGCGGTGCGTCAGTGCATCGCGCATCCGGATCACCGTCCGCTCGTCGGCGGCCCGGTCGAGCCGGTCCGGTATCGCAACCCCGCAGATTCCACACATCGTCAGCCCTCCCCTTCGCGCACCCAGCGCGTGGCGTCGCGCCGCAGGCTGAGAGTATCGTTTGCACCAAGCCTGATCGACCGATCGCTGAGCGCCAGTGTTCCCGCGCCGCATGCAACCAGGCGCGACGGGGCCGCGGGCGGCTTCCCGTCCGTGCGGAGGGCGAGCCAGGCACCATCGAAGGTGACATCGTCGACCGTGAGCGGGTCACCGAGCGGCGCCATGATCATGTCCACGCCCCCGCGATGGGATACACGCCATGCCCTGCTGCCAATTGCGTCGAGCACCACTGGTCCGCTCTCGACGTGGCTGCCGAGGATCGTACAGAACGTGGCATTGCCCGCAATGGTTGCTCGCGCAACCAGGGCTGGTGCTGCCACCTCGACGCCATAGGACGGACAGACAAATCGAGCCTCCACATGCATGGTGAGACGCGGGTCCGTTGCCAGGTGCAGCGTCACGCCGTCGCGGGTCAACGAAAACAGACGCCCGCCGGGCGCCTCCGCGAGCCGCGTCTCCGCCGCCCACGGGAAAGTAACAGCGATATCATGCTCAGCCGTGCACGACAGGCTGTCGAGCACGATCCAGTAGCAGCCGCGAAAACGCCCGACAATGCGGCGGTGCCTGACAGGATCGCTGAGCCGCTCGTACCCATCGTGCCACGCATCAGCCCACGACACATCCGGCGTCACAGCGGTGCCGACCAGGGACGTGTTGGCGACCGACGTCCATCGAAATGCCGATGCTTGGATAGACGAGTCGAGGCCATCGACCGTCACGGTCGCGTGCGCGCGCGTGGATCGATACCGACTGCGCATTGGCTCGACGTATGCGCCCGTGCCCGGGTCGATCAACAATGGCACGCCGTGCGCCGTGAGGCATAGGCCGAGGGCGTCGGCATGTGCGTGCCCACAGGCGAGCGACCCATGCGGCCCTGCGTCGAAAACCAGATGATGATCGCCAGCCGCGTCCGCCGGCGACGACTCACACAGCACGATCCAGCCGCCGTCTCGCATCACCCGCGACTCGCGGCCGGCGGCGGCTCCACTGGCCTGCTCGAGCTCTACCAACCGGTCGAGGTCCACGCCGCCGTCCAACCACGCGAGTGCCCATCGCCCGGCGCAGCCAGGTACTGCGAGACTCGGATCGTCGAAGAGGACCGCCGCGCGAGACAACACGTCGGAGACATCACCAGGAGGCCGAGTGGCGAGCGGGAGTGCACATCCGCCATCATCATCGCCGATCAGTGGGATCGTCCCGTCCGGTCGCGCGAACGCCCGCAGTGCGAGCGCCGCCTGATGCACCTGACGCCACACGTCCTCTGGCACCTCGAGCCCGGCCTGCCGCGCCCAGCGAAACGCCTGCAGGTAGAAGTCAACGGAGTACGACTGGTAAAAGGTGCTCTGCTCGAAGTAGGTACCGTCGGGCCTGTGCTGCACCAGCGCCTGTTCGCAGAGGATCCGCCAACCGATGTCGCGCCTTCTCACCGCGCCTGGCAGCGCCGGCCACGCCACCCCGGTGACGAGCAGCGCCAGCGCTTCACCAGTGAGATGCGTGTTGGGACTGAACCAGGTGGACAGGTTCCATTCCACGTGCTCGATCTGCGCCAGGAGCGACGACGCCACACGCTGCATGAAGGCGTCATCGATGCTTGGCGCACCCGCCAGCATTGGAATCGCATACGTCCAGGCCATCGAGCGAAACGCCAGTTCCAGCGCACTCGTCCAGTTCATCCCGCGCTTGGGCGGGTTGGCGCAGATCCACTGGCTCGTGAGCGATACCACACCGGCTGCGTACCGGGGATCGCGCGTCAGGCACCACGCCTGCGCAAGCCAGATGGACCATTGATGACGATTGACCTCCCACGTGACTTTGTGGTCGCCGACCATCGACGCGTTCAGATAGGGCACGCGACTCCAATGCTCGAGAGTTGCCCGTCGCCCGCTGACCGGATCGAGCTGCCAGTCGACTGGCGCGCCGTATCGAAGCGCACCAAAGCCCAGCAGCGGGAAATCGCCGGCGAGCACGGCGTCCGCGCGGGCAACGAGGCCGGCCCTGACCGCCGCCGGCAGATCGCGCGCCTGCGCCGCATCGCGCCGGGTGGGTGCCCATGGCAGCCCGACCTGATCCGGCGGGCGAGAGATCGGCAGCCATCCCAATCGATCCCTCACCACACGCACCCTGTGCATCGCACGATCCGTCAACTCGGCGATCGACCTGCCACGCAGCTTGCCGATCATTCGGGCTGCTCGCGGGTGTGTGCCGGGCGCGCCTGCTGCGGCATGTCGGCAACGCCGTACGCCCACAGCCATCGCGTGCGGACGGCATCCCAGGTGTACTCTCTGAAGGCCGCGTCACGCGCACTCTCCGCAAGACGTGACGCCCGCGGTGAATCCGAGAGCAGGGCCAGCACGGCCTGACCCAGCGCCGTCGCGTCGCCGGCGGCCACCATCGTGCCATACGCTCCATTGCCCAGCATCAGCGGAATGCCACCGGCGTCGCTGGTGACGACGGGCAAGCCCGCGGCAAATGCTTCGATCAGCGTCAACGGCAGGTTGTCGATCAGTGATCCGTTCAGCAGCACGTCGGCTTCATCATACAGGCGGTACATCGTGGCGCGGTCGCAGGCACCCACGAAGCGCACGTGCTGCAGGCCGAGGCTGGTGGCGTGAGCCTCGAGCGAGTGGCGCAGCGGCCCATCACCAGCCACCGTCATCATGGCGTCCGGATGCACCGCCTGAACCACGGCAAAGGCGTCGAGTACACCACGCACATTGTAGTGCGCCTCGAAGGAGCGATTGCTCAGGAAACGTGGCCGCAACTGCAAACGCCGGCGATACGGCAGCGCGCGCAGGTCGAGGGAATTCTGAATCACGTATGCCGGAAGCTCGAATCGCTCGAACACCTCCGCCAGCCATGGCGACGGCACGACGATCAGCGATGCCAATCGCGCCAGCGGTCGCGCGTGCCAGCCCCAGCGGGCGAGGTGATCCGGCGCCTCTCCGCTGTGGTAGTTCAGAATCGTTCGCTTCCCGAACAGCCGGCCAACCACCAACGCCGGCACCGGTGCGAGAAGAAACGACCAGTAGCTGGCGGAGTACGCGTGCACGACATCGTACTTCGGCACGGTGCGGATGAGGGCGATCAGATAGGCCACGCTGTTGATGATCGTCCGCAGAAATCGAATCCGCTGCAGTCGTGCGAAGACACCGCCAAGCGTCGGATCGACGTGGAGGATACCCACCTCGAGGCCTGGAGTCGCAGAGAGGTCCTCGCGCAGTCGCGCAGCCTGCGCCGACTGACCACCAACGAACCGAAGCGATGGAGCGACCAGCAGCACGCGCAGTATGACCATGGTTCAGTGCGGGCCGCGCTGGAGCAGACGGCCCGCAATCGCGCGTCCGCGACACTGCGCGTCGAGGAACCGACGACGCCATGATCCACGACCAAGCCGCACCTCTGCGGCTTCGAGCAGCAACTGCGGCGGATCACCGACCACCACGGAGTCGAGCACCGAGAAGAGGTCGGACAGGTCATTCGCATCACCGGTCCAAACGACCGACTTCATGTCCTCGCGTGCCGCGGCAACCAGCTGCGTTGACAGCCACTCGACGGACGTCGGGTCCATCGCCTGCCATCGCGCCACCGCATCGGTCCGGACGCGCCATGACAGCACGATCATCTCGTTGCGTCGCTTCAGGGTCAGTTGCTGGTGGTGAATCCGTCGCAACGAGGTCGGACGACCGGTATAACCGAAGGAGGCGGACCCAGCCAAGCGCATCCACAGCTCATAATCTTCGGCCACCGGAAAGCTCGAGTCGTAACCTCCCGCCTCTCTGAACGCTGCCGCACGCACGATCACACCGGACTGTGGCACGACGTTGCGCGCCAGCAGCGCCCGGCGCACGTCGAATGCAACGCCCACCGGGAGATCCGGCGTGATGAGTGATTCCACGCGCCCGAACATCTGCGTCGCACTGAATGCGACGGTGATCGTGGGATCGTCCAGCAGCGCCAGACACGACGAAATGTGGCCCGGAGCCCATGCATCGTCTGCATCGAGGAATGCCACCAGTGGCGCGCTGGAGGCACTGACGCCGAGATTCCGCGCCGGTCCCGGCCCGATCGGCCCCCCGCTCGGCACCACCACGGCGCCCGCGTTGGCTGCCACCGTTGCCGTGTCATCCTCACTGCCATCGTCTACGACGATCACCGACGCCGGCGCCGGAATTTGCGAGAGCGCGGATGTCACGGCTTGCGCGACGAAGGGCGCTGCATTCATGGCAGGAACGATCACACTGTAGCCGTGTCCCGTCATGACGCGGATCGTCCCCACTTTCGCACAACCGTCTGGAATCGCTCACGGAACAAGATCCGCAACGCACCGACGTACAGCACAGCGCCGACCGCAACTTCAAGGCTCAGCACGATGGTCGGGTGGGATGAGCCGATCGCGGGACGAATCGCCAGCACGCCAGCGGCCATCAGGCTCACCGAGATCAACGCCGGATGCACTGCCGTCCAGAGATCACGCACCCGAAATCCCATCGCGCGGTGCGAGACGCGCAGTGGCACTCCAAGGATGAACGGTTGCGCGAGCAACCAGACCGAGGCAATGCCACGATTGCCCCCGAGATGCGCGCCAATCACATAGCCGATCGGCATCGTCACCAGCAGCGCGAGACCGAGCCGGCCCGTGACTGACGCGTGCCCGCCGGCGTTCAGTGCCTGATTCAACATGACACTCAGGCTCAACAGCGCGCCGTTGACCATCAGCAGCTGCATGGGCGCAATGGAGGATTCCCACTGAGTGCCGAACAAAACAGGAATCGCTTCTGTCGCGACAAGCGCCAGGCCGATCGTCACCGGGAACACCAGCAACGAGGTCAGCTCGAGCACTTCCATCACGAGCGCCCGCAAGCGCACAGGATCCGCCCCGACGCTTCCGAAGAGCGGCCCAGTGACAGACTGCAGCACGCTCGTGAGCTTGTCGCTGGGCAGCTGCGCAATGTTCCACGCGAACTGATAGTGCCCGAGTGCGGCGACCCCGAGGAGCTTGCCCGAAACGAGATAGTCGCCGTTGGCATAGCCATACCACGACACGTTCCCGGCAATGATGTGCTTGGGATATGCGAGGAGGGACGGCCATTCTCGCAGCCGGGGCATGACCGGTCGAAGCCACGCGAGCTTCAGATACGCCGCGAGCGAGACCGCTGTCGCCACGACGTACCCAAGCACCAATGCCCACAACCCCGCGCCAGCGAGCGCGAGGAGAAGTACGACACCTCCCTGAACCAATCCACGCATCAACTCCACCAGCCCAATGACGCGATAGCGCAGCGAGCGCTGCACGCGACCGAGCGGAACCGCGAGAAGCCCGCCAAAGACGAATGTGATACTCCAGACGATCAGTGGTTCGGTTACGCGAGGCTCGTGCCACCAGTCCGCGATGAGCGGCGCGAGCGCACAGAGCAACGCGCCAAGCACCACGCCGACGGTGATCGAAATCGCATGCAGTCTCGAGAGTGTGTGTCTGTCAGTGATGCGCTGCATGACCACACAACGCCCGATGCCGAACTCCGTGATGTACGCAGAGGAGACGGCGAAGGCCGCGGCCAGCGAGGCGACGCCATACTCGTCGGGCGACAGGCGGCGTGCCACGACGAGGGTGACCGCCCACGACACCAACTGCGCGGCCCAGCGCATCCCGCCCTGCCAAACCAGCCCCTCACGCAGAACTTGCTGTGACGACTCAGCAGTAGGGCTCGCTGGTGCACTGGTTCCGTTCGCCGGTGGTTCGACGCGCGATTCCTCCGTACTGCTCGACGGAACCGCCACCACGTACTCGCCACCGCTCGATGACGTCATTGGCCCTGTTCTCGGCGACTGAATGGCACCGATGCGGCGCGCCAGCAGTCGCGGTATTGCCAAATGCTGTCGTGCGACTCAACGGGTGTCTGTCGGCGCGGACGGCTCGTGGACGACCGCTGGCGCCGCCCAGCGGTCGCATACCTCGTGGCCGCTCCATACCGCTGAGCGCTGCTCGTGGTGCAGACCGTCTCAGCGCCAGACATCCCACCTCCCGCGCACACCGTTGATCGTTGCTTGCACGACGGCCATCTGCAGAGACCATCCCCACACCGCTGCACGCGCTGCGAAAGCTCGCACCTGCGGGGTGACGAGAACTGCCATCCCCGCCGCGGTCAGCACTGCGAGGAATACCTGCAGCCCGACCGCTGAGGCGCGTTGCCATGCGACGGCAACCACGCCAAGCCCCAGCGCCAGCAGCAGCCACGGTGTAAACAGGCGCAGCACCTTGTGGCTGATGAACTGCAGCCAGATCGGATTACGCACCGGTACCAGCGACGCCGGCAGCCACGCCATGAGCTGAAAGTTGCCGGTCAACGTGCGCACCTTGCGCAGCTTTTCCTGTGCGGCCGTGGTGCTGCGAGCGTCCCACGCCTTGGCGTCGAGTTCATATCCCACGCGACGATTGTCGAGCACCAGACGCATCGGCAACCAGACGTCGTCGAGGATGAGCTGGTCCGGCATCTCCACCCAATCGCGCCGCCAGAGCGCATAGATCGACCCGCTCAGTCCCACGGTGGAGTGCAGACGCGCCTCCGCAGCCCGCAATAACCGCTCGAGGAACCAGTACCACTCCACCGGCGATCGACCACTGGCATCCGCACGATCGCCTGGCAGCTGCAGCGCGCCACCCACCGCGCTCAGGCGCGGGTCGGCCTGCAAGCGGGTGACGAGGACCCGGATGGCGTCCGGGGCGAATCGCTGCTGGACATCACTGAACACCAAGACGTCGCCCTGTGCAGCCCGAACCGCTGCGTTCAATCCTGCCGCCTTGCCACCCGCACTGCGCGCTGCGCACACCTCCACGTTCCGCTGGCCACACGCCGCGCGAATCTCGTCGAGGGGCTGCACGCTGGTGCTGTCCACACCTACGACCACCTGCAGACGATCGATGGGATAGTCGGCACGGAAGAAGTCGTCCACGCGGGCGGCGATGGTCGCGGCATCGTCGCGCGTGGCGAGAATTGCAGTAACTGAGGGCAGTTCGGCGTCAACGTCACGCCTGGGCGGACGCACCAGTTGCGAGAGGAGCCAGATCACTGCCGGATAGAGGACCCACGTCCAGACGAGCACACCGAAGGCGACCGCGATCACCCATGTCGAGGCGATCACGAGCGCGTTGGCGCCGCATCGAATGGCATCATGCCCGCGGCGCTCCTGGCAGGGTCACCGACACCTCCCGCGCCAACCGTGGTGCCAGCGACGCAGCCAGCGAATCCGCCCGGGCGATCTCGGCCCGAATGTGCTCCTGCGTCCGATTCTTCTGCGTGCGGAGCGGCACGACCAGCCGGACCAGCGCCTCCTCAGTACGACCATAGAGCGCCGCATCGCGCATCAGGTTCAGCTTCACGGTGTATTCATTGCTCTCGATTCGGCCGCGACCCTGATACCAGTAGTACACCGCCGCATAGTTGCCCTGATTTGCCAGGACGTACTTGTTCATCGCGCGCGACCCCACACCAGGGGCCCCGGCAATCGGCATCGTGGCACTCTCCACTGGCTCCCAGCCGGCACCCGGCAGGCAGTTGCGCGGCGAGTGGATCGACTTGCCTTGCGTCTGGTAGGTGTAGTAGCCGACATACAGGCTGAAGACCTGCAGCGAATCCTGCTTGTAGACGCGGTTCACATACTCGTCCATGCCCGCGACGCGCTGCGAGTTCGTGTCGACCTCGATCTGCATGTGTGTGTAGCCGGCGACCGTATCCAGAATGCCCGCGATCGGCGTCAGCGGCGTCGGACGCTCCTGCTCGTGCGTCAGCCCGAGCAGCCCAAGACCGGCGGCAAGGATGATTGCCGGAACAAAACTCGAGACGCTAGGCATGCGCCACATCCTGCGGCACACCGCGGCGCGCCAGCTTTCCCTCGATGAAAAGCAGCAGGGACGCCACCGCCCCAAGCGACGCGAATGCGATCACGAACATCAACCACCCTTCCGTCGTGTGCATGAACCCCGAACCGGCTTCCGGGCTCACGAAAAACACCAGAAACGCCGTCAGAAAAATCCGGAAGCCATTGATCAGGATCGCCATCGGAACTGCCAGCACGAGAAGCGTCACGCGTGACCATGGCTTCGCCAGAAGCATTGCACCCAGCAACACCCCAAGATTGACGAGGGCGGTCAGCGAGCGAAGTCCGCTGCAGGCCTCAGCGACAAACAGGTCGTGTCCTGGAATGCGGATCACGTTGCCGTTGAGCATCACCGGGATGTTGCGCCATTCGATCAGGGAGGCGCCGATCCGAGACGCCACGAGTTGCAAGGGTGCTGTCAGTTTCGCGATGATGAGTTCAGGGAGCGGAATGGCCAGGCCGAGCAGCACGAAGGGCAGCCACCACGCCAACAGCTGCTTCAACCCGAAGAACCAGAGGATCAGGCCTGCCGCACCGATCAGCATCGAGACACGCATCGTGAACAGCTCCGCCGCGAGATCGGACACGTAGCGCAGCCCGATCGATGACAGGAGGAGGACGATCGCCAGGCCGATCGCCGGCTTCCGCACCTCCTTCACGCCGGTCTGAAACGCGAACCAGAACGCGAGTGGGGCGAGCAGCAGCCCGGTGCCCGAATCCGGATTGTCGAAGTTGGTCCAATCTCGGACGAGCAGATACGCCGGCTTGGCGTAGAGCGCCACAAACAGCAGGAGCGCCACGCCAAGCGGCAGCCAGAGTCCCCTGTCGATCGCAACGGCGCGGCTCCGAGGGACACCGATTGAGGCTTCAGTCACGATACGAACCAAAGGAGAGTAAGGAATGCATCTGGCGCTGCCGCCAACCAGAAAGTCGAGAAAGCACGTGTAGCGACGGCCGGCCGGACATGCGCAGCAAGCTCCACTGGCCGAGGCCGTTGCAGCGTGCACCGAGAGGGATCCGTGCCTCGCGCGCAGAGGCTCTGTAAGTGACGACAATTGATGCGATTGCGCAACAGTCCAGGAGGATGTCGACCGGCCTGCTAGCGGCGCACGGAGACTCTGACGTCCACCACCGTCAGCGGTCCGGCCGCGCTGACCGTATGAATCCCTCTCAGCGATGGGTGCCAGATTGGCGAGACCCGACTGACAGCCTCTTCGCAATACCCCTCGGGATCGATGCGGGCGATCCGATTGAAGACAATCCCGAAGCCGTAGTTCGGCGTGCAATCCTGGCTGGGTCGAATCGTTGCCCCATCCACCTCGAAAAGCCTCCCGGCCGGGCGTGCCGAGCGGGCGTCAGTCACGACCGGGTTGGCCGCGTGCGGCGTCCATGGCCCGAGCGGCGAATCGCCGTAGAAAAGGCTCAGGTCGTCGAACGTGCCCTCTGCTGTGGGACGTGTGCTGGCGAAGAGCCACCAGCGCTCCGCCAGAAACGCGATCGTCGCGTCGGCGACAGGCTGGCCCAGATCGAGCTCGCGGTCCAGTACCCACGCCTGCGGGAACGACGAGGCTCGATAGACCTCCTGCACACCGCGTTCGGAGGACTCGACGTACATGTACCAATCGTCGCGGTGCCGGAAGACGAATGGATATGAGAGATGGTGCGGCTTTTCGAGCACCGTGTACGACTCGCCGACCCGTCCGCGCGCATCCAATTCGACGGCGCAGATGCGACCCTTGTTCTCAGCGAACACGAGTTCTTCGAAAAAAATGAATGACCTCCCGTCAGCCAGAACGGCACACGGATCAGCCCAGAATCGATCGGGCGGAGGCACCAGCGGCTTGAGCCGGAACATGGCCGTTTGTGGCGTCTCATTCGTCTCGGGCATCCGGCTGTCAACGGCGTACGCGAGCTGCCACTGTTCCTTGCTGACAAGGTCATGGAACTTCCGGCGCAGCAGACGCAGCGACAACGAGACAACGCCCGACACGAGCTCGCGCGCCGTCGGTTGCACGAACAGTCGATTCGAGTAGGCACCCATCTGCGGCTCAGCCGGCAGCGACTTCGCCGCGGCTGCGCCTCGACGTGACAGCTCTCGAAGCTTTCGCAGCAGGAGCGGTGCCGCGGCGCGATACAGTGTGATGCGATTCTGATGCACGGAGATCGGGTGCGTCGCAACCGCAGTGCGTGCCAGCACGACGCCGCCGTCGATCTCGTCCGTCAGCCGTTGCAGCACGGCACCGGTGCTCGGCCAGCCGAGGAACACCTCCCAGAGGCCTGGAGGCCCGCCTCGGTTTACGGTGTTGTCGCCGTGATGATACGACCACACACCGTAGCGCGGCGCATTCAGCACCGGTCCGCGGAGAACTCTGAATCCGAAACGGAGCGCCACGTCCGGCTCCAGTGCCCGCAGCGCGGCAAGGGACTCGTCATCGAGGTAATCGCTGAACGTGGTCCGCCGGGGAGAGGATTCGATGCACGGAATTCCCTCGAGGTGCTCTGCGATATCCCGCGTTAGAAATGGATCTGAACCGACCGCAGGGTATCGCCACGCGTCAAACCGCAGGTATCGGTCGGTGAGAACGCGGTTTCGAAGGCGCCAGGCGTTTGCGATGCGGCCCGTCGCCGTTCGTTTCGTGGCGCGTGCGGACCGGATCCCCTCGGCATTGTTGAGCACGATGCCAACGATCTCCGCGAACTCGCTACGAAGTATCGACGCAATCTGCTCGGCGATCCAATGAGGAACCGTCATGGAATCGAGCAACAGCACGATGCGCAGCGGCGCTGCAGGTGTCACGCCTTCGGTCATCGGGATCCAGGCAAACGTGGCTTCAGTACGCAGAGGACAACTCGCGGCACGACGCGACGACTCGCACACGCGTCTCCGCGATTGCTCCGCCTGCGGGCGCGGCCCGACGCGTCTAGTGGACTGGAAATGAGGTTGGGGTAGCACCTGCCGCGTCAGGGTGCCCGGGAGGCAAGGCGGAAACCGCAGCAATACCAGCGGTCTGTACGAGGATTGCCACGCCGCCTGTCGGGATGCCGCGGCGTCCGACTGCACTCCGAACCTCGTTTCCAATCCACTAGAATAACCCCTTGCGTGCCGTTCAGTTGCGCTGCCCACGCCTGACGCGAACGTCTATTCGCGCAGCGAAGTGCGAGCGGAGCGTGAGCAGTGGCTATACCCGCCGACGGCGAATGACGCGCTGCAGTCCGTGGCGCGCGGCGCAGCCAAGTGCACAATGCGCTCCACACTTTCGCCGACCCAACAACTCAATGCGTATCGGATGGCGATCTCCTCCAGCGCAGCGACGTGACCGCTGCTGCAGCCCTCGACCCTGCACGCCATCCGCTGTGCACACTAGGCTTAAGCTGCCGGCAGTGTGTTCCTGCGCGGCGCGCGCTCATCGGCACCCTGCCTCAAGTCAGACATGGATCTCCTCCTCAGTATTCTCAGCTCGCTTTCCCAGTACACCCGGCCGGCCCTCTTCGTCGCGGCCTGCGTGGTGGCGGCGGCCTGCACGCTCAGCTGGGCGACCCGCACCCGACGCATCAGCCCATTCACCCCGCTCGGCCGCTTCGCGAGAGAGAAGATCGATCCGTTTCTCAGGCCGGTGGAAGCACCCGTCCTGAATTCCGGGGGATCACCCGCCAGCATCCCCTGGTGGGGCCTTGCCGCGTTCATCGTTCTCGGAATCCTGGCCCAGTCGCTGCTCGGCTATGTGATCGGGATCCTGGCCTCGACCGCGATGGGTCTCACCGGTGGCCCGCGCGGCGCAATCCGGGCGCTGGCGCAACTGACGTTCGCCGTGCTGCAGATCGCGCTGATGATCCGGGTGCTGTCCTCCTGGTTCGGCGGCCTGGCACGTGCCCGGTGGCTGCGGTGGACCTACACGATCACGGAACCGTTGCTGGCGCCGCTGCGCTCGGTCATTCCAAGCGTGGGTCCATTCGACATCACCCCGCTGATTCTGTACTACCTGATCCAGTTCGTCGGCAACTTCGTCGTCAGCTCGATCTGATGCCGTTCGGCTGTTCGCGGCTGGCTGAGTCTTGCGCCGCGTGCGAGATGCTGCTGTTCCCGATGCGCTCGAAACGCGCTGATTGCAACCGGAGAACGCAACGTCGCAGAGACGCAGCGCTTCCAACAGCTCTCGATCGGAAAGCGCCGCCGCGAGAGGCCGAATTGCGCCTGAGCGACCTTGTGTCTTTGTGTCGAGCAAGTGTGCTTCACGGCGTCACGGCCTGCGACGCGGCGCGCTGTCCGGGATATCTGATGTGAGTCTTAGGTCCGAAGGCTGACCGGCGGAAACGGTCCACGAAAACGCAAAGTGGGGGGGGGGGGCGCAGACAGCCCCCCCCCCGCAATGCGAGCAGGCCGAGCGCGGAAACCCTGCGGCGCGTTTGGGGGGCCCAACCCCCCGCCCCC
>JANMHB010000181.1:0-19182 GCA_031374935.1 Gemmatimonadaceae bacterium | reverse complement strand
GCCGGCCAGCGCCAGCAGACCGAAGCCCATCAGGCCGATCGTGGCCGGCTCCGGAACAGCCTGGATCGAGATCAGGATGTCGTTGTAATCGCGGTCAGAGACACGACCCGCGCCAGCGACACCGAACCCGCGACCACCGTTGACGTTGTCTTCCATGCCGACGAAGAAGCGAGCAGCCGGGTTGGTTGCGTTGATGATCGCGCCGAATGCATCGGTCGTGATAGCGCCTAGCCCACCAACACCCGTTCCGTTCGTGAACACGGCGAACTGCTGGTTGATCGTGGCAGCGCGCGAACCGATGGCAACCGCACCCGTCGACTGGGTGGAGGTGTAGATCGTGCCAGCGCCAGCGGCCGGCAGCGACTGCGTGATCCAGACGGCGAACGCGCCGGAGAACGTCGTGCCACCCGCGGCATTGCCCGCGGCCAGCTGCGCGGCAGTGAACACCGTGCCGTTATCCAGGATCACGCCCCATGACGTGCTCCGGTCGCCAGCGACGCGGCCAAGCGAGCTGATGTTGTAGGTGCCGGCCGCAAAGCGGAAGGCGCCAGGGTTGGTGCCACCGGCACCACCAAGGAACACGTTGCCGGTGGTAAGCGGCGCCGGGTTCAGCGGAAGGAACACCGGACCCTGATTGCTGCACGAACCAGCGGCAATCGCCGGCGTGTTCGTCAGAATGGCACCAACGTTACACACAGTCGCGCCGACGTTGTCGTCGGACGCATTGTTCCAGTACGCCCCAGCATTGCTGTTGTTGGGGGCACCGATCGCCTGCCACGTCTGAGCGCTGAGCGGTGAAACCACCGCAACAGTCGCCAAGGCGGCAACGAAAGAGATACGACGCATCTGATTCATCCTGTAAATGGATCTGGTCTGTACAAGCGTGGACGGGCAATCCAAGTGCAGGGGTCGTGCCGCGACCTCCGGCGTGCCGCTCTCCTGCCACACTCAGACGAAGCCATTATACGACAACATCTTAGCAATCGTCAACCTGGCTCCGGTCGAGCTCGCCGGCGCCGTCAGAGTGTGTGGCGGCACGACAATCGTTGGATGCATGCCACAGATGAACGCATCACCGAACCCGACTGTAGCAAAAGAGCAGCAGGCTCGACAGGAAGCTGCAGCGCGTCGCTCCGTGACATTCCGATGGCATTCGGATCACGCCCGGATCGGCGCCAGCCAACGCGCCATCTCGCCAGTCGCCATCCCCTTCCGGGACGCCAGATCAGCCACCTGATCCTCACCGATCATCCCCGTGCCGAAGTACCGCGACTCCGGGCGCCAGAAGTACCACCCCGACACGCTGGCCGTCGGCAGCATCGCGCAGCTCTCCGTCAGCGTGATGCCGGCCAGCGCCGGCACATCCAGCAGCCGGAACAGCGTCCGCTTCTCGGTGTGGTCCGGGCACGCAGGGTACCCTGGCGCTGGCCGGATGCCCTGATAGCCCTCGCTGATCAGCGCCTGGTTATCCAGCGACTCGTCTGGCGCATATCCCCAGTGGTCGCGCCGCACCGTCTCATGCAGGCGCTCCGCCAGCGCTTCGGCCAGCCGGTCTGCCAGGGCCTTCAGCAGGATCGAGTTGTAGTCGTCGTGGGCGGCTTCGTAGGCTGCAACCCGGGCGTCGATGCCATGCCCGGTGGTGACGGCAAACGCCCCCACCCAATCCCGAACGCCAGTCTCCACCGGTGCCACGAAATCCGCCAGCGCCATGTTCGCTCTCCCGTCACCCTTCGCCATCTGCTGCCGGATCGTATGGATGGTGGCAGAACGCTCGGTGCCGCGCGCCGACTCGGTCGCCCAGACCGCGATGTCGTCACCCACCGCGTTGGCAGGAAAGAGCCCGACCACTGCCCGCGCCGTCAGCCACTGCTCCGCCACCAGGGTCGTCAACATCGCCTGCGCGTCCGCCCACAGGCTCCGCGCCGTCTCGCCCACCACGGGATCCTGCAGAATGTCCGGATAGTGACCCGCCAGCTCCCACGTCTGGAAGAACGGTGTCCAGTCGATCCGTGGCACCAGGTCCTCCAGTGGCCAGCTGTCGAACACCGTCACCCCCGGCCGGGTCGGCACCGGCGGCTCGGATGCGCTCCAGTCGATCGCCATGCGGTTGGCGCGTGCATCGGCCAGCGGCACCAGTCGCGTCGCCTTGCCGGAGTTCGCGCGGTGCACCCGGATGGCATCGTACTCCGCCTTGATGCCGGCGACGTATGCGTCGCGACCATCATCGCTGAGCAACGCACTCGCCACGCCAACCGCGCGGCTCGCGTCCTGCACGTGCACGACGGGCCCCGCATACTGCGTCTCGATCTTCACCGCCGTGTGCGCGCGACTGGTCGTTGCACCACCGATCAGCAACGGAATCGTGAACCCTTCGCGCTGCATCTCACCGGCCAGAAATGCCATCTCCTCGAGTGAGGGCGTGATCAGCCCGCTCAACCCGATGATGTCGACGTTCTCGCGGCGCGCGGTCTCGAGGATCTTCGCACACGGGACCATGACGCCCATGTCGATCACATCGTAGTTGTTGCACTGCAGCACCACGCCGACGATGTTCTTGCCGATGTCGTGGACGTCGCCCTTCACGGTCGCCATCAGGATCTTGCCTTTGTTCTTCTGCTCTTCGGCCGGCTGCAGCAGCTTCTCGGCTTCGATGTAGGGGATCAGGTGCGCCACGGCGCGCTTCATCACCCGGGCGCTCTTGACGACCTGCGGCAGAAACATCTTGCCCGCACCGAACAGATCACCGACCACATTCATGCCGTCCATCAGCGGGCCTTCGATCACATGGATCGGCCGCTCGACGGTGAGGCGCGCGGCTTCGGTATCCTCGACGATGAAGTCGGCTATGCCATGCACCAGCGCATGCGCCAGCCGCTCCCGCACCGGCAGTTCGCGCCAGACCAGCGAGTCGTTCGCCACCGCCGCCGTGCCCTTCACATCGGCCGCGACCTCGAGCAGCCGCTCGGTGGCGTCGGGCCGGCGATTGAGCACTAGATCCTCCACCCGTTCCAGCAGCGCAGGCGGGATGTCGGAATAGAGCGTCAGCGCGCCGGCGTTGACGATCCCCATGTCCATCCCCGCCTGCACCGCGTGATACAGGAACACGGCATGGATCGCTTCACGCACGGGATTGTTGCCGCGGAAGGCGAAACTGACGTTGCTCACACCGCCGCTGATTCGCGCATGCGGCAGCGCGGCCTTGATTTCCCGCGTCGCCTCGATGAAGTCCACCGCGTAGTTCGCGTGCTCTTCGATACCGGTGCCGATGGCAAAGATGTTCGGATCGAAGATGATGTCTTCCGGCGGAAAGCCGATCTGTTCGGTGAGCAAGCGGTAGGCCCGGGTGCAGATCGCCACCTTTCGCTCCTTCGTGTCGGCCTGCCCCTGCTCGTCGAACGCCATCACGATCACCGCCGCCCCGTATCGACGCACCAGCGTGGCCTGCCGCAGGAACTCGGCTTCCCCTTCCTTGAGCGAGATCGAGTTCACGATCGCCTTGCCTTGGCACTGCTGCAGGCCGGCCTCGATCACGCTCCACTTGGAGCTGTCGATCATCAGCGGCACCTTGCTGATCGATGGCTCGCTGGCCACCAGGCGCAGGTAGGTCGTCATGGCCGCGACGGCGTCGAGCATGCCTTCGTCCATGTTGACGTCGATCACCTGCGCACCGCTCTCCACCTGCTGCCGCGCGACTTCCAGCGCCGCCTCGTAGTCCCCGGCCAGAATCAGCTTGGAGAACTTCGCCGACCCGGTGACGTTGGTGCGCTCACCGACGTTGACGAAGTTCGTGTTCTCGCGGATGACCACCGGTTCCAGCCCGCTCAGGCGCAGCGCTGGCACCAGTGTCGGCACCACGCGCGGAGCCACATGCTGCACCGCCGACGCAATCGCCCGGATGTGCGCCGGCGTGCTGCCGCAGCAGCCGCCAACGATGTTCACATAGCCCGTGCGCGCCCACTCACCGATGATCTTCGCCATGTCCTCCGGCGATTCGTCATAACCGCCGAATGCATTCGGCAGGCCCGCGTTCGGATGGGCGGAGACATGCACGTCCGCCACCCGCGACAGCTCCTGCACATAGGCCCGCAGCTCCTTCGGGCCGAGTGCGCAGTTGAGTCCGATGCTGATCGGATTCGAGTGCATGACACTCACCCAGAACGCCTCGGTCACCTGCCCGCTCAACGTCCGGCCGCTGGCATCGGTGATGGTGCCGCTGATCATCACCGGCACCCGTTCGTGCGTGCTGGCGAAGACCTGCTCGATGGCAAACAGCGCCGCCTTCGCGTTCAGCGTATCGAAGATCGTCTCGACCAGGAGGATGTCGGCGCCACCGTCCAGCAGACCGCGGGCCGCCTCGGCATAGGCCACCACCAGCTCATCGTACGTCACGTTGCGCGCCGCGGGATCATTCACTTCCGGCGAGAGCGACGCGGTCCGGTTGGTGGGCCCGAGCACGCCCGCGACGTACCGCGGTCGCGACGGCTCGCGCACTTCGAAGCTGTCAGCCACCTGCCGCGCCAGCTTCGCGCCCTCGACATTCAACTCGTACGCCAGCGACTCCATGCCGTAGTCGGCCATCGCGATCGACGTCGAGTTGAACGTGTTCGTCTCGAGGATGTCGGCGCCGGCGTGGAGATAAGCGGCATGGATCGCGCCGATCAGCTCGGGCCGCGTGATCGCGAGCAGATCGTTGTTGCCACGGAGATCGCGGTGCCAGTCCGCAAACCGGGGGCCGCGGTAGGCGGCTTCATCCAGTCGCTCGCGCTGAATCATGGTGCCCATGGCGCCATCCAGCAGCAGGATGCGCGTCGCCAGCAGCGCGGTGAGCTGCTCCAGTCGCTGGCGGCGCGATTGCACCGGCGCGCCGGCGCGGATCTCGGCCAGGGAGAATGGCGGAAGGGGCTCGAGTGCCCAGTCCGCATGCTGATCATGATCGTGCGAGTGCGCGCCGGTCTTCATGCGGTGACCTGTGCGGGTGCGTGCGTGGCGCGCAGCCCGAGGATGTGACAGATGGCATACGCCAGATCGGCGCGATTGAGCGTGTAGAAGTGGAAATCCTCCACTCCTTCGTCGGCGAGTCTGGTGCACTGCTCGGCCGCCAGCGTGGCGGCAACCAGCTTGCGAGTGTCGGCATCCTCCTCGAGCCCGTCGAAGTGCCGCGCCATCGAGTCGGGGACCGAGGCACCGGCCATCGCCGAGAACTTGCGAGTCTGGGCGAAGTTGGTCACCGGCATGATGCCCGGGACGATCGGCACCGTGATGCCGGCCGCGCGCGCACGGTCGCGGTAGCGGAGATAGATCGCGTTGTCGAAGAAGAACTGCGTGATCGCTCGCGTGGCACCGGCGTCGATCTTCCGCTTGAGATTGTCGATTTCAGCCGTCATCGAGCCCGCCGTGGGGTGTGTCTCGGGGTAGGCGCTGACACTCAGTTCGAAGTCGAACTCGCGGCGCAGCCCCTCGACCAGATCAGACGCATAGGCAAAGCCGCCAGGGTGCGGGACGTAGCTGGTCCCGATGCCGGCGACCGGATCGCCGCGCAGCGCCACCAGGTGCCGGACGCCGGTGTTCCAGTACTCACGTGCAACCTCGAGAATCTCTTCACGCGTGGCCGACACGCAGGTGAGATGTGCGGCGGGACGCAGTGCCGTTTCGGTGAGGATCCGTCGCACGGTCGCGTGGGTGCGCTCCCGCGTCGAGCCGCCCGCACCATATGTGACCGACACGAAGCGCGGCGCCAGCGGTGCCAGTCGTTCCACCGCGCGCCAGAGCTGTAGTTCCATCTCCTCGGTCTTCGGCGGGAAGAATTCGAATGAGACGCCGAACTGGTGGGTACCTGGACGGTTGAGAATCGAGGGGCTCATGCGGATGTCGTGGCGTGAGGAAGCGAACAATCCCAGATGACAACGGTGAGCGGCGCGCCACGCAGACGCGTCGCCTCGCGGGCCTCGAGCCCCGTGGCAGCACACCAGTGCGCAACGTCGTCACTGGAGAACCCGAGGCGGCGATGGGCATGCTGCGCCCGGAGCGTTTCTTCGCCATGCGGTGCAAAATCGACCAACAGCAACTGTCCACCCGGCCGCAGCACACGCGCGACCTCACGCATCACGGCCACCGGATCATCGGCGAAGTGCAGCACCTGATGCAGCACGACCAGATCCATGCTCTGCGGCGACAACGCGAGCCGGTACATGTCTCCATGGCGCAACTGCACATGACGGAATTCCGGGGCCGCCAGCGCGGCGCGGGCGAACGCGAGCATCTCATGCGAGCGATCGATCCCGACCGCGCGCGTGGCCCGCGGTGCCAGCAGGGTCAGGATCCTCCCGGTGCCGGTGCCGATGTCGAGCAGGTCACCCACCGGCCGATCGCCAAGTAGCGCGACCATCGCCCGTTCGACCTGCTCTTCCGGTACGTGCAGGGAGCGAATGTCGTTCCACTCGTGCGCATGCGCCTCGAAGTAGCTGTCCGCCACTTCCTGCCGCGCGCGCTGCACGGCGGCGAGGCGTTCGCGGTCATCGGCCAGCGTGGGGTCGTCGGCACCGAGGAGCTCGACGAAGGTCCGGGCGATGCGGTCATCGGCCAGGCGATAGAACACCCAGCTGCCCTCGGGGACCCGGTCGAGGAGGCCGGCTTCGCACAGGAGCCGGAGATGGCGTGAGACCCGGGGCTGGCTCTGGCCGACCACCTGGGTGATCTCGGTGACGGTCAGCTCACACTGCGAGAGGATCCCCAGCAGCCTCAACCGTGTTGGCTCGGCCGCGGCGCGCAACGCATCGAGGAGCGACCGATACGATGCGGTGGACCGCTCGGTGTCAGGATCGAATGGGCGGCGCAGCGGGGAGGCCATGTATGAATCATATAAAGCTATGCTTATATGTCAACTGGTGGTCGTGCGGAGCATTGGCAGGGGCGTCCACGATTGGCAACGCGGCGCTCGCGGGGCTATGCGAGACCGGACTCCGTCCCCGACAGACGTCGGACTCCGTCCCCAGCGCAGCGGCTGTGCGATCTTTCCGCCGTCCCGCATCACCTTCCTGACCTGCTGGCCACACGGACTCCATTGAACATGTCTCAGCCCGATACCACTACCGCGCGTCCCGCGTTGACCCAGCTGTCCGAAGACGAGTCGCTGTTCCGCGACGCGGTCGCGGCGTTCGCGGCCGAGGATGTCGCGCCGCGCGTACGGGCGATGGAGGCGGCGGGCAAGATCGACCCGTCGATCATCGCCAAGTACTTCGAGATGGGACTGATGGGCATCGAGCTGCCGGAGTCGGCCGGTGGCGCCGGCGGATCGGCGATGATGATCGCGCTCGCCGTCGAAGAGATCAGCAAGGTGGATCCGGCGTCGGCCATCATGGTCGATGTGCAGAACACACTGGTGAACTACCCGATTCACGCCTATGGCAACGCCGATCAACATGCGCGCTACCTCACCCGCCTGACGACCGATACCATCGGCGCCTACGCGCTGAGCGAAGCCGGCTCCGGCTCCGATGCGTTCGCCCTGCAGACGAAAGCCGAGAAGACTGCTTCGGGGTGGAAACTCACCGGGCAGAAGTTGTGGATCACCAACGGCGCCGAAGCCGAGATCTTCGTGGTGTTCGCGAACACCGATTTCACCAAGGGCTACCGCGGCATCACCGCCTTCATCGTCGAGAAGTCGTTTGCCGGCTTCTCGGTCGGCAAGAAGGAGGACAAGCTCGGCATCCGCGCGTCGAGCACCTGTGAACTGATCCTCGACGGCGTAGACGTCCCGGACGCCAACGTGCTCGGCCCGGTGGGTCAGGGGTACAAGATCGCCATTGATACGCTCAACGGCGGGCGCATCGGCATCGGCGCGCAGATGATCGGCGTGGCGGCAGGCGCGCTGCAGGCGGCCTGCGACTATCTCAAGCAGCGGATGCAGTTCGGCAAGCCGCTGAGCGAATTCCAGGGCATCCAGTTTCAGGTGGCGCAGGCCGCCACCGAACTCGAGGCGGCGCGCCTGATGGTGTACAACGCCGCGCGCCTGAAGGACTCGGGGCAGGACATTCAGCGTGAAGGCGCAATGGCCAAGCTGTACTCCAGCCAGGTGGCCGAGCGCGTGACGAGCGTGTCGCTCGAACTCTTTGGTGGCTACGGCTACGTGAAGGACTATCCCGCGGAGAAGTTCTATCGCGATGCCAAGATCGGCGCGATCTACGAGGGAACGTCGAACATGCAGCTGCAGACCATCGCCAAGATCGTCCTCAAGTAACGGAGCCTCGAATGCGTGCGATCTGGCGGGATGTGATGAGGGTGAGCGTCGTGTGTCGGAGCGTGTGTGTGCTGCTGGTGGCCGCGACGGCCGCTGGTGCACAAGGCGCGCCGACGCGAACACTGCCGTCCGATCAGCGCGTCTGCGACATGTCGATGCGCATCATCGCCATGCGCCTGGTCGATGCAGCTGGCGCACCGGGGGCGGGCGCCTCGATCACCGTGCGCCGGGTTCGCACGCGCACCATGCTCGAGAACGTCGAGGCGATGGGCGGGGAGGGCGACTACAAGGTGCTCGAAGACGGAACGCTGAAGGATCTGCGGCGCGCGGGTGAGCCCTTCGACGTGACGTTCGCCAAGAACGGCAAGACGCGCCGCGTGCGGCTCCGGATCGGCATGGACGCGGGTGGGTGCCACGTCGAACTCAAGTCCGGTCCGGTGCGCGTGGTGATGTAGTAAGCGGGGCCGACGAATCCGAGGATCCGCCGGCCCCGCGCAGTTTTTCGACCGCGTCAGGTGTTGCTCAGACCCGCACCGCGCTACCGCTGCGACAGCGCACAGCGGTGTACACCATCACGCGCGCTGTGCGCGGCGGCGGGCCAGCCCGAAGAGGCCGACGAGTCCCGTCGCCATCAGCGCGTACGTGGACGGCTCCGGCACGACGTTGTTCATGACGAAGTTGTAGTTCTCGACGCAGCGGGCGTTGGGCGCATAGTTCGCCACACAGGCGTAGCCGAAATAGCTGCCGTAGAGGCCACCGACCGAGTTGGTGGTCGTACCCCAGGAGGCGACACCCAGGACTTCCCAGGTATCGGTGAATCCGGCGCTGCCGGAGTCACCGGAGCCGATCGACGACTCGCGATTCACGCCGGTGCCGCAGAAGCCAAGGCTCGGGCCACCGGCAGTGCGCGGCCCGCAGATGAAGTTGTTCGGAATGCTCTCACCAATGGGGTCGAAATCGGCCACCAGAATTCCCGCGAACGCGGCGGGGTCCGGGTTGACGGACGTGGCAAAACTGCCGGCATCATTGCGCGTCGTCTCGAAGACGTTTCGCCCGGCACGCAGCACGTTGACGGCGCCGAACTGATTGTTCGCAATGTTGTCGATCCCACCCGTGACGCCCGTGCCGGTGCGGCCGAAGCCCGCCATGGTGAATTCGACCAGCGGATTTCCCTGGAACAGGGTGTAACGCCGCGCCGTTGCCGGTGCGTCGGCAGAGAGGGTCAGCAGCGCCACGTCCTGTTCTTCGACGACGGCACCACTGTAGTTCTGCTGCACGCGGAAGCCGGTGCCATTCACCTCGGTGAATGTGCCGTCGGCGTTGCGGAAGCGGGCAGTGAAGCTGGCGTGGCGGATCGTGTTGGTGTTCGACGACACGCAATGACCCGCCGTCAGGATGTTGCGATTGTTCAGCAGCGATCCGGTGCAGGCGCTGGTCACGGCGCCGGCGGCATTGCGGAACCAGAGATTGACGACACCCGAGTAGTTGTTGTCGGTCGAGGGTGGCAGGTAGAGCGGGTTGTTGATGCCAACGCCGGCGCCGACGAGCGGATCGCCGACGACGACGAAACTTTCGACCGTCACGTTCGAGTTGTCCGACGCGAACGTCGCCTGTGCGGACGCCGTCGTGACGGCTGTGATGCTGATGGCAGCAAGCGTGACCAGACGTCTTCTCATTCTGTGCTCCTTCGGGGATCGATGCGGCTACCGTGAGGCAGCGGTACCGGGAGGCCAGATCCCCCCGCGCACGACGCAACAGCGGCGAACTCAGCAAGTCGCGTTCCGGCCGTACGGCCGGACATTCGTGTCGACAATAGACATTATTGCCGGTTATCCGCTCGACCGGCGAACGTCGTTATCACCATGAACGGCAACAACTTGCAGCACGATCGGAGGTCGGGTCCGGCGCGCTGCCTCGGATCTGGCGCCGAGTGACCGTCAGGTTTCGGACCACAACCCGTGGCGGGCAAGCAACACGAGCCAACGCTCCATCGAGGACTGCGGATCGGCAGGCCGGCGCGCTCAATGGACCATCGCCAAGTCGCAGGCTCGATCGATCGTGATGCGCATGCACGCGCAAGTGGCCGACAGATCCAATGGATCCGCCGGCCACTCATTGATTGTCCGTCACGCGTTGCCCCGATGATGTACCAGAGCCGATCCCGCGATGGCCACCTGACGTGGCCATCGCGCGTATTCGGTATCAGGCGGCGCGTGCGTTGCGGCGGCGTGCCAGCCCGATCAGGCCGACCAGGCCGGTGGCCATGAGCGCGTAGGTGGACGGCTCCGGAACCACCTGTGCCATCACGAAATTGTAGTTCGCAAGGCAGCGGGCATTGGCCGCGAAGTTGGCAACGCAGGCATACCCGAAGTCCGTGTTGTACTGGCTCAGGTTGACGCGGTCGGTGGAGCTGCCCCACGACGCAACACCGAGCACCTGCCAGGTGCTGGAGAACGCGGCGCCACCCGAATCGCCACGACCGACCGCACCTTCCAGCAGCGCGCGGCCATTGTCGCAGAAGCCAAGCCCACCACACATGAATGACGTGGCCGACCCGCCCAGCGGATCAAAGTCGGAGAGCAGGATACCGCCGTACGTTGCCGCACCAGCACCGCTCGCGATGGTCGCAAAGGTCTGGTCATCGCGACCGGTGGTCTCAAAACGGTTCTGCGCCGCGCGCAGGGTGTTCACGGCGTTGAACTGTCCACTCGAGGTGTTGTCACCAGTCAGGCCGGTGCCGATGCGACCGTAACCCGCCATGGTGTAGTCAACCAGCGGGTTGCCCGCGAACAGCGTGTACGTGCGAGCGGTTGCCGGTGCGTCCGCGCTCAGCGTCAGCACAGCCACATCCTGCTCTTCGAGCACGGCGCCGCTGTAGTTCTGCTGAACGGCGAACCCGGTGCCGTTGACTTCCGTGTAGGTGCCATCCGCGTTCCGGAAGCGGGCGGTGAAGCTGGCCCAAGAGACGGCGTTCGTGCCGGTCGAGACGCAGTGGCCGGCCGTCAGGATCTTGCGCGTGGCCAGCAACGAACCGGTGCAACCGGAGCGCACCACACCGCCGGCGTCACGGAACCAGAGGTTCACGACACCGGAGTAGTTGTTGTCGGTGGCAGGCGGCAGATAGAGGGGGTTGTTGATGCCGCCACCTGCGCCCGCGTCCTGAACGACGACGGTGTTGCGCGCGTCGCCGGTGTAGGTCGCGAACGTGGCCTGAGCGGCGAGTGCCGGCGCGAAGCCGGCGATGGCCAGTGCCGCAAGACTGAGACGCATGGAGGAACCTCGGGAGTAAGGCGGGAGGGGATGCGATGCTGCCATGGTTCAGCGAGCCGTGCCGCACGGCCATCTCCGCGCGCGCACCCGACATCGTAGATGAACTTGCTGGCAAAACGTGTTCCCGCCACTCCTGTCCGGTTCGGGCGGGATTTCAAGCCATGCGACCAGCGAGACGCCAGCCCGGCCGGCGCGCGCTCCTGCGTTGTAAAGCTAGATTTCACAGCAGTTTACGAGTCCGTCTCGGCTCCGGAGCTGCCAGCGCGGTGTCGGGATGGCGCCGTGCCGGAGTGACCGAGAAGTGACCGGGGCGTGGCACAGGTCCAACAGATGCGATGCACCGAACTCATCCATACGACGCCGGGAGGCCTTTGCTCTTCGCGCTCAACTGGTGATCCAATGCGCCCAAAAGAGTGGCGTGACGTTCGCTCCGGTGTCGTCGAGCCGACGCAGCCTCCCACTCCGCAAGAGGGTGGGCACCGGTGCTACCCTACAGCGCTCCGACATCGCGCCCGATGCCGCGACTCCCTCCGACCGACTTCACCGTGCCCGTCCCCGCACTGCCGCCGCTCCCCCCTCGATCGGCCACCGAAATCGTCGATGGCGCCGTGCAGCTCATTCGTCCGCAGTTCAGCTATTTCCTCCGCATTGCGGCCATTGGTGCCATTCCGGCGCTGATCCAGTCGGTGATCACGCTGATCGTCTTTCCGACCACGCCCACCGATCCGGTGGCACTGCTCAGGCAGCAGGCCTCACTCTTCCCGCTCACGATCCTCACCTACGCGTTCGCCACCGTGCAATCGGGCGCAATCATCGCAGGGGCGCTGGCACTGCTGCGCGGAGAGGCGCTGCCAACGGTCTGGAACGCCTTCCTCTCCGCCTTCCGGCGGATCCTCGCGCTTCTGGGCTCGAACATCCTGCTGCTCGTCGTCGCGATCATCGCCATCCTGCCGGTCGTCGCGGTGGCTGCATTCCTCACTGTCTCGGGCGGAACCACACTCGCGGCGCTGGGGAATTCAAGCACGGCGGCCGCCATCGGCGCCGTGCTGGCGGCGATCGTCGTCCTCTCCTGCATCATGTTCGTCTTTCTGACGGTCTTCGCGCGCTCGGCCATCATGACGTCGCTCATCATCGCCGAACAGATCGGACCCATCGAGGCCCTCAAGCGATCGCACGCACTCTCGAGCGGCAACTATCTGCTGCTGGCCAAGACGTATGGACTGGTCCTCGTGATCGTCGGCGTGGTCTATCTCGTGCTCGCCGGCCTGCTGGCCGCGTTTCAGGACCAGCAGCAGATGGTCACGGCGCTGATGAGCGTGATCATGATCCCCGTCATTCCGGTCGTCGGGAGCATCATGCTGCTCACCTACGCCGACCTGCGGGTGCGGCGTGAAGGCGCCGATCTGGACGCGGCGCTCGATGCCCTGTCGGGACCGACCTCGTTCACCACCGGCTGAGCGCAGGTGTTGCTTCAGGCACCTATTCCCGCCGAGGCGGTGCGCGACACGATCTCGCGCATCGTCCTCGAACGCGGGTACCGCGAGAATCTCACCACGACGCTGTTCTCGCGCTTCTGGGATTGGTTCATGCGTCTCCTGAGCGATCTGTTCCGGGAGGCGAGCGGCAGTCGCGGTACCTACCTGATCTCGCTCTCACTGATCGGCATCGCGATCACGGCCAGCATCATCCGGGCAATTCTGGTGGCCAGGGCGCGACGTGAGGCTGCCAGCAGGCGTGAGGTGCCGATCACCGCCGACGAGCAACTGGCCCAGGCCCGTGCGCTGGCTGCCCAGAGCGCCTTCGTGGAAGCCGCACACCTGCTGCATGCTGCCGTGGTGTCGCGACTGGTCGAGCAGAAGCGTGTGCGACGCCACCCGTCGAAAACCGTTGGCGACTACGGGCGGGAGCTGCGCGCCGGCGGCGACCCGCTGACGGCGGCGTATCAGGCGTTCGCACGGGTATACGACATGATTGCGTACGGCGATGGTCGCTGTGATGCCGCGCGCTACGCACATCTCGAAGCCCTCGCCGCGCCGATGCTCGCACAGTCGG
This sequence comes from Gemmatimonadaceae bacterium, assembly GCA_031374935.1. GTDB lineage: Bacteria > Gemmatimonadota > Gemmatimonadetes > Gemmatimonadales > Gemmatimonadaceae > JACMLX01. The sequence goes on along the minus strand of JANMHB010000181.1, from coordinate 5,624 downwards.
CAGCACCGCTCTCGGCGCAGGCAGCCTGATGGCAGACACTCCGCTGCCGTCAGCCGCCATCGCTCCGGATGACGACGCAACTGCGCGCCGACGGGCACGCCGTGGCACGCTGATCACCCTCGGTATCCTGCTGGGGCTCGTGAGTCTGGTCGTGCTGCTGACGCCCGTCAGCGACACCGCCACCGACACGCGACTGACGACGCTGCAGTACGGCGCGGGCAATGCGCGGCTCGCGTCGGATCTGGCACGACGCCTGGGATGGCAGGTTCGTACGACGGGCCTGCCACTCACCGCGCCACTCGACACATCGGTGATCTACGCCGTGTTCGGCGGTCCGACGGCCATGCAGCCGGTGGAACGTGACGCGCTGCTCGACGCCGTCCGTCGTGGCGCCGGCCTTCTGGTCGCACCATCGTCGGCAGCGCCGTTCCGGCTGCTCACCATACTCGGGTTGCGCCAGGGGCCGGCCGGGCTGGTGGCCGCGACACCGCTCGGCACCTGCGCCGTTGAAACCGACGCCTTCTCGACGCTGCGCGTGCGGCCCCGCATGCTCACCTTCGTGACCACCCCCGATTCGTCTGACGACGACCTACCCGATACACCGTACCCCACCGGGGCCATCACACTGCTCTCGAGCGATGTGCACAACGTGCGACGCGCGAGTGATACGGTGGAGGATGGGGACGTCGACGCGGCGCAGGACTCCGCCGGGACGCCGGTGCGGCGTCCCGCATTTCCGCTCGACACGAGTCGAGTACCGCAGTTCGAGCCAACGGTCGTCGCGTTCCCGCTCGGCGAGGGTCGGGTGGTTGCGCTGGCCGACCCGGACATCCTGCGCACCGACCAGATGCGCAACTGCGCGCAAGGTTCGGCGCTGACGGTGGTGCGCGGGCTCGAGTATCTCTCGCGCGGACGACAGCGTTCGATCGTGTTCGCCGAGTACTACCAGGGGCTGCGCACCGACGGCCCGAGCGTGGTACTCGCCGAATGGCTGACCGGCAGCGGCGCCGGACGCATGGTGCTGACACTGATGGCCGCGGGTGTGTTGCTGTTGCTGGCGCGCGGTCGCCGCACCCTGGCCCCCGTCTATCACGCCCGCGACGAACGGCGGTCTGCACTCGAACATGTCGACGCATTGGCGACGGCCTGGCACGCGGTGCGAGGCACACGCACGGTGGCGCGAATGCTGGCGCGCGGGATTCGTCGCCGCCACGCGGCAGGACGCTGGCGCACACTGGACGACACCGCATTCCTGGCAGCACTGGCGGAGCGACATCCATCGATCGCCGACGAGGCGGCGCGACTGACGCGAGCCATCGATTCGCCGGCTGCTCCGTCGGACCTTCCCGCGCTGCGCGCCGCGGCAGCGCACATTGATGCGGAGTGCCTGACTCCGTGACTGACACTCCCACTCGCTCATGACGACGCCTGACCACTCGTTCTCCCCCGCCGACGCCGTCGAGGCCCTGCGCACGGCAGTCCGTCGCCGCATCATGGGCCAGGATCTGGCCATCGACGAACTGCTGGCAGCGCTGCTGGCACGCGGCCACGTGTTGCTCGAAGGCGTGCCGGGCGTCGCCAAGACCCTGCTCGTGCGCGTGGTGGCGGGCGCCTGCGGCGTTCGCTTCGGGCGCATTCAGTTCACCCCCGATCTGATGCCCGCCGACATCACGGGCACCTCGGTGCTGCGTGGCAGCGACGGACGATTCGAGTTCCGTCCCGGTCCGCTCTTCGCCGACATCCTGCTGGCCGACGAGATCAACCGGGCGCCGGCCAAGACGCAGGCCGCGCTGCTCGAGGCGATGCAGGAGAAACAGGTCACCGTCGACGGGACGCGCCACGATCTCGGGCCTCGCTTCACGGTGGTCGCCACACAGAACCCGGTGGAGTTCGAAGGCACGTACCCGCTGCCCGAGGCGCAACTCGACCGCTTCCTGGTGAAGGTGCGCGTCGGATATCCGGCCGCGGCCGACGAACTGGCGATGCTGCAGGCCCACGCGCGTGGCGACGACCCCGAACGCGCGATGACCACCGACGGTGTGGCGATCAGCGCCGAGCAACTCGACGCGCTGCGTGCGGCAACCGATGCGGTGACGATTGCCCCCGAGGTGGTGGCCTACATCGCGGCGGTGGTGCGTGCCACCCGCGAAGATCCGGCCCTGGCGCTGGGCGCCTCGCCCCGCGCCTCGGTCGCACTGCTGCGCGTGTCGCGCGCCGCAGCAATGCTGGCCGGCCGAAATTTCGTGACGCCAGACGATGTGAAGGGCTTTGCACCGGCCGCACTGCGGCACCGCCTGATTCTGAGCCCGGAGCTGGATGTCGAAGGACGTACCACCGACGACGTGCTGGCGGCGGTGCTGCTGCGCGTGCCGGCCCCGGTCTGATCGCGTGCTTCGTCGTGTCGTCACGTTCGTCACGCGCTTCGTTCCGACGCCGAAGCTCGCGCGCTGGCTGGCAGGTGCCGCGGCGGTGTGGCTGCTTCCGCTGCCGGCACCGTGGTCGCTGATCGTCAGTGCGCTGGTCGTGGGCGGCGTGTGTGCCGCGGCGCTCTGGGATGCGCTGCAATTGCCGACCGCCGACGCGATCCGCGTGGAGCGGAGCGCCCCGGCGCAACTTGGCTCAGGTGATGAAGACGTGATGACGTACACCATCAGTTCGACGTGGCCCCGCGATGTGCGCGCGGCGTTCGCCGAACGGGTGCCTGCGTCGCTTGGCGGAAGTGGTGTGATCACCCGGCCGCTCGAGGTCGCGGCGCTGGACAGCGCGCGACTGACGACGCCGATCCGCGGCGTCCACCGAGGCCCGGCATCACTCGGCGCAGTGGCCCTTCGAATTCATGGTCCGCTGGGCCTGGTGGACCTGGTCCGCGAGCTTCCCATCGCAAGTCAGGTGGATGTGGTGCCGTCGCTGTCGCAGGTGCGGAAGTTCCGGCTGCTGGCGGTACAGCGCAGGCTGCGCGATGCCGGTGTGCGACAGGTGCGCCGTCGCGGTGGGGGCATGAGTTTCGATGCGTTGCGGGAGTATGTGCCCGGTGACGATCCGCGCCACATCGACTGGAAGGCGAGCGGGCGCCGCGGCACGGCGCAGGTGCGGCAATACACCGTGGAGCAGGGCCAGACCGTCATCCTCGCCCTCGATGCGGGTCGGTTGATGACGCAGATGGCCGGCGATCGCTCGCGATTCGAATACGCGATCAATTCGTGCCTGGTACTGGCCGACGTTGCGCTGCAGGGTCGCGACAAGATCGGGCTGCTGGTGTTCGATGATCAGATCCGCGGCTGGGTGCCCCCCTCGACCGGCACGGCCGCGATTCGTGCGATCCGCAGCACACTGGCCGGGTGCGACGCGCGGCTGGTCGAGCCGGACTACGCGCTCGCCTTTCGCACGCTGGCGCAGCGGCAGCGCTCACGAGCGCTGGTCATCTGCCTCAGCGACGTGATCGATGTGCGCGCCAGCCGTGCCGTGGTGACGCAGACACGGCATGCTGCGCTGCGCCACATCACCGTCTTCCTGGCGCTGCGCAACGATGCGCTGGTGGCAGCGGCACAACCGGCCGCGCGCGGTGATGAGCGCGATGCCTGGCGGGGTGCGGCGGCCGAATCACTGCTCGACGCCCGCGCCGACGCGCTGGTGCGGATGCGCCTGGCCGGTGTACAGGTGCTGGACGTGCCGCCGCACGCGATGAGCGCAGCACTGGTCAATCGCTATCTGTCGATCAAGGCGCGGGGCGAGTTGTAGCGTCGGCGGGCACGAACTGGCGACCGAGCGACAGGTACCACACCATGCCGATGGCGGTGATCACCGCGGTGGCGTACTTCGCACTGTCAGGGAGCTTCGATGGCGAGATGTTGCCTTCGATGATCCCGGCGAGGATCAGGAAGATCACCACACAGGCCACCAGATGCAGCGAGCGGGCGCCGTTGTACGCGAGTGCCTCGCGTCGCGTCCGATCGCCCGGCACGAGCATCGCGGTGGCAAGCAGCAGTCCGGCCGCTCCAGCCAGACAGATGGCGCTCAGCTCGAGCACCCCGTGCGCGGCCACGAAGCCCAGAATCTGCCCGCCGATTCCTTTCGTGATGTAGAGGCCAACGCCAGCGCCCAGTGCGGCGATGCCGTTGAAGACGAGGGCGTACACCGTGAGAACGCCGGCGGTGATGCCACCGGCGAAGGCCACCAGCGACACGCGGATGTTGTTGGTCATCAGGAAGGCCGACAGCACCGACCCCTTTTCGTCTTCGCCGTTGGGGAGATAGTCGGCACCGGTATTGCCGCGACGCACCCCATCTTCGGCACGCTCGATCATGCCCGGTGGCAGCATCCGTTGCGCCAGGGACGGCGTGCGGACGATCGCCACCACCGTGCCGACCGCCGGAACGAAGAGCAGCGCGGCCGCGATGGCCACATGGCGCCAGCTGCGCCGGACTTCGCGCGGAATGTCGAATGCCAGAAAGCGCCCGATGCGCTCGATGCCCTGCGATGGGCGGCGATAGAGCAGGTTGTGACCGGCGGAGACCAGGCGCGAGAGCATGAAGATCGCGTCACCGCCGCGGCCACGATCCGCGGTGCGAAGACGGGCCAGATCGGTGGCCACTTCGCGATACGACTCGACGAACCGCGTCACCTCGTCTTCACTGAGCGTGTTCAGCCCGCGCTGTCGCGTCCGCGTGAGTTCGGTCGCGAACGCATCCCACCGCGGCCGCCCCTCGGCCACCACGGCCCATTCCTCGCGACGGGTGGCGCCGCTACTGGTCGTGGGGCGCAGGCTGCGCCGGGCGACCAGTTCACGCTGGTGGAGCATGCGGAGCGCCGCGACGGCGTCGACACGGACATCGATGCCGACGCGCGCCACCAGCGCAGCGGCGATCCGGGCCCGCGACGCCTCATCGAGCGTGACTTCGCGCGCGACGAATCGATCGAGCAGGGCAAACCGTTCGTCGTCGAGCGTGGCCACCACCGCCACGCCGTCATCGTCAGTTGCGCTGGCCACCGCGCGCGGACGCTCGGCGCGCAGCAGCCGTTCGCGAACCACGATCGTGCCGGCCACCAGATCGCCCAACCGCTGATTTCGCGAATTGGCGATGATGCTGATCATGCCGACGAAGTAGCCGAAGGGCAGAAAGTCGACGAATCGCAGCAGGTTGCGCGCCGCACTGGCGCCGAGATCCACCCCGCCACCGCCGTTGCGCACGACGCGGAGCCCGAGCAGTCGCTTGCCTGGTGTCTGGCCATCCCAACTGGCCTCGAACACCACGAAATAGCCCCACAAGATCAGGAACTGTCCGATGATCATCGCGGCACGCACCCAGCCGCCGCTGCCGGTGTCCTTCAGCACCGGCAGCAGTCGCGGGAGCGACGCGCCGGCGTACCAGAGTGTGCCCGTCAGCAGCAGCATGAGCAGCAGATCGATCAGCGCCGCCGCACCGCGGGTGCCGATGCCGGCCAGCGTGTACGAGACGATGACCTGTTCTGGCGTCTCGACATCGAGGGTGGCATCGAGCGCGGGACGCGCGCGGGTGACGGCAGATGGCATGCCCTGAGTCTAGCCGCGGAGGCTGCGGGAACACCACCGGTGTATTGCGGTGACATGGTATTGCGGTGACAGTGCACTCATCCTGCAGGATGAG
>JANMHB010000165.1:0-8724 GCA_031374935.1 Gemmatimonadaceae bacterium | reverse complement strand
CCTTCCACCACTTGATGAAGTCGTACTTGGTGTTGTGAAAGATTCGCAGCATCAGATACTCAGGGGCTTCGTGCCGCCGGTGCGGTCGAGCCAGAGGAGGAGAAGGGTCCGCGTCACGAAGATGGCCGTGAACAGCGAGGCGGCGACACCCACCACCAGCGTCACGGCAAAGCCGCGCACCGGTCCGGTGCCGTATTGATAGAGCACCGCGCCGGAGAGGATCGTTGCAACGCTGGTGTCGACGATCGCGCTCAGCGCGTGCTTGAAGCCCTCATCGATGGAGAGGCGGGCCGACTTGCCGCGATCCATTTCTTCCCGGATGCGCTCGAAGATCAGCACGTTGGCGTCCACGGCGATGCCGATGCCGAGGACGAGGCCGGCCAGACCGGGCAGCGTGAGCGTGGCGCCGAAGCCCGCCAGCGCCGCCAGCGTGAAGAAGACGTACAGACCGAGTGCGACGATGGCAATCGCACCGCTGAACCGGTAGTAGCCGACCATGATCACGATGACCATCACAATGGCGATGGCGAACGCCATCTTGCCCTTGTCGATCGAGTCCTGACCGAGGCTGGCGCCGATGTTACGCATCTCGGCGACCTTGAGCGGCACCGGCAGCGCACCGGCGCGAAGCACCAGCGCCAGATCCTGCGCGGCCTGCAGTCCGGCACCGCCGAGCGTGATCTGGCCATTGCGGCCGATCGCACTGTTGATCGTCGGCGCTGTCACCACTCGGTCGTCGAGCACTACCGCCATGTTGTCGCGAACATGCTTGCCCGTCTCGCGACGGAAGATCCGCCCGCCCTCGGAATTGAACTCGAACTCCACGATGTAGCCGGGTTCGAGTGGATTCTGGTTCGGCTTGGCGTCGGTGAGGAACTCACCGGTGATGATCGGCTTGCTGTCGAGCATGTACAACGCGCGGTAGGCGCCCTGCCCCGGAGCGCCACCAGCCGTGTCGGCATCGAAGCGCAGCACCTTGCCAGGCGCGATCGCCGCGCGCACAACCGTGTCGGCGAGATAGCGCGTCAACCGTGGAACGTCAGATTCCTTGACGAAGTATTGCCCGGGGAACTGTCCCGGCTGCACCAGGCGCGTGATCGGGCCGTTGGCATCCTTTGCTGCAGCGGTATCGGCGGCAGCCGCCTTGGCGGTGTCGGGCTTTGCCTTCTTGCTGGTGTCGCCGGTGAGCAGTCCGGTCAGCGGAGCAGCAGCGGACGGGCCGGCCGCCGCACCAGCGGACGCGACGCTCCCGGCGTCCAGACGCTGACTGCGGACGGCCGCATCCATCCGTGGCAACGAGCGCTCGAGGGCATTCGTCTTGTCCGTGATCTGGAATTGCAGGAAGGCCGACTTCTGCACGACGTCCTGCGCGCGCTGCTGATCATCGATGCCCGGCAGCTCGACGATGATGCGATCATCGCCCGCCTGCTGGACGACCGGTTCGGACACGCCGAACTGATCGATGCGATTGCGGACGGTCTTCAGTGCACGGCCGAGTGCATCCTTCTTGTCGGCGACGGCACCCTTGCTCTCATCGATCTCGAGTGCGAGGTGCATGCCGCCCTGCAGGTCGAGCCCGTACTTGAGCGGCCACAGGCGCTTGGTGGTTTCGACGAATGAGCCGTCGGGCTTCTTCTCTCGCACAGCCGTAGCGCGCGGGAAAAGGGCGAACACCGAAAGCCCGATGGCGGCGGCGATCAGCAGGAGGCGGGACCGCAGACTATTCATGCCCTGCAGCGGAAAAAGGGAGGGACGTGCTTTGTACGGATAGCCATACAAGCTAGCCGGTTCAGGCGAACCGGGTCAACGCGGCACGGGCCGCTTTCGCATCATCTGCCAGTTGGGCCGTCAGGGCCGGAAGCCCATCGAAGCGGCGGACGGGGCGAATCGGCGCGACCAGATCGATCCGGACCGCGGCACCATAGAGCTCGCCGGCAAAGTCGAACAGGTGCGCTTCGACCGTCAGGCGATCGTCGCCGACGGTCGGTCTGGCACCGAGGTTCATCATGGCGCCATGCGCGCCGTCAGGCGTCTGCACGATCGCGGCATAGACGCCGGCCGGGGGCAGGAGCTTTCTGGGGTGCGGCGCGCCAAGGTTGATTGTCGGAAAGCCGATCAGCCTGCCTCGCTGGTCACCTCGCTGCACACGACCGCTGATCGAGAATCGTCGCCCCAGCGCTCGTCGCGCAGCCTCGAACTCAGCGCTCGCGACGGCGCGCCGGATGGCGGACGATGACACGATCGAACCATCCGGCAGCCCCACGGGCGCGACCGGCTCGACCGCGAACCCCTCGGCCAGCCCCAGCGCCAGCAGCTGTTCGCGCCCGCCTGCGCGATCACGGCCGAATCCGTGATCGTGGCCGATCAGCAACGCCTCCATTCGAAACCGCGGGCGAAGGATCTGACTGACAAACTGCGCGGCAGTCAGCGAGGCCAGCTGTGTGGTGAACGGCATCACCGCGCAGTAGTCGATGCCGATCGTGGCGAGCGCTTCGAGTTTCTCCATGCCGGGCGTCAGCAGCAGCGGTGCCGTGTCAGGCCGGAGGACTTCGGTCGGGTGCGGAGAAAACGTGACCAGGACACTGGCCATCGAACGCGACCTGGCCAACTGCGCAAGTCGCGTGAGTACGTCGAAGTGGCCGAGATGAACGCCATCGAACGTGCCAACGGTGACGGCACAGCGCCGTACGTCCGACGGCAATCCTGAAACGTCGATTGTCTCAGGCATCACGCATGACGACCCGCGGTTGCCAACGATCACCGATTTGTTCGCCGAGGGCAATCAGTCCGCCGTGCTCTGAGGAGACGAGTGCCACATGCGTGTCCGGCGTCACGAGCGGCTGGACGATCGCGATATCCAGACCGCGCCGTACTCGGTGCACGTCCTCACTCGACAACGGAACCTTGGTCAGATGCGGGACGGCATCGACGGCCGGCCGGAGCCGGGGCGGTTCATCCGTGAGGGCAGCGACTCGCTGCGCCTGGCTCACATCGAACGCGCCGGCCGCCACGCGTCGGAGGGCCGACAGGTGTGCCGCGCTCGACACGGCCCGCCCCAGATCGCGCGCAAGGGATCGCACGTACGTCCCTCCTCCGCAGACGACGCGCACGTCACAGGTTGCGCCACGCCACACCAGAATCTCCCACGAGTGCACCATGATCGAGACCGGCTTCAACTCGAGCATGACGCCGGCGCGCGCAGCCTCGTAGGCGCGCTGTCCATCGACGCGCTTGGCCGAGAACGCAGGCGGGACCTGCGAAATGCGGCCGGTCAGCGCCGGCAACGCCGCACGCACCGCCGCTTCGTGCGGCAGCGGCGCCTCACGAGTCAGGACGCCGAGCAGATCCTCGGTGTCTGTTTCGCTGCCGAACTGAATCGTCGCCTCGTAGACCTTCGGCTCGCCGGGCAGAAACGGCAGCAGTCGCGTCGCGCGTCCGGTGAGCAGCACCAGCAGTCCCGTTGCGAACGGATCGAGGGTGCCGGCGTGTCCGATTCGCTTCTCGCCCAGCGCCCGTCGCGCGGCCAGGACCGCATCGTGCGACGAGATGCCCGCCGGCTTGTCGAGCAGCAGCAGCCCGTCAGTTGCTGCGGTCATCGTCACCGGCATCAGGAGTCTCGACCGACGAGTCGGCACTGTCTCCATCGACGGCGGTCGGTTTGATCTGCGCCAGCAGCGTTTCGATCCGCGCCGCGTACGCGATGCTCTGATCCACCTTGAAGAAGATTTCCGGGGCCGCCCGCAGCCGCAGGGCACGACCGATCGGGCCGCGCAACTGCGGGGCCAGATCGGTGAGTCCTTCGTGGGCCCGGGTCTTGGCCTCGTCGTCGCCAAGGATGCTGACGAAGATCTTGGCCGTGCGCAGATCGCGCGAGACTTCGCATCCCGTGACGGTGACGAAGGCACCAGTGATGCGCGGGTCCTGGACATCGCGTGACAACACGCGCGCGACTTCTTCCCGTATTGCAGCAGCGACCCGGTCGGGGCGGCGTTCATTTCCAGCCATCAGTCTCTCCTGTGCGCCGTCGCCGCGTGCGCGGTCCAGTGACGCAGTGGCCCCCGCAGTGCAACGCACCGAGGGGGCCACGAAAAAGATCATGCGCCTTACAGCGTGCGCGCGATTTCCTCGGTACGGAAGCACTCGAGCACGTCGCCGACCTTGATGTCGTTGAAGTTCTCGATGGCAATACCGCACTCGTAGCCTTCCTTGACTTCCTTCGCGTCTTCCTTGAAACGGCGCAACGAGGCGATGCTGCCCTCGTACACTTCCACTCCGTCCCGGATCACGCGCATCTTGCCCTGCCGGTTCATCATGCCGCTGCGGACCATGCAACCGGCGATCGCGCCGAGCTTCGGCACCTTGAACACTTCGCGCACCTCGGCTTCGCCGTAGATCACTTCGCGCTGCTCCGGGCGGAGCATGCCTTCGAGCGCCGACTTCACATCCGAGACGGCTTCGTAGATGATGCGGTACAGCTTGATGTCGACGCCTTCACGCTCGGCGGCGGACCGTGCCTTGTTGTCGGGGCGCACGTGGAAGCCGACGATGATCGCTCCGGCCGCCTTCGCGAGCAGGATGTCGCTCTCGGAGATGGCACCGACACCACGCGAAATGACTTCGACCTGGACCTCGGCATTCGACAGCTGCTGCAGCGCATCGGCGAGTGCTTCCGCCGGTCCGCCCTGATCGGCCTTGATCAGCATCTTCAGGGTGCGCTTCTCGCCCGACGTTGCCGCGGCCATGAAGTCGGCCAGCGACACCGACGACTTGGTGGTGCGGCGACTGCGTGCTTCGCGCTCCAGCCGCTCACGACGCTGCGCGATCTCGCGCGCCTCGGCGGCATCCTCGACCACCACGAACTGGTCGCCCGCCATCGGCACACCGGTCATGCCCAGCACCTGCACCGGAATGGCCGGGCCGGCCGACTTCACGATCTTGCCACGCTCGTCGAGCAGTGCGCGAACACGACCCGAGAACACGCCGCAGATGAAGTCGTCGCCGACGCTGACCGTCCCGTTCTGAATCAGGACCGTCGCTACCGGACCCTTGCCCGGATCGAGCTGCGCTTCGACGACGGCGCCCTGCGCACGACGCGACGGATTGGCCTTGAGGTCGAGGATTTCCGCCTGCAGAAGAATCTGGTCGAGCAGCTGGTCGATGTTGGTACCCTTCTTGGCCGAGATGTCGCTGGCGAGTACGGAGCCACCGAAGTCTTCGAGCACCACGTTCTGCTGCAGCAGGTCCTGACGCACCTTCGCCGCATCGGCACCGGGCGCGTCGATCTTGTTGATCGCCACCACCAGCGGAACACCGGCGTTCTTGGCATGCGAAATCGCCTCGATGGTCTGCGGCATCACCTTGTCGTCAGCTGCAACCACCAGCACGACGATGTCGGTGACCTGCGCACCGCGAGCACGCATGGCCGTGAAGGCTTCATGACCCGGCGTGTCGAGGAACGTGATCGTCTTGCCACCCGTGAGCGTCACATGGTAGGCACCGATGTGCTGTGTGATGCCACCGGCCTCGCCGGCCACGACGTTCGCCTTGCGGATGTAGTCGAGCAGCGAGGTCTTGCCATGGTCAACGTGACCCATGATCGTGACGACCGGCGGACGCGAGACCATGTCCTCGGCAGCGTCGATGATCTTCTCGCCTTCTTCCTCGACCTGATACTCCTCTTCCTTCACGGCCTGGAAGCCGAACTCACCGGCGATCAGTTCGATCTGGTCGAAGTCGAGTCGCTGATTGATGGTCACCATCAGGCCGAGATGCTTGAAGGCGAATCCGACGATTTCCGTGGCCGCGACCTTGAGGATCTGCGCCAACTCGGACACCGTGATGAATTCGTTCACGCGCACCGTGGTGCGCTCACGCTCGGCTGCTGCCGCGCGGAACGCCTCCAGCTCTTCACGCGAGGCGGAGTCATCGAAGCGGCGTCCGCGACGGGCCGGACCGCGCAGCGCACTCATGGTCTTCGAGATATTGGCGTCAACCGCGGCCTGGTCGACCGAGCCGCGCTTGCCCTTCTTGCCACCGCCACGACGCGGGTCGCCGCCAGCGCGCGGCGCAGCGCCCGCACCTGGGGCCCCGGCACCGGCGGGACGTGGCGCACCACCACCTGGCGGACGAACTGATGGGCCACCGAACGACGGTGTCGCCGACGCCACTGGACGCGGACCGCTGAAGTTCCCGCCGCCCTGACCGGGCCTGCCGCGTGGCGGCAAACCAGCCCCCGCTGCGCGCGGACGATCCGGCAATCCTGCCGAGGCTGGACGCAGTGGCGGACGCGATGAACCGCCGCTGCTGCCGCCCTGCGAACTGGGGGACGCGCTGGCGTACGGTGCTGAGGGCTGTTGCGTGGTCGGCGACGCGCTGGCCACCGGGGCTGGGCGCGCAGGCGGCGGCGGTTCAGCGGCAGGCGACACGATCGGCGCGGCAGCTGCGTCGCCATCCGAGCCGGATGGTGCGGCCGGCGACGGCTCAGGCGCAGCGTGAACGACGGCGGGTCGGACCGGCGCTGGTGGCGGAGGCGGTGCTGCAGCGGCAACAGCCGCCGCATGGGCAGCAGCAACGGCCGCCTGCGCTTCGGCTTCGAGTGCGGCCGCCGTATCGTGAATGGCCTGCTGCGCCGCAACATCAGCCGCCTTGCGACGACGCACGGCCGGGGCGCCGGGTTCAGCCTCACTCGCGTCGGCGACGACGACCGGCGTCGCGGTCACTGGTTCGGCCGCTGGTCCGGACGCGCCCTTTCGCCGACGCGCAGCCGCAGGCGCAGGGGCCGCGGCCTTCGCCTGACGGGCGCGCTTCTCGCGCTCCCACCGGGCCCGGATCCGGGACACCTGGTCATCGGTCAGCCCGCTCTGCGGGCTCAACACCGGTACGTCCATCGAGCGCAACAGCTGGATGACTTCATCCACATTGATCTCGAACTCACCGGCCATATCCACGACGCGCAACTTGCTCAAGCCCAGCCTCCGAAAGTCACTCCGAGCGCGCGCGGTCGAGCCCGATGGCCCGAACGCCCCGCGCCAACCCTGCATCGGTGATGCCTACCGCCGCAGTCTGCTCACGCCCAAACGCGGCGCCCAACTGGTCCGCCGACAACACTTCAATGATCTCCACCCCTTTCGCGCGAAGCAGCGGGAGAATCTTCTCCCTGCTGTGTCGGGACGCGTCGTGCGCGACCACCGCCAGCTTCACGGTGCCCTTCTTCACTTCAGCGCGCACCTGCTCGACGCCCACGACCACCAGCCGCCCGCGAAAGCCCAACCCGAGCAGCGCGGCGAGCTTCCGCAGCTCGGCCGACTCGGTCAGACCGCGGTCCCGCCGGGCGTGCCGCCTTCTTCGGTGGCATCATCCGTCGTCAGCTCATCAAGGATACCCATGATCCGGTCCGCCTCGGCGGGCGCGATCCCAGGCAGCTTGAGGAAGTCGCCCCGTTCCAGATCAATAATATCGTTGAGGGTGCGATATCCGCCTGCCTCCAGTACGGCGACGGTGCCCATCGACAGCCCTTCGAGCGCCGAGAGCGGGACGTCAGCGACCGGCTCCTCCGGCAGCGGAGCGAAGCCCGGGCCGCCTTCCGTCTTCTCGACCCACTCACGGCTGGAGTAGAGATCGATCTTCCAACCCGTCAGCTCGGACGCGAGGCGGACATTCTGCCCGTTGCGCCCGATGGCGAGGGACAACTGGTCTTCGTCGACGACCGCCTGGACGGTCTTGGTCGCGGGATCGCTGAACACGCGCGCGACCTTGGCCGGCGCCAACGCCAGTTTCGCGAAGCGCTCAGGGTCCGCCGACCACGGGACGATATCGATCCGCTCGCCGCCCAATTCGTTCACGACCGCCTGCACGCGCGCGCCCTTGAGTCCAACGCAGGCGCCGACCGGATCGATGGCGTCATCCCGCGAGAACACGGCGATTTTCGTCCGGCTGCCGACTTCCCGGGCTGCGGCGCGAATCTCAACGACGGCCTGCTGAATCTCAGGCACTTCAAGCTTGAAGAGCGCCTGCACGAAGAGAGGGTCCGAGCGGCTGAACACCAGCCGTGGTCCCTTCGGCGTATCCTCGACCTTCTTCAGTACCGCGCGGATCGTTTCGCCCTGATGGTAGTGCTCGCGATGATTCTGCTCGCGATACGGAATGATCGCTTCGGCTTCACGGTGACGATTCAGCATGAGCACGAGCTTCCCGCGCTCGATCTGCTGGACTTCGCCGGAGAAGAGATCACCGACGCGACCCGAGAACTCATCCTTGATCTTGGTCCGCTCGCCCTCGCGCACGCGCTGCAGGATGCGCTGCTTGGCGGCCTGCACGGCGGTGCGGCCGAACTCGGCAAACTCGATCGGCGTCTCCATGACGTCGCCGACCTCGAAGCTTTCATCGAGGAACCGGGCCTCTTCGAGTGTCACCTCGCGCACCGGATCCACGACTTCCGCCGCCACCGTACGCAGGCGCACGATCCGGATCTCGCCCTTGGTTTCGTCGATTTCGACTTCGGCGTCCACCGTCGGGCCGTACTTCCGGCCCAATGCGGCCAGAATTCCGTCCTGCAGCAGCGCACGCAACTCCTCGCGATCCATCTGCTTGGAGTTGGTGAGTTCCTTGATTGCGTTCAGAATATCCATCGCGATCCCCTCATCCTTCTATCGATTCCAGGTGACAACCAGCCGCGCGCTTTTCACGTCGGCGAGTGCCACCCGATGCTCCGTCCCCTGATCGTCC
>JANMHB010000121.1:0-30642 GCA_031374935.1 Gemmatimonadaceae bacterium | reverse complement strand
ATCTGAGGCACCACGATCATGAAAATGATCAGGAGCACGAGCATGACGTCGATCATGGGGGTGACGTTGGGTTCGGCCTTGACCGAACCCCCGCCGCCTGCAGACATACCCATTGAGTCGCTCCCCGGTTAACGGTGTGTCGGACTCAGGTGATCGGCTTCGCGCCGCCAGCCGTCGTGTTGAACTCACGGGTGAACCGTGAGCGACCGAATTCGCCGGACACGCCCTTGATGAGATAGTCGATCATCTCCTTCGAGGTGTACGTCATTTCGGCGGTCAGGTTATCGATCTTGGTCTGGAAGTAGTTGTACGCCCACACTGCCGGGATCGCCACGATCAGACCGAAGGCGGTGGTGATGAGGGCTTCGGCGACACCGGCCGAGATCGAGGCGATACCGCCCGACCCGGACGCGGCCATGCCCGTGAAGGCGTTCACGATTCCCATCGTTGTGCCGAGCAGACCCACGAACGGCGCCGTGGCACCGACCGTTGCGAGCACGGCGTTACCGCGCTTCAGGCCAACCACGGTCATCAGCATTTCGCGCTCGACGGCACGTTCTGCCGTGTTGATGTCCGAGACCGTCACCGAGCCATCCTGAATCAGCGGGCGAATTTCGCCAAGCGCACCACCCAGCACACGCGCCACGTGCGACTTCTTGTAAGTCTCAGCCAGCTTGATCGCTTCGCCGAGGTTGTCCTCTTCGAGGAACTGCGAGAACTCGGGAGCGAACTTGAGCGTCTCGGCCTTGGCAGCGCGCAGCGACCACCACTTCGAGAACATCACGGTGAGTGACCAGATCGACATGCCAAAGAGGGTGAACACGATCCCCTTGGCGAACATGCCCATCGACTGGTACAGCTCGATCATTGACAGATCCATCGGAAACTCCCAGAGCTAAGGTGTGGAGATTGGGACCGGGCGAAGCCGGGAACTATCGATTGAGCGCGAACGCGAACGGCTGCTGCACCAGCATGCGGACCTTGCGGCCACCGATTTCAGCGGGGAGGAAACGCATGCGTGGCAACGCGGACTTCACCGCCTGACCGAAGGCGTCGTGCGTGGCACGCAGCACCTTGAACGAACCCAGTTCAGCGCGGCCCGTCGTGTCGACGATGAACTGCACCAGCGCCTCGCCTTCCACACCGGAGCTCTTGAGCATTTCCGGGTACGCCGGAGCGCCGCTGCCGGGAATCGAGGCGGCCGCCTTTTCGACCTGGAAGTCGAAGTATGGCTGGTCACTGATGACCGGGCCGGTACCCCCTTCCACGCCCTTGGCGATGCCACCCTGAACGCCCTTGCCGCTGAAGTCGGCTTCGTCGGTCGCCTTGCGGGTCAGGTCGACGTCCGGAATCACATCCGGCACTTCGATCGGCGGCGTCAGCACCTGGAAGCCCTTCGGTGGCGCAACCTGTGCGACCACTTCCTGTTGCTTCGGCTGCTCCTTCGGCTTCTCGGGCTCTGGTTCCTTCTTGGTTTCCGTGAGGACCACCTTCTCCTCTTTCGGCTTTTCCAAGGCCTCGGCCGTCTTGTTGGTCGCGTAGATCGCACCGGCGACCAGGATCGTGTGCAGCACGATCGAGATGAAAGTGCCGCCGGACTTCTTCTGCTTGGCGGCCTTCGTTTCCAGCAATTGATCGAACATCCACCCACTCCATTGTGCCGGATGATGGTCGAACGGGACACCGCAATACTGACGGAGGGGCTGGCCGGGCGCGACGGCCATTGCATTACGATTTGCTTAAAGGTCCGTGACGAGCGGCCGACATTGATCGTCAGCCAACCCGCCGTGCCCCTTGCGCCGTCGGCGCACGCGGACTACCCAAGCCCGACGGCGTCGCCCGCTACGCCACGCGAATCGGCGCGCTGCCGTCGCGCGGCACTTCACCGCGTGACGTGTCGCGGCGGACGGCGCCCGGCAACGTGAGTGTGAACGTGCTGCCGCGGCCAAGCCGGCTCTGTGCCGTGAGCGTGCCGCCGTGCGCCTGCGCGATGTACTGGCTGATCGCCAGCCCGAGCCCCGTGCCGCCACGACCGCTCTTCCGCGATCGAGCACGGTCGGCCCGCCAGAATCGTTCGAAGATGAAGGGCAGATCGGCCGCAGCGATACCCATGCCGCTGTCCTTCACCGTCAGCACGGCCGCGCCCTGCTCCGCCGAGAGCGCGAGCTCCACTGTGCCGCCGACGGTCGTGTACTTGATCGCATTCTCCACCAGGTTCAGCAGCAGCTGGCGCAGCCGCGGCGCGTCCCCTTCCACCGTCAGGGCTTCACACCCGGTCACGGTGACCTCGATGCCGTTCGGTTCGCCGAGGATCGTCGCCGTCTCGGCAATGTCGCGCAGCATGGCGTCCAGCAGCACCACGTCGCGCACGAGGTCGAAGCGACCTTCATCGGCGCGCGCCAGGCTGAGCAGGCTGTTGACGAGATCCGCCATGCGCGTCACCTCGTTCAGCGCCTCCTCCAGATACTCCATCTGTTCGTTGGAGCCGCGCTTCGCCATCATCGCTCGCTCGATGCTCGCGCGCAGTACCGTGAGCGGCGTCTTGAGTTCGTGGCTGGCATCCGCGGTGAAGCGGCGCAACCCCCCGAAGCTGTTCTCGAGCCGCCCGATCATCGCGTTGAGCGTACTCGTCAGCCGTGAGAGTTCATCACCGGTCGCATCCGCGCCGCCGAGCCGCCGATGCAGCGACCGTCCGTCGGTGATCGCCTCGAGTTCCGCAATGATGCTGCCGATCGGCCGCACCGCCACGCCACCGATCAGATAGGCCGCCGTGCCACCCAGCAGCAGCACCACCGGCGCCAGCATCAGCATCGACCGCAGCAGGTCGCGCCAAATCTCCTCGGTGGTACTGGTCGAACTGCCCGCCACGATGCGCTCGATCGAGGTGGCCGGATCCTTTTCGTCTCGGGCAGACAGAAAGATCTGGCCTGAGCGCAACGTCAGCAGCGTGGCGCGCGTGGCGTCGGCCTCGATGTCCAGCGCGCGCTCGAGCAGCGTGGAGAGATCCGCTTCCGGCAGGGCGCGCGCCTTCTCGGACACGTACAGCGCACGGCCGGTGGAATCCAGCACCAGCAGATAGTCCGGAATCACCTCCATCGCACTCACCAGCTCGGGCATCAGCTGCTCGCCGATCAACGGATCGCGCTTGATCGTCACCGGACCGCGCGTCTCGGCCTGCATGATGATCCTCGTCGCCAGCTCGGCCTGCGATTGCACGTAGCGCTGCAGTTCGCGGTAGTATGCCGAGTCTTTGCGACCGATCCAGATACCGCCGGCGAACACCGCCACCGACAGCAGCAGTGCCAGCAGAAAGAGCAGCGTCACGCGCGCGCGGATCGAGCCGATCACCGCATCACTCCTTGATCACGTAGCCCACACCACGCACGGTGCCGATCAACTTCTGATCGTGGTTGGCATCCACCTTCTTGCGCAGGTGCGTGATCACCACGTCCACGATGTTGGTCCCGGGATCGAAGTGATACCCCCAGGCGTACTCGGTGATCAGCGTCCGGCTCATCACGCGACCCGGATGCCGCATCAGGTACTCCAGCACCTTGAATTCCTTCGGCGTCAGCTCGATGCGTGCGCCGGCACGTGTCACTTCGCGGGTGTCGAGATCCACCACCAGGCCCGCCAGCTCCAGCCGCGGCGACGTCAACTGTCGCGGACGCCGGGAGAGCGCCTCGATTCGCGCCAGCAGCTCCTCGAAGGCGAACGGCTTGGTGACGTAGTCATCGGCGCCGGCACGCAGCGTCTGGACCTTGGCATCCACGGCGTCCTGCGCTGTCAGCACGAGGACCGGTCGCTGAAAGCCTCGTGACCGGAGGGTTCGGAGCACGGAGAGCCCATCCTTGCCCGGCAGGCGCATGTCGAGAATGACCAGATCGTACGTGTCGCCCTGCCCCGCCGCCCGCTCTCCCGACTCGCCGTCGGCCTCGAGATCGACGGTCCAGTTCTGCTCCTCGAGCCCACGCTTCACGAATTGCCCAACGATCGGATCGTCTTCGATGACGAGGATTCGCATCAGGGGATCCCGGCGGACGGTGAAGGAGCGGCCATCGCCGAAAGGTGTGACTGCGACTCTCGCAAGGCGAGGGGACAGCCGCCGTTTCCCTCAGGCGGGACCGGCGGCCAGACCATCTGGACCGGCAGCCGGACTTCGATCTCCCCTCGGAGGGAGACCGACGGGACCACCACCCGCGTCCGGCCATGCACCCGCGACAGCCATCGCGCGAGGTCGCTGGCCTGCGAGGTTCGCCGTGTGCGCAGGACGACGGGCACCCGTTCGTCGACGGTGGCCCGGATCAGTGTCGCAAGGACGGCCGACACCGCGGCCTCGCAGTGATGCATGTGCACAGAGTAGCACTGGCATTACAGCCCGACGGACCCGGATCATGCACATCGGTCCCGATCAGCGCAGCGACTCCTGCCAGGCTGCGCTGATCGGCACCCTCATCTCAGGCGGCCGTGATGGCAGCCAGAATTTCGGCGTTCGTGCGGCTCTTACCCGGCGTCTCCTCGACGTGCGCCCAGCGCACGATGCCGTCGGCATCGATCAGGAAGTAGGCGCGGTTCGAGAAGAACAGGTCTTCGAGCAGCGTCCCGTAGGCGCGGCTGGCCTCACGCTTGAAATCGCTCAACAGTTCGACACCCAGCGAGTTTTTCGCCTTGAACTCCTTCAACGTCGGCACACTGTCGACGCTGATCGGCAGCACCGTCACGCCGGCCGTTGCGAAGGCATCGTAGTCGTCGGTGAAGGCGCACATCTCAGCGGTGCAGACGCCGGTGAAGGCGAGGGGGAAGAAGGCCAGCAACACCCGGGCGTTGCCCTTGAACTGCGAAAGTGTCACGGGCTGACCGCTGGTGGAATTCAGCGTGAAATCCGGAGCGGCGGTGCCGATGGCCGGGAGAGGCATGGGAAAGAGACTCCAGGAATGCGAAAAGGCTCGGCCTCACGGCGCTGTCGCCAGTGAGTCGAATGAGAACTGAGCAAAGATGCCGAGTCACGCGCAAAATGGGAGCACTGGCCATTGCCCGCGTCACTCGGGTCGGGGTACACTGCCCTTCCAGATGACGAACCCGGTCCCGATCTCAGCGAACGCGAGCGGCGGCCTGCCGACGGTTGGCCCCAGCGAATCCGTCGGGTTCATCCTGCGGCTGGCGCGAGCGCTGCACAATGCCGGCTTCTCCGCGCATCGACTCGAGGCGACGCTGACCGACGTGTCGCGCAAGCTCGGGCTCGAGGCGCAGTTCTTCTCGACGCCGACGTCGATCATGGCCGCGTTCGGGCCGCCCGACGCTCAGCGGACGCACCTGATCCGCGCCGAGCCCGGATCGACCAACTTGCGGCACCTCGCGCGGCTTGATCGGATTGCGAGAGACGTGATGTACGGCACCCTTGGCCCGGTGGAGGGATCGCAGCGCATCGAGCGGCTGCTCAGTGAACCGCCGCGATGGGGCGCGGGGGCGGTCCAGCTGGCATTCGTGCTCGTGTCGGTGGCGGTGGCGAGTTTTCTCCATATCCGGCGTTGGGACATGGTGAGTGCTGCCGTGGTCGGGCTGATCTGCGGCCAGATCGTCACCAGAAGCCAGCGACACAGCGCCTGGGTCGACATCACCGAGCCGCTCAGTGCGTTCGTCGTCGCGACCGTGGCGCAACTGCTCGCTGCGCTCACTGACAGTGGTGCCGGCTATGCAATCACCGTGGCCGGGCTGGTCGTGCTGCTGCCTGGGATGATGTTCACCACCGGGCTGATCGAACTGTCGTCGCGGCACCTGGCCAGCGGCACCGCCCGACTGAGCGGCGCGCTGGTCACCTTCCTCGGCCTGGGCTTTGGCGTGGCGCTGGGAGCGAAGCTGGGCACTGCCGTCGGTGACTGGCTGGTGGCCCACCAGATCGTGCTGCACGTGACGAACGCCGCAGTACCGTGGTGGGTGGAAGGCATCGGCGTGATTCTCGCCCCGCTCTGTTTCACGGTGCTGTTGCAGGCCGACGAGCAGGATGCACCGTGGATCGTGCTCTCGGCAGCGGTCGCCTATCTCACCTCGCGCTTCGCGGGCCGCGCGCTTGGGGAAGAGCTGGGCGCGTTCCTGGGCGCGCTGATGGTGAGCGCGGGTAGCACGTTCATCGCGCGCCGACGTGACACCACACCAATCGTGACCATCGTGCCAGGGCTGTTGATCCTGGTGCCGGGCAGCATCGGCTTGCGCAGCGTGACGAGCTTCTCGCAGCAGAAGGTGGTGACGGGCGTGGAGACGGCGTTCAAGGTGGCGCTGATCGGCGTGTCACTGGCGGCGGGCGTGCTGGCTGGTCGCGCGCTGACTGGTGTGTTGCGCCGCAAACGTCGCGATGGCCTGGCCACCGAGGTCACGCGCACCGACGAATGGACCGTGTCGCGCGACTGGCGATAGGCACCAACGACAACGACCCCTCGTCGGGGTCGTTGTGTAAACCTCATGGAGGTCCGGGGACTCGAACCCCGCACCTATTGCTTGCAAAGCAATTGCTCTACCAGATGAGCTAGACCCCCGCGCGCATTCGCCGAACTGCACCACTCAGAATACCAAAATTCCCGACCCGCTTCAAGTCCCCAGCCAGTCGGGCGCCCGCATCCTGAGTGGCGCCCGACCGCGGTGACGAACTCGCGCTTTCCGAGAGAACCTATTCGTGCGCCGGCAGCGGCTCCATCGTCCGGACATCGACCGGAATCTGCATTTCGTCGCGATACTTCGACGTCATCCAGGTGATGCGAAGCCGCGGGAATGCCTCGAAAAACTGCGTGTAGCAGGTAATCCAGATCCCGAAGTACATCGCCGCCATGCCCAGTTCCTGCCAGCCGAACGGCACGCCGTCCGTCGGCACACCGAAGAGCGACGGGTACACCTCGATGTAGCGCTGCAGGTACGTGCCGCAGAGCGAGACGATCGCAAAGAGGATATTCGTCGGGATGAACATCTTGGCCGCCTTCGAGATGAGGCCCGGGAACGGCGCCACGAACACCAGCATGAGCACCGCGAAGCTGACCGGCAGCCATGGGTCGATCAGGCGGAGGCGGAAGAAGTGCGTCTCCTCGCCGATGTTGCCGTACCAGATGATCAGGAGCTGGGCGAACGTGGTGTAGCCCCAGAACGCCGTCCAGGCGAAGCGCAGCTTGCCGAGATCGTGGATCTGCTGGTCGCCGAGGATCTCGTTGATCGTCGGATTGCTGAAGTGCTTTCGCCAGATGAAGAACAGGAGGCTGAAGCTCATCAGGAAGCCGTTGATGCCGGTCATGAAGCTCCACCAGCCCCACAGCGTCGAGAAGAAGAACACGTCCAGCGCCATCGACAAGTCATAATGCAGCATCATCCAGCCGAAGCCGAAGATGATGGCCATGGCGACCGCGATCTTGCCCTGCAGCGAGTGCTGGTTGTGCAACTCCCGGCGTTCCTCGCCCCAGCCGGAGCGCATCTTCGCGCGGAGCCCGGCGGCCCACTTCGCGCCGCCTTCGGGCAACTGGGCGACATCGATGCGGAGCGAGTTGTAGATGAACCACAGCTGCAGCGCGTACAGCACCGTCAGGATGCCGATCTCGCGCAGCGCGAAGAACGTGTGATTGCCGAGCCAGAACATGCGCTCGGAATTCGGCAGCGCGTTCGGATCGGCCACCCACGGGAAGATGTGCTTGCCGCCGACGGTGACGCTGAGCACGAGGAACATCCACGACACCGGCAGGAACGCCGCGTAGCCTTCCATCAGGCGGGCGATGGACCGGGACCAGCGCGCCGTCACGATGCGGAAGATCGCAACGAACATGACCGCGCCCGAGCTGATGGCGCTGAAGAACAGCCAGTGATAGTGGAACGCACGCCAGATGCGATCCGGTGAGGTGAGCAGCCCGGCCACGAAGGCCGCCAGCCCAACCGCCGTCGACGCCAGCGCCGCGGTCTTGATCCACGCAGCGATCGGCTTGGACGATGCGACCAGCAGATCTGCCTTCGCCGGATACGTCGGATTGTGGATACTCACTAGTGCTTCCCCTGCGGGGCAGGCGCCGCCGCCGGCACATCACCGGCAGGCTTCGGTGCCATGGTGGGTGTAGTGGTCGGACGCCACATCGGCGAGGGGCGTGTGGGTGCCGTCTTCGTATAGGTCGGGATGGTCCAGCCGGTCTGGCCAGGATATCCCAGCGGCCCGGTCGCGATCGTGCGCCCCGGGAACTTGCCCTGGAGCCCTCGGACGTAGTTCACCACATCCCAGCGATCCGGCTCTTCGATACGGTTGTAGCTCGGCATCGACCCGCGACCATTGCGCAGCATCCCGTAGACATAGCCATCCGTGCGCGCCTTGGTCATATCCGTCATCAGGTTGATGCCAGGAACGCCATACTTCGTGGTCGGTCCATTGCCCAGGCCCGAATCACCGTGACAGACCGCGCAGTTCTGCTGATAGTACCGCTGCCCGTTCGCCAACGATGAATCGAGCTCGGCAGTGGTCAGCTTCGACGGATCCTTCGGATTGACCAACCCGGCCATCGAGTCAATCACATTCGGCAGTGCGCGGTAACTGTAGGTGTAACCAGGAGTCTGCAAACCCGTGACCGGGACAGAATTCACCGGCTGCCCGCGCGGCGCGATCGTGTCGGCAACCGAGTCCCACGGCTGAATGGCCGGCTGATCCCTGAAATCGGTGAACCACGAACAGGCCCCCAATGCCAGGGGCAGCAGGGCCGTCGCGGCCACGCGGAATGATTTAGCGCTCACCGCGAACCTCCACTGCCCCGTGGGCCTTCAACGTCTTCTCGAGATCTGCGAACTTGTCCGGCGTGGTCTCGATCCAGATCCCGTAATCGCCGTGCGTGAACCGCTTGTCGTACCCGAAGTTCGTCACCAGACGCGGGATCTGGGCGTTGATGAACATGCCGGCCACCGTGCTCAGGCAGCCTACCATCACGAACATTTCGAATCCCATGATCGTGTAGGGAATCCAGCTGGCGATCGCCTTGCCGCCGACCTGCAGCGGCCAGTACTGCGAGGACCAGATGGACACCCAATAGCCGAACGTCACGCCGAGTGATGCGCCGATCAGCGTGAAGACTCGCACCACGCTCGTCGGCGCATCAATCGCATCGTCGATTTCATGCTGAATCGTCGGCGAATAGACCGTCACCTTCGGGACCTTCTTGGCCTTCAGGTCGCGGATCGCATCGCAGACTGCATCCAGCTGCGGGAATACTGCCAGGACGCCCTGCATCAGTGATGCCCTCCATGATCGTTCTTCATCTTCGGCGGCACAATTTCCTTCACTTCGGCGATCGCGATCACAGGCATCTGCTTGATGAAGAGCAGGAACCACATGAAGAACCAGCCGAAGGAGCCGACCAGGAAGCACATGTCGATCCAGCTCGGCGTGTAGTGCGTCCACTGCCAGGGTTCGAACTCATGACTCAGCGACGGCACCACGATCACGAAGCGCTCATACCACATGCCGATGTTGATGATGATCGACAGGATGAACAGCCAGGTGGGGTTGCGGCGCAGCTTCTGCGAGAAGAGCGAGAGCGGGAACACCATGTTGCAGAGCAGCAGGATCCAGGCGCTCCACCACCATTGGCCGAACACGCGGTTCCAGAAGTACTCCTGCTCCGGCGCCACGCCCGAGAACCAGGCGATGAAGAACTCGGAGAGATAGCCGCAGCCGACCATGATCGACGTGAAGAGCACGACCTTGGCCGTGGCGTCGAGGTGGTTCAGTGTGACGTAGTGCTCGAGATGCCACCACTTCCGGATCGGGATCAGGATGGTCCACACCATCGCAAAGCCCGAGAAGATGGCGCCACCAACGAAGTACGGCGGGAAGATCGTGGTGTGCCAGCCCGGCGTGAGTGCCATGGCGAAGTCGAATGACACGACCGAGTGCACCGAGAGCACCAGCGGCGTGCTGAACGCCGCCAGGAACATGTACATCTTGGCGAAGTGACGCCATTCGCGATCGGTGTTCTTCCAGCCCAGCGACAGCATGGCGAAAATCCGCTTGCGAATCGGGTTCGTCTCCTTGTCGCGCATGACCGCGAAGTCGGGGATCAGACCGAGATAGAGGAACGTGGTCGAGATCGTGAGGTAGGTCGAGATCGCGAACACGTCCCACAGCAACGGGCTCTTGAACTGCGGGAAGAGCAGGCGCCAGTTCGGATAGGGAATCAACCAGAAGAACTTCCACGGCCGCCCGATGTGAATGATCGGGAACAGACCTGCCGTCATGACCGCGAACACCGTCATCGCTTCCGATGCGCGATAGATCGTGGTTCGGAATCCGGCGCGGAAGAGATACAGAATGGCGGAGATGAGCGTACCGGCATGGCCGATACCAACCCAGAACACGAACGTGATGATGTAGACGCCCCACATCACCGGCGGCACATAGCCGGCGTTGCCAAGGCCCCAGTAGATCTGATACGTCCACGCCGAGGCGCCGACCAGCATCGCCGCGATCGCGAGGCCAAGTCCCATGAACCACTTGGGGCTTGGCTTCAGCGTGGCGAGAATTTCGTTGTCGACCTGCTCGAACGTGGTCACCGCGGGAACCTGGATTCCCGCCGACGGAATGTTCGGGCGCTTGATCTTGCCCACTACAGGCTTCGCAGTCGTCGCCATCGGGGTCAGGCCTCGACCGTGTGGTTGATCTTCTTCAGATAGACCACGGCCGTGTAGGTGTTGAGCACCTCGAACACGTGGTACGCTCGCTCATCCTCGACCTGCCTCGCCACCGTCCACGCCGGGTCAGCCGCATCACCGAACGTGATCGCCTTCGACGGGCAGGCCTGCGCACAGGCGGTGGTGAACTCATCAGCCTGCAACGGACGCTGCTCGAGATCCGCGCGCGTCTCGGCTTCGCGAATCCGCTGCACGCAGAACGTGCACTTCTCCATCACGCCCTTGCCGCGGACCGTGACGTCCGGGTTGAGCTGCATCTGCATCGGTTCGGGGAAGGCATATTGACGACGGCCCGGTTCACCGTAGCCGAACCAGTTGTAGTAGCGCACCTTGTACGGGCAGTTGTTACTGCAATACCGCGTGCCCACGCAGCGGTTGTAGACCTGCACGTTCAGGCCATCCGGCGAGTGATAGGTCGCATACACCGGGCACACCGGCTCGCACGGCGCATTGCCGCAGTGCTGGCACATCATCGGTACGAAGCGGGTGTCGAAGCCAGGGTCGAATACGTTCTCCGAATCCTCGGCGCCCTCGAAGTAGCGCTCGAGGCGGATCCACGCCATCTCGCGGCCCTTGAGGATGTTCGCGCCTGGCCGCGTGTCCCAGACGGTCGGCGACAGTGCTCGGCCCTGCCACGTGGCACCGACGGTCGGGATGTTGTTCTCGCTGTAGCAGGCCGTGACGCAGGCCGAGCAGCCGGTGCAGCGGCTCAGATCTACCGTCATCGCCCAGCGACGCTTGGCCATGCCACTCCAGTGCTTCTCGGAGTACATGCCCTTGTCCTTCGAATCCTGCGTGCCGAGGTCACCCTGCGCATCGTTCGCGACGGGGCTCTTCAGGCCAGGCAGGAACTCGGTCGGTGCGCCACCCACGAACGCATGTTCGTTCCCGCCCCATTCCTTCGGGCCGAGATCGTGTCCACCCTCGGCGGACGTTGCGTCGTGTTGCGTCGTTGTGGCGCCTTCAGTCGCGCCATGCCCCGCTTCCTTCTTCGTGCGCGCTGCGACCAGTGCGGCCAGCGTTGTCGACTGCCCGATGCCGCGCGAGTGCTGACGCGCCGATCCTTCAGTGGTGATGAGATCGATGTTGTCACCGGTCTTCGTCACCTTCGCCTTCATGCTGGTGTAGGCAATCGCACCGGAAAGCGCATCGGTGTCGCCGCCAACGAGATCGACGGCGTTGATGCCGACCCCTTCCGCGTAGCGACCGTAGCCGGTGTAGAACGGCACCGTCCGATCACCGTCGGCATCGTACTTCCTGTTGGCCTGGCTCTTGTGGCCCAGCCCGAGTGACACCGCGATGGTGTCCGGTCGGATGCCGAGGTAGTTGTACACCGGGAGCGTCACCTTGCCGGCGCTCGTCTCGATCGTGACCAGATCGCCGCGCATCAGGCCGAGCTTCTTGCAGGCCATCGGGTGCATCTCGACCCATGACTGCCACGCGATCTTCGAAACGGGATCGGGGAGTTCCACCAGCCAGGGCTTGTTGGCGCCCGATCCGGTGCCGAGTGTCGGCGACGGGTTGATCACGAGATGGAAATCGCCGGCGCCCGCGAACGCCGCTGCCGGCTTGCGGCCGAGGTCACTTGCCGCGCCACGATCGGTCGCACGCAGCGACGAACCAGCGGCGACACCCTTTGGCAGTGCGAGCATCTGCGCCGCCTGGCCACCGGGGAACCGCGAAACCAGCCAGCTCCGATAGTCCGTCATCGTGTACTTCGACGCCAGCGCCGTATCCATCTTCGCCACGGCGATCAGGACATCGGCCGTCGCACGGCTGTTGAAGACCGGCTCCATGGCGGGCTGCTGCAGATGCAGCGTGTTCGCGGTCGGTTCAGCATCGCCCCAGCTTTCGAGGCTGTGGTGGTCGGGCAGGATCAGATCGGCGAGCTCAGTGGTTTCGTCGGGCACATTGGTGAACGACACCTTGAAGCCGACCTTCGCCAGTCCGTCCGCGAACTTGACCGACTTCGGGAGCGTGTGCACCGGATTGGCACCGCGCACGAAGAGCACCGGCACCGCGCCGGCATTCATCCGGTCGGCCACGTTGTACAGCGCGGCAGTGACGTCGAGACGCTCGTAGATGCCGAGGGGCGATGCTGGCTTGATCGTGATTCCAACGTTGCCGAGCGTCTTGTTGTACTCGGCCACTTCAGTGGCCACCTGCGTTGCGTCAGCGCCATTGCCACCGGCCAGCAGCAGCGAACGCTTGGCCCCGGCGATCTCCTTCTTGAGCCCTTCCAGCGTAGCGACCGAGACATCGGCGGCGGCGGCGGCATCGGCGGCAGACTTGCTGCCACGGAGGAACTGAATGATCGACAGTTCCGAGCCGGGACGACAGGCGATCCACGAATCGGCGTTGAGGCCGGTCAGCGAGCGGCGCGCGCCGATGTAGATCGCACGCGGGGCGCCTTCCACCTTGCCGCGGGCGTCAGCCCAGGCCAGCTGCAGCGGAACACTCGGCCCCCACCCATCGAGGAAATCGGCGCCGAAGCTGACGATCAGCGATGCCGCATCGAAGTCGAGCGACGGCCAGGCAACACCGTACACCGCCTTGTTGGCCGCGATGGCCGGAGCCGGCGCGTCGGCGTCGTAGCTGATGTGCGCCGGCATGCCGTAGTCACGCAGCCAGTTGTCGAGCACCGCCGGGAAGCTGCCGATTTCGTGCTGATTGATGAATACGGCGTTCGAGGCCTGTCCCTTGCTGCGGACTTCGCCGAGCCGGGTCGCCAGCAGTTGCAGCGCTTCATCCCACGTGACGGCGGTGAGCTGGCCGTTCTTGCGCGCCATGGGCTGGCGGAAGCGATCCGGATTGTAGAGCCCCTGCAACGCCGACTGTCCCTTGGCGCAGAGTGCGCCACGATTCAGCTCGGTATTGGGGTTCCCTTCGATCTTGAGTGCGCGTCCATCGCGGGTCTCGACCAGAATGCCGCACGACGTGGCGCATTCGCGACAGGTGCTGGCGAAATAGTTCGAAACACCCGGCACGGTGTTGTCCGGGTTGGACACATACGGGATCAGCTTCCGCACATGATCCGTGTTGCACCCGGTGACGGCCGTGGCCGCGCCGGTGACGCCCAGGATCTTGAGGAAGTCGCGGCGCTTGACGCCTGACGCTCCCGACTCAGTGCTCATGCAGTATTCCTCAATCGTGAAACACGATAAGGCGTGATGCGCAGTGCATCACACCGAAGGCGGATCGACTAGTAGTGGCAGGTGCTGCAGTCGTACCGGGCCTTGCGCTCGATGTGACAGTTCACGCACCAGCCCATGTTGAGCGAGGAGTACTGGAAGACCTGAGTCATCTTCTGGACTTCGCCGTGACAGGTCTGACAGGTGACACCACCGTTCGCGTGCCGCGAGTGCGGGAAGTGCACGTACTCCGGCACCTTGTGGATGCGCTGCCAGGGCACCGGCTGCCCCTTGGCATAATAGGCCGCCAGCTTCTTGATCTCCGGCTTGCCGGTGGCCACCAGTGTGTGGCAGCCCATGCAGGTGGCGACGGTCGGCAGTCCCGGATCCTGCGCCTTGCCTGCCGAGTAGTGGCAATAAGTGCAGTTCATTCCCAGCTTCTGCACATGCTGCGGATGCGGGAACTTCACCGGCTGTTCCGGCGAATAGTTCTGCGGCGAGCTGGCGCCGGAGTAGGCCCACGGCCCCTGCTTCGGATCGAGCTTGAGCCCTGAGTCGCCGGTGATCTTCGGCAGCGCCATGGCCTCGGTGTTGTTCCGCACACCATCGAGGTTGGTGCCGCTGAGCCCGGAAAACGTCGGGTAGGCGAGCTTGTTGGCGGCGGCCGGTGCCTGTGCGGCATCTGCCTCCCGTGCCGTTGCGCCACTGTAGGCGGACAGACCGGCTGCAATGGCGGCGACGAGGAAGAACCCCGGAATCGCTGCCCACTTCTTCCGCTGCGTCATTCGGTGAGACCAGTTGAAGTCCGACACCCTGCTGAACGCCCGAGCATGTGAAACATTTCACAAAGTCCGAGCCGACACGAGAGCAAAGAAAGCCCCACCATGAAAATCACGCAAGTCGTTGCGGCATCACGCGGAACACGGCTCACGCCGGTCCGAACCCAAGTCCAAGGGTGACGGCACGCCAAGGCAAGCGGGTCCGAAATGATCCGGACCTGTACCAAGCTCAGCCCGCCGCCGACTTCCGCGCGGCAGCGGCGATGCTGTCTGCGGCTGAGATCGTGACTGCGGGCAAGTACGCACCCAGCAGTGAGAACGTTGCCAGCGGCGTCTGAATCAGGCGCATCGGCCAGTAGCCGCCGAAGACGAAGCGATCCGGGCCAAGCGTTCGGATCAGATGCTCGAGATGATCCTCCGGCGGTCCCCACACCCAGGCGAAATCCCAGAAAAGCCGAGCCTGCTCCTCCGGCGTCAGGGACCAATGCGTCTCTTCGATCAGGTCGCGGCCCGCACCACTCACGATGACCTGAGCCCGTGCGTCGGTCCTGACGCACGCCCGGATGTGGGCGGCCGTCAGATCACTGGCGCTGTCCATCGGGTGTCGCTGCCGCAGATCCTCGAACCGAACCGTGAGCTGCACCACCAGCCCTCGCTCGGCGCAGCCAGAGACGACCGCGGCGAGCGCCCCGGACGAAGCGCCAAGGCCCACCTGCATCGGGTACAGCCGCACCGATGGCGCACCGCGCGCCACCGCCTCGTCGAGGGTCTGCTCCCACCGGGGCCAGTCGGGCCGGACGGTCGGCGAGGGGAGCAACACGTCACTGTGCGGACCCAGCTGCGCGTAGAGCCAGGCATTCGACGGCCCAGGGTCACGGTGCCAGACCGACGGCAACGAGCCGACCCACGCCTGGCCGATGCGCTCCCGGCCGAGCACGCGGACGAGCACGTCGGGATCAGGATGCGGCAGTTCACGAAACGGGTATGCCCCGATCCACGCGCTCACATCGACTGGAACGCGATGCATGGTCATGTGCCCGGAAAGCTGTTGCGAGGGAAGATGCGTGTCGCGTTTCGCCAGCAGACGTCGTCCAGCGCCTCCTGCGGCAATCCCACCACTTCCAGAGCCTGCAGCTTGGCGAGTCCGGTACAGAGCGTGAGGTCCGCCGCCCAGAGTAGCCGCCGGGCGCCGATCACTTCCAGGTATGCGTCCAGCATGCCCCGATCCACGCCGCTGCCGCTGGTGTCGGGGTAGACGTTCGGCTGATCGCGGATGACCTCGAGCGTGTGCGCCCAGTCGCCGCCGCCGCCGATGTGCGCGAGGATGAAGTTGGTGCCGGGGTGCCGACGGGCGAGTCGCACCAGTTCGATCGCATCACTCGCTTCCTGCATCCCCCACTCGCGTTGCCGGTGCTGCCAGATGTGATGGAGCACCGGCATGCCGCGCGCACCGGCGTCGGCGGCGATCGGATCGAGCAGTGGATCATCCGCGCGCCGACTGGCGCTCAGCTTGACGCCAATCGCGCCGCGCGCCACGCCACGCTCGATCTCGGCCAGCGCGTGGGCCGTGTGGTTCGGGTTCACGTGTACGAACGACCGCACGCGCGCCGGCTCATCGAGTGCGATGGCGTACATGGCATCGTTGCCGGCCGTCACGTCGGCGGGCGACGCGAAGTACGTCGGTGAGGTGCGGCCCCAGGTGCCGAGAATCGAGGCGACGTGATAGGTGATGCCCATCGTCTGCCCGGCACGCAGTCGTGATGCATTGTAGCGGGCGAAGTCGTCGCGGCTGCCGGACCAGTGAAAATGCGCGTGTGGGTCGATGAGATGTTTGGGAGCCATGATCAGTGAGTGAGCGCCCAGTGAAATGCATCGCCGACCGCCGCAACGTCGGCCGGCGCCATCGCACAGGTCGGGAACTGGTACGGGCCACGCTTGGCGAGCACGCCAGCCTGCCGCAGCAGCTGCAATTTGTGATGCATCGTGTCGTCGTCCGGCCAGCGGATGATGAACATGGTGTCGTGACCGCTGGTCTGCAGATGGGAACCGGCAGCAACCGCCGCCGTCGCGATCACGTCGCGCAACGCACGGCCCGTCTCGAGCAGCTGTGCACAGACATCGCGGGAGTCGTGCGCATCGAGCACGGCGTGCGCCGCAGCGAGTGCCGTCAGTTCGGTGGCCAGGGTACTCGAGATCCAGGTGCGCTCCGCGGCCGCCATGATCGTCGCTTTCCCGACGACGGCCGCCAACGGATATCCGTTGGCGATGGCCTTGCCGAGCGTGGTCAGATCTGGCGTGATGCCAAGCTGCGTCTGTGCACCGCCGCGATGCAGGCGGAATCCGGTCTTGACCTCGTCGAAGATCAGGACCGCGCCGACGTGATCACAGTGCGCTCGCAGTTCCTGCAGCCAGGCGACGTCGGCCAGCACTTCGACCAGTGGCTCGACGATCACCGCCGCCAGCGTGTCGCCGGCAGCCGCCAGCGCGGTGCGCCACGCCTCGGAATCATTGAACGGCAGATGCGTGTAGTCGGCGTGCGCGGTGCGCGGCACACCGAGCGCCGGCGCCCACCAGTCGAGCCATCCGAAGTAGCCGCTGCCGAGCACCAGATCGCGACCGGTATGCGCTCGTGCAATTCGCACCGCCGCCGCGCAGGCCTCGGCGCCGGTCTTGAGGAATCGCGCTCGTTCGGCGGACGGAATCATCCCCTGCAGGCGCTCTGCCAGCGTCACTTCGTCAGTGTACGGCAGGCCCGCCACCGGCCCACGCCGCGCGGCGCGCACAACCGCGTCGGTGACGGCGGGATCGGCGTACCCGAGCGAGACGGCGCCGAGGGCCGCCGTCAGGTCGATCAGCCACGCCGCATCAGCGGTGTGAATCCGACAGCCCAAGGCTTCGGTGATGTGCGTCGGTCCATCGATGCCGGGCCCGAACGCGGCGTCCGGGCGCTTGCTGCCGGTGGAGGTGCCACCGGGGATCGCCGCCGCCGCGCGTGCGCGCCAATCCAGCGTCATGCAGCATCACCAGCGATGTCGTGCTGCTGCACATCGGCGTCATCGGCATCGCGATCGAGCGGAACGGTGTCTGTCTGGCCGGGCGGGATACCGGGAATGTCGGAGCTCGGTTCCTGATACATCTCACCATTGAGCGCCGCCTTGAAGGCGATGCGTGTTTCGCGCTCCAAGGTCCGCTCGACTTCGATCGCCATCGACTTGACGAGATCCATCTCACGGGTTGCCGGCTCGGCACGCGCGATCAGCGAGCGCACGGCACGCATCACGTGGTCGGGGTTGCGCGTCTTGAAGAAGTCGAGCAGATCGAGCGCGCGGTGGATGCGCTGGATCGTCAGCTCCCGATTCTCCACCGTGGAGGCCGGCCCCTCCTTTCGTCGCTGCGGTGGCATGCGGGTACTGTCACCAGCGGCCAAATGCAGTTCGTAGGCACCGACAAGAATCGCCTGGGCCAGGTTCAGCGACATGTGCTCGGTGGTCGGAATGCAGACCACCGCAGTGCTCTGGTCGAGGGCTTCATTGGGCAGCCCGTGATCCTCGCGGCCGAAGAGCATGGCCACCGGCCCGTCGACCGCGCGTTCGAGCGCCACCTGCGCCATGCGGCGCGGCGTGATCACCGGCCACCGTGCCGCCCGGTGCTTGCCGGCGAACGCGTACACCGCCACGCAGTCACTGAGCGCCTCGTGCAGTTCGTCCACATGCCGCACCCTGCCGGCGAGATCGCGGGTGTTGTGCGCGATCCGTTCGATCTTCTCGGGGTCGTAGCGGAACGGGCGGACGAGCACGAGGTCATCGAGCCCCATGTTCTTCATCACGCGCACGGTCCCGCCGATGTTCACCGGGTCCTGGGGTTCGTGGAGGACGACGCGGATGTTGCGGAGCAGGCTCACGACGGCGAGGCGTGGAATTGGAGGAAGAGCGCGCGCTCGGGCCCCTGACGCGCACCACGAAGATAGCCGAACTCGCCGTGGGCGCCGCTGAGGACGAGCTGGCCGCGCCGCCGTTCGCGGTCTGGCGGGCATTCGTTGATCACGCAGTCATACTCGATGACCGTGCCGAGCCCGGGCCACGGCACGTCGAGGAAGACGCTGTACGAGCGGCCCGGGACATCCATCTGCCAGCGCGCGGTGACATCATCGCGGCTGCCGCTGATCACGGTCAACCGCACGTCGGCACCGTCCGGCACCGCGAGGAGGCTGTTCCATTCGCCGGTCACGAATGAGCGCCAATGGAACTGCACGCCGTCACTGTTGATGTCGGCGGGTTCATTGTCGAGTGGGTTGTCGTCGACGGCGGCGGCAAAGAATGGCGACCGGTTCACCGTGACGACCGCGCTCACGAGAAAGGTGGACTTCCCGGCTTCGACGAAAAATCCGATCTGCGCGGTTGGTGAGCCGGCGTCGACCCACGACTCCTCCGTTGGTCGGTAGTTCTCGTTCCCGAGCGTCGTTGCGGCGAAGACCCTCGCATCGGGGGCGCTCTGATCAAGGCTCCAACGCATCATGTGGTTTGGCGCTTGCGGCGCCGGCACCGCAGCCGGCGCCTCGGCGATGACCGATCGGACACCTCGCAGCTCGATCACGACATCCTGCGCCGAGGCACTTCGCGCAACCCGCCACCCAGTATCGTGCCGCGAATGCGACCAGCGTGCGGGCCGATCACCCGCCGTTTCGATGGCGATGGCTGCCGCGTTGACCTCGAGACTCGCGACGGTGCCGGGCAAGGCGAAGACTCGCAGGCTGCGCCCCTGACGTCCGGTCTGCCGGAGGGCGACCAGACCGTGCGGCGAACCTGCGGGCGGACCGATCGTCCCGGCGCTCCACAGCGTGGCCTCGGTCTCGCTCCAGACAATCGCCTCGAAGGTTGGCGTCGGATGAGCAGCCTCACTCGGCACGGCTGGCGAGGGCAACGGGTGGAGCGCGAGTGTGCGAGCCTTTGCCGCAGGCAAGCTCACGGCTCTCGGTTGCTGGAGCATCGCGGCTTGCGATGCTCCAGGAACAAACGGAACCCAGGTCCGTGCGACATCAGCGGCGAGTTTCGCCTGCATCGGCAGATCGACAAAGACGTCTGCGTCCGACGTCCAGGTGATCTCGTCGAGCAGATGATCATCCAGCACGACGACCGTGCGCTCGAATCGCACGCCGCTCACAGGATCGGTGAAAGCCGCCGACACCCACCCTGCATCCTGCTGCTCCTCATGGGCCAGCAGACTCCCCCGCGCCGCGGCCTGATCCCGCCCATTCACCATCGGAGCGTTGTGGGCCATCGAGCTGCGATACCACGCCAGCGTTGGCGAGGTGTAGCTGCCAGTGCCGACATCGTCCAGCCAGCGGCTGTGCTGCGTGGCAATGACCAGGTTGAGCCGGTCCGGATGCCCGTGTCCAGCGCCCGGATCACCGTAGTCGAGTCCAACCCAGAATCGTCCGCTGTCGCGACGAAAGACCGCCAGCCCCTGCCCTTCCAGCAGCTCGGAGTGCGGCGTCGCCGATTCGAGTTCCGGCAAGTCCAATCGCGCCAGCAGCAACGCGCGCCAGCTGCAATCGGCGCGCGTCAGCCGCACCCCGGGTTGATTGCGCTCCGCGTCGGCGGTGGAACTCGCGCGCCCAGTGTCACCTTCGCACGGCCAGCCGGCATAGAGCGACGCCAGCGCCGAGCGAAGTTCGTGCGTGTCATTGCGAGCGAAACCACATTCGGCCCAATCCGCCGTGCGATACTGCCGGAGCGCCACGCCATACTGACTGTCGCGCCGCGCGGGAAAGGTGCCGTCCGGCAGCATGGTTCGAAACGGCGCTGCGAAACCCGACTCGAAGCGGCGCATGAGTTCTGCCGGCAGCTCGACCCCTGCGCGTTCGGCGAGGGTGACGGCCGAGAGCAGGCCGCGATGCGCGAAGAGATGGTAGTTCTCACCTTCGTACCAGCTGCCGTCGGTGTGCAGGCCGGTACGCAGCAGTGACTCGAGCGAGCGCGACGCCGTGTCACGAAGCATCGTGTCGCCCAGAAGTCCCGATGCCGCCAGCAGCGCCGCGCTGTGCCAGACCTGGCGATTGCTGCGCCCCTCGTCGAAGCCGGCGATCAACGCGGCGCTCGGCGCGATCAGACGGTCGAGCGTCTGTGCGTGCTGTGCCTGGCACCGGCCGGCGGCCGCGATGCGCAGATCGAGCGCCGTCGCCAAGTGGAGCAGCCAGATCGACTCGAGATAGGTACTGAAGAACGGCCGGGTCGGTCCCAGCGCGTTGTCGCGATTGGGCCAGCGCAGATACTGCTCGGTGTACGTGCACAGGACCTCGTCGGCGCGCGTCGCCGCCCTCTCGTCATCGAACAGCCAGGCGAGGGCCGCCGCCCGCGTGCACTGCTCGGCCGTCCAGAGGTGCGCATTCATCAGCCACCACTGGTGATGCACCTGATCGGTGTGGACCGTGCCACACTGCGGGCAGCGATGCTGATGCGGCTGGCGCGGGTCGAAATCGAGGAGCACGGTGCAGGCGCGGCACCGCCCGCCATACCGCGTGAGTCTCGATTTGCCCTCCGGCACAGGCACGTCGAGCGCTGCGTGCAATTCGCGCTGCAGCGACGCACCAAGACCGCCGAGCGCCGTCGGGTTCTGGAGGTCACGCTTGCGCTGCGCCAGCGTTGCGTCGTGGAGAAAGAGGCTCATCGCGACGATGGTACTGCGAGTGTCCAGCGGGCGGCCGAGAACAGCTCGCCGCGCAGGTCGATCTCCACATGCTGCAGTCGCCGCGAGAGTCCCTGCACGCCCCGGGAATGAAAGATCGGCGTGGCGGGAACGCTGTCGTCGAGGATCGCGATGACCTCGCGCCACGCGGCGGCGCGTGCTGTCGTATCGCTCGACTTCTGAATCACCGCGAACGCGACGGAGAGCGGTGCCGGACGCGCGGCGCCAAAGTCCAGCGCCCCCCCCGCCGCTGCCGGATCGAAGAGTGCCGCGAGCTGGCTGCGCACCGGATCACCGGCGACGCCCGTATAGATCGCGCAGTGATCCGCGGAGTGCGCACGGGCGCTGCTGAGCAGCGCGCCCATGTCGCGGGTGGCGATCCGCAGCGTGATGCCGCGGGCACGAAGGTCGGACTGCAGCAACTGCTCCACCGGATTGTCGCCTGATGCAACCGAGAACATCACGAGTTCGAGTGGCGTGCCCTTGCGCTGTCGCCGACCGTCGGCTGCTCGTGTCCATCCCGCGGCGTCGAGCAGCCGGTCCGCCTGCACCGTGTCGGCGGGTGTGGTGTCGCGGGCCAGATCGGCGGCGTAGGCCGCGCTGGGCACACCGAAGCCGCCAACGCCAGCGTCCACGATGCGGCGCCGATCCACCGCCAGCGCGATCGCCCGCCGAACGCGCACATCCTGCACGGCGTCACATCGCGGATTGAAGACCAGCCAGTTGGTGAAGAATGTCGGGTAGTCCAGCACGCGCAGCGTGGGGTCTCGACGCACGAGTGTCGCGGTGGCGGGGTTCACGCCGGCGATGTCGAGCGCGCCACTGACCAGCCCTGCCACCTTGGTCGTCGCTTCATCGATCACCGCGAGCACCAGCGTGCGAGTCGCCGCGACACCCCCCATCCGCGCTGGAAACGCCGGGATGCGCTCGAGGATCCAGCGCCGCCCCGCTTCGCGCGAGATGACGCGGTACGGTCCCGAGCCGACCGGCGCATAGCTGAACGGCTGCGCACGGAGCGCGGCAGGGCTCACCTGCTGCAACAGATGCCGGGGTAGGATCGGCAGTTCCGCGAAGACGAGTGGAATGTCAGCCTGTGGCCGCGCAAAGCGCAGTGTGAGCAGCCCGACCCCGTTGGCGGCCGCGGAATCGATCGCGTCGAGATCACCGCGACGCGCATACCCCACCCGGCGATCGCGAGCCAGCCCGATGGTGAACGCCGCGTCGGCGGCGGTGAATCGCGCACCGTCGTGCCATCGCAGCGACGTGTCGATCGCGAACGACAACGCACGACGATCCTCGCTCCAGGTCCAGCCGGTCGCCGCCCATGGCTCGGGCGTGAGTGACGGCGTGAGGCGAATCAGTGGCGTGAAGACGAGATAGCGCTGCACCTGGCGCGAGAGTGGGTGCACGGTGGTCAGCGGCTGCATCCCTTCCAGATCGGTGCCGGACGCGATCACGATCGTGTCAGGCGACCGTGGCGATCCGGCGCAGGCCAGCAGCACCAGCGACACCGAAAGCCGCACCAGCCGGTTGGCGGCGCCGTGCACACGGGCGATCATTGGGGTGTGGCCCATCTGCTCCGCCGCTTCGGCACCGCATTCGCTTTGCTTTGGCTGGTCTGCACGCTGACGTTTGTGCTGGTGCACTCGGCTCCGGGAGATGCGGCGCTGCTGCTGCTTCCGCCCG
This sequence comes from Gemmatimonadaceae bacterium, assembly GCA_031374935.1. Taxonomy (GTDB): domain Bacteria; phylum Gemmatimonadota; class Gemmatimonadetes; order Gemmatimonadales; family Gemmatimonadaceae; genus JACMLX01. The sequence continues at coordinate 7,670 of JANMHB010000121.1, read as the reverse complement.
AGGCAGATGCGGCGACGCTGGCGCGCCTGCGCACCGACCTGGGCCTCGATGCCCCGCTGGTGCAGCAGTACGCGCGCTGGCTGGGGAATATCGCGCGCGGCGACCTCGGAACCAGTCTCGCGACCGGGCGACCGGTGATCGAGGGGATTCGGACGGCCTTGCCGGTGTCGCTCGGGCTTGGCGCCGCTTCGCTGACGCTGACGGTGCTCTGTGGCGTGATCGTCGGGAGCATCCAGGCGCGCCGAGCCGGTCGCGCGCTCGACACCTGGCTGACCATCGCATCAACGACGCTCTATTCGGCACCGACGTTCTGGCTGGCACTGGCCTGCGTCGCGGGCGTCACGGTCGGTGCAGCGGCCTTCGGTATTCCGCCCGAGTGGCGGCTGCCCGCGTTCGCCCTGCGTGACCCGGGCGTCCTCGATGCCGCGGCCGCTCCGCTCGATGTGCTCCGGCACGCAATTCTCCCGGTGCTGGTGCTGACGATCACCGGTGCCGCGGGCACCGCGCGGTTTGCTCGCTCAGCCATCGTCGAGGCAGCACGCGGCGACTATCAACGGACCGCGCTGGCGAAGGGCGTAACCGCGCGCACCGCCTGGTATCGACACGTCGTGCGCATTGCCCTGCCATCAATTGCGGCGCTGGTCGCCCTGTCGGTGCCCGGCATCGTGGCGGGTTCGGTCTTCGTCGAGGGCGTCTTTGCCTGGCCGGGCATGGGCAAGCTGTTGCTGATGGCCGTCTCGCAGCGTGATCACCCGGTGATTCTGGCCGTCACGCTGCTCTACGCGACCGCCGTGATCGTGACCAACCTGCTCACGGATCTGGTCATGCCACGCCTCGATCCGCGTCGAGCCGTGTCCTGATGTCGCGCGCTCCACTGCGCGTCCGGATCGCCATGGGCCTGCTGCTCTGTCTCGTCGTCGCGTGTGCGGTCGCGCCGGCGCTGATCGGTCGTGACCCGACGGCGATCGGCGATGTGTTGTCGCAGCGGTTTGCGGCACCGCTGCGCACCGACGGCTCGGGGCACTGGCATCTGTTCGGCACGGATGCCTTTGGTCGCGACGTGCTGTCACGGCTGTTGCTCGCCGGCAGACTCTCGCTGCTGGTCGGCGTGGCGGGTGCCCTGCTGAGCGGTGTGCTCGGAGCGGGGCTTGGCGCGATCGCGGGATGGAAGGCGGGCGCCATCGACACGATCGTGACGGCGATGGCCGACGCCCTGCAAGCGGTGCCTCGGCTGGTGCTGCTGCTGGCCTGCGCGGCACTCTGGCGCCCGGGCATCCCCACCCTGCTCACCGTCCTGGCACTGACGGGATGGATGGGCGTCGCTCGGCTCGTCCGCACTGAAGTGCGAGGCCTGATGGATCGGGATTTCGTCGCGGCAGCGCACACGCTTGGCGCGACTCCGCGGCGCGTGCTCGGCCGACACGTGATCCCGAATGCAATTGCGCCGGCGCTGGTGGCGACGACGCTGGGGATCGGGAACGCCATTCTGCTCGAAAGCGGGCTGAGCTTCCTGGGGCTCGGTGTGCAGCCGCCCGCGCCGAGCTGGGGCAACATGATTGCGGGCGGCCGGGAGCATCTGGTCACCGCACCGTGGATCGCCCTGGCCCCCGGTCTGGCAGTCGTGCTGACGGTCACCACGGCGACGCTGATCGGGGACTGGCTGCAGGAGCGGGCGGCCGGCCGCAGCGGGGGCTGACGCAACCGTGAGGCGCGATGCTACCCTTCATTCATGCTCGACCACGCTTACACGTTCCTCACCTCGCTGCTTCCGTGGCGCCCGACGTTCGATGCCGGTGCGCTGGTGCTCGTGGTCATGTACGTGGGGGCTCAGCTCATGTTCTGCCTGTCGCTGCGTCGCCTCGCGATGGCGATCCCGGGGCCGATGCGCATGTGCAATCCGCTTGGCCTGTGGATTCTGGTCGTGCCGGGCGCCGGTGCGCTGGCCAGCTTCGGCCTGCTGCGGCATGTCTGGGATGCGGCCACTGCGGCGACGGCCGCGCATCACGTGGCACCACCGCGAGGTGTCGCGCGCGGGTTCGCCGTCGTGTACGGCCTGAGTCGGTTGCTGATACTCGTGCCGGGGCTGGTTGTGCCGGCGCTGCTGCTGCAGTCGGCCGCCGCCACCGGGTTTCTGTTGCGCCTGACGTCCGTCGCCAGATCATTGCGCACTCCGGACGTCGCGGTCGCGTAGAACAGCGCCGCGCTCGACCCTCGGCTCAGCGCACGAGCAACGTGACGATGCCGTGCGCCGGTGCTTCGAAGCGGATGCGCGAGCCGGTGCCCGTGAGCGGCAGGCCGGGCGTTTCGTCCAGCCGCGACAGGCGCACTTCGGTGGCCCCGCGCGGCAAATGCCACACGCCGCGGGCGGCAACGGGTCGCTGATTGATGCAGCGCAGCACCATCCAGCGCCCGTCCTCGCTCCGCTTCGCAGCGCTGAGCTCCAGCCCGTCGCCTTCGAGCGTCAGGCCGGCGAACGGTGACAACACCGTGGCGATGCCGCGCCACGTGTCTCCTTCCACCGGCAGCAGCACGTCATCGGCGGTCATGGCCAGTTGCTGCAGCGCCGATTGGCGATCCATCGGCAGCGCAACGATCGCGAAACGCGCCTCGAATGGGCCGAGCGATTGCGCGGCGGGCGTCGCGGCGGGCCATCCGGCGTGGCCCGGCCGCTCGGGAAGATCCCGGCGCGACAGCTCACCCACGGCACGCAGCAGCGTGATCGCAAGGTGGCCATCGGGCAGCAGTTCATACTCGGCCAGCCCATCGCTCACGAGTCCAAGCCCGTACGACTCTCCCGTGAGATACAGCCAGCGATGGAGCGGCGCCGTGGCAGTGCGCTGTTCAGCGCTCCACTCGCGCGGATCACGCTCGGAGTGTTCACGCACCACCGCACCGAATGCCGCGTCGGCCGTGACCTGATCGGTGCGCATGCTGCCCGGCAACGGCAACACCCAGCGCAGCCGATGATCCGCCGCCGGATTGTCGCCACGGAGCAGGATGTCGATGCGATCAGCCCCCGCGTCAAGCGACACCGTGGCCGTCGCGCTGACACTGACGACATCGCGCGATACGACATCGCGTCCTGACGGGCCCACCGCTGACGCCACCGCATGCCGCGGACGCGCGATCGCGGCATGCAGTTCCCACTCGGCGCGAATTGGACCGCGAGCACAGAGCCGCGGCGCGGACCAGTGCGCGGTGATCGCCTCGCCGCGCAGCGACGGCGTATAGGTGTCACCGGCATCGGTGACACTTTCCAGCCACCCGAGCGACGGCAGCTTCGCGCCAGTTGCGGCGTGGGTGGCCGTGACGCCCGCCAATGACGTCACCAGCTTCCAGCAGGGGCCGGCCAACTCCGTCTCGGTGCCGCGCACACGCAATTTCGCGGGCACCGGTTGGACGAGCGCATTCAGTTGCGCCAGCACCACGGGCTGAACGCCATACCCGGGAATCGGGGCAATCCACGCCATTACCTGGCTGGCCCTGACGACGGCGTTCCGCGGATAGTGCGACGGCGACTCCACCCGATCGAATTGTCGGCTGCGATGCAGGAGCTGCATGACGTCGTCGCCGCTCCACTCCGGCGGTGCTGGTGGCGGTGCGACGCGTGCGCCAGAACGCGCGGCGGTCCCCGGACCGACGGGGTCACCCACGATGGCATCGATCAGTCGCAGCCGCACGGCCCCTCCACGTTCACGGGGCGCTGGGTTTCGCAGCACCAGCGTGGGGCGCCAGAGTGCCTCGAGATCGCGCTGCACCACCGGGTCGCAGGCGACCAGTACTCGCACTGCGTCCTCACGGATCGCAAGCGCCTGATGTGATGCGTCGGCCCAGCGGGCGTCTGCTGCCTGGGCGACATCGTCCACACTGCACCCGCAGAGCGTGTCGTGCGGATGGGTCGCGAGCACCGTCCGCCACGCTGCGCGCAGCGTCGACTGCTGCCAGCCTGCCATGTACCACGCCAGCGCCGCCCACGGCTCTGCCTCGCGCGTCAGGACGCGTTCCACCTGCGCGTTGCTGCGCTTCTGCCGCGCACGCGTTGCAAACGTGCCTTGAAGCGACCACGTCCACCCCGTCGAATCACGCAGCTCGCCGGTGACGACCGGCAGTGTCACGTCGTTTGACGACGCGATCAGCCGCCGCGCGAAACCAGCCAGCGAATCCACCTCGACCAGGTCCGGTGCCGCGGCGGCTGCCAGCATGCGAATCGCCTCGCCACGTTCGGCCTGACGCGCATGATGGTCGGCGCCATTGGGCAGCAGCACCACGCCGAGTGCGTCGCGACTGAGGAGGGGGTCACGCATCGCGCGCCAGCGAGCCGCCGCGGTGGCGGCCGTCGTGGGCAGCGCGGACCCGATTTCGTACCCGTCACGCGGCAAATGGTACAGCAGGACCGACGCGCCGCTGGGGTGCTCCCATCGCGCGACAGCCGTGGCAGGATGAGTAGGTGAACCGTATCCACGCCAGACCACTGCAACGCCAAACGCAAACCCCTGCGCGAGCACCGGACCCGCCGCCGCATGGCCAAAGGCATCTGGCGAGTACAGCACCGCTGGCGGCGTTCCATCCGCATCGCGCACCGTACGCATGCCCTCGAGCAGATTTCGCACCAGCGCCTCACCACTCGGCAACAGCATGTCGGCCAGCACGTACCAAGGGCCAGCCTCGAGCGAATGCTCCCGCAGCGCGCCCGCGAGCGCTTCGATCCGTTCCGGCCGCACCGCAGCGTAGTCATCGAGCACGATGGCCTGCCCATCGAGCAGGAACGGCAGACCATCGGGCTGATCGAGCAGTGTGTCGATGAGCGCGGCGAGGCGCTGCCGAAACACACCGGCCGGCTGGTACCACTCGCGGTCCCAATGCGTGTGCGAGACGACCACGATCGTGCGGACGGCCACGGATGTACCGATGGAAGGAGCAGCCATGCGAGAACGGGACGGGATTCAGGGCGGACCGGTACCACACGAGAGGTCACAGTAGTGCACCTGACCGTTGTGCTGACAGGGCCGCCGGGCGAATTTTCCACGGTCGGCAGTCGTCGGCCCACGTGCCCAGTTGCCCGTCACACGCGTCATGGCATGGGATTGCTCCCCTCGCCTGGCGCGTTCGTCACTTTCAAGGCCCTCATGGAATTCCTTCACGACCTGTTCTCCAGACTGCGCGATCTGCCCGAGTTGGTCCGGTGGGCGGGCACCGTCGGCATGATGTTGATCATCTTCTGCGAGACGGGGCTGCTGGTCGGCCTCTTTCTGCCGGGCGACTCGCTCCTGGTCACCGCCGGCCTGCTCGGCGCGACGCGGCCGGAGTTCGGGATCCACGTCTGGTCGCTTGGCTTCCTGTTGATGGGCGCTGCGATCGTGGGGGATTCGGTCGGGTATCAGATCGGCCGCTTCACCGGGCCGAAGTTGTTCACACGCGAAGACGGCCTGATCTTCAAGCGGAAGTATCTCAAGAAGGCGAACGACTTCTACGAGAAGCACGGCGGCAAGACGGTCATGATCGCGCGGTTCGTGCCGATCGTGCGGACGTTCGCCCCGGTGTTGGCCGGTGTCGGCTCGATGCCGTATGCCCGTTTCGTGGGCTTCAGCGTGTCGGGGAGCATCCTCTGGATCTGGAGCATGCTCATGATCGGCTACGGGCTGGGCAAGACGGTGCCGGGAGTCGCCCAGCACGTCGAGAAGGTGATTCTGGCCGTGATTCTGCTCTCGGTGATGCCGGGCGTGATCAGTTGGCTGCGCGAGCGGCAGAAGGCGAAAGCAGCCGCCTGAACCAGACCGCGGACGGGGCTGCCATCCACCGTCCGCGTTGACGCGGCTACTTACCTTTCCACTTGCACCAGTCACCGCTTCAGGAACGAACCTCAGGAGAATTCATGGCTTTCACGTTGCCTGCGCTGCCGTATGCGCTCGACGCGCTCGAACCGAACATCGACGCCACCACGATGGGTATCCATCATGGCAAGCATCATCAGGCGTACGTCACGAACCTGAACGCGGCGATCGAGAAGGCGCCGGAGCTGGGTTCACATTCACTCGAAGCCCTGCTGGCCAGTCTGTCGACGGTACCCGAAGCCGTCCGCGCCCCGGTGCGGAACAACGGCGGCGGTCACTGGAATCACTCGCTGTTCTGGGAGATCATGGCACCGAATGCCGGCGGTGAACCGACGGGTGACCTCGGCACGCTGCTGACGAAGTCCTTCGGCACCTACGGCGAGTTCCGCGACAAGCTGAAGGCAGCCGGCGTCGGTCGCTTCGGCAGTGGCTGGGCATGGCTGATGCACGATGCGGGTGCATTGAGCATCGTCAGCTCGCCGAACCAGGACAACCCGATCATGGATGGCAAGCGACCGGCGGACATCCTGCTCGGTGTCGACGTGTGGGAGCATGCGTATTACCTGAAGTACCAGAACCGCCGTCCCGACTATCTGGACGCCTGGTTCAACACGATCAACTGGGCGAAGGTCGGCGAACGGTTCAGCGCCGCGCAGCAGTAACACCGGCATCGAACATCGCGATACGCAGAGTCCCCCGCCCGGTCATGCCAGGCGGGGGACTTCTTCGTGCGGGCGGCGGGAACGGCTCAGCGGAACAGCGCCGTGCCGACCAATCCGACGACGATCGCGAGGACGGCGGCCTTCTCCTTCTCCATCCTGCCGATGATCAGGGCGCCAAGTCCGACGAGGACCAGCCCCCAGATCACAAACGGATCGGCGAGCGCGCCGAGCTTGAGGAGCCAGTTGTTGCTGCCACCCGGGATGAAGCGAGCGACGTTGAAGCTGAACGAGTACCGATGCGCGGCCGTGGTGGTATCGATGAAGAGACTCTGCACCCCGACCAGCACCCGACCGAGCAGCTCTGGCATCGACGCCAGCACCGCGATGGCAGTGCCCTGCGCGAAGGTGAACTTCCCACCCATCATGTTGCCGATCAGCATGATGATCAATCCGCTGATCCAGCTGCCGATGGCAACGAAGATCGGGAGGAAGTACACGGCCAATGCACTGAACTTGGCCGTCATCGCCTTGGCTTGCTGGATCTGCTCGGCGGTCATTCCCCGCTCACGGAACGAGCGCGCCAGCTCGACCTCCTGCAGCGACTCGTTCATCTGCTGCGTGAGGAAGAAGACGGCGACGGTCATCAGGCAGAGCACGATGAGCGCAATCAGGTACTTGCCGTCGCGCCGGCGCTGGAACACCTGCGAGGGGGCGTAGAAAATGTCGAGCAGGTCTTCCCACACCGCCGTCTTTTCAGGGGCGGCGACGGTCGGCGGATCGGTCGCAACGGGATCGCTCATCGGGCGGCCTCTCCTTCGAGATAGGTATAGCCTTCGAGTCCGGCGACGTAGTCGGCGATGAACGTGTTCGCTTCGCCACGAGTGATGCCACTGGCGTTCTGCACCTTGCGACGGAACGTTGCCAGCAGCGTGGGCGCGTGGAACTGGACGTAGTTCAGCACTTCGGTGACGGTATCGCCATGCACGATGTCGCTGACGACATAGCGCCCGTCCTCAGCCAGCTTGACGTGCACCGCGTTGGTATCGCCGAAGAGGTTGTGCAGGTCGCCAAGAATTTCCTGGTAGGCGCCGGTCAGGAAGATGCCGAGGATGTAGTCGTCATCGTCCTTCGGAACGTGCAGTTCGAGACTGGGGCGCCCGGTCCGGTCGCCGACGAA
>JANMHB010000108.1:0-7154 GCA_031374935.1 Gemmatimonadaceae bacterium | reverse complement strand
GTAGGGGAAGTAGGCCGCGATCGCGGTCTGGCTTCGGCGCGGGTCGCGGAGCATCGCGACAGGGTCGAGCAGATCGCGGTAGAGCAGCTGATTGTGCTCGATCAGTTTTTCCAGCCCGGTACTGGGCGCGATCGAGGCCCCATTGACGGTGAGCCGCCACCGGCCGTCGGAGGTCGCCTCGAGGAGATTCAGCGAGCTGGCGGCATGCACCAACCGCTCGGTCCCCTCCAACGGCAAGCCGACGGCTGTGGCGATCTCGGCCATCGTCAGCGGACCGTTCCGGAGCTTGCCGAAGAGTCCCAGCTGCACGCCGGCGTATAGCACCTGCGAATACACGAAGCCGCTGCAGAGGTCGAAGAGCTCCCGGGCGTGTCGCCGGGCGATGAAGCGCGTCAGAAAGAAGGAGCCCGCCCAGCGCTGGAAGCCGGGGGACGCGGCCATTCGGTTCCGCCAGTCGGCGATGCGATCGACGAGCGAGAGACTCGCCACCGCCTCGGTGTCACGGGGGCGCGCACCAGTCGCCGTGTGCGGCGGGGCAGGGGCAGTGGCGATGGACGATGGCTTGAGGAGATCAGGCATGAAATGTCTGCGAACCGGACGAAAAAGGGGCACCCGACGGCTCCCGAAGAATCCGTGGTGGCGCAACGCTGCTCTGTTGTGCAAGCCAAACCCATGGTCTGTCAAGCTTGCTGGACAGTGCTGACGGGGGCAACTTCTCCATTCGAGGCAGGATACCCAGCTTTTCAGAGGACCGCGTGCGCGCCGCCTTTCCGTTCAGTGCAATCGTAGGGCAGGAGCAGATGAAGCTGGCGCTGCTCATCGCGACGGTCGATCCCTCCGTCGGCGGCGTCCTGGTGCTTGGTGACCGTGGTACCGGCAAGTCGACCGTCGTGCGGGCGCTGCCGGCCCTGCTCCCGATGATGAAGGCCGTCGATGGGTGTCGCTATGGGTGCGATCCAAGCGCCAATGGCACCCGCTGCGACGAATGCCAGGCGCGGGCCCTGCACGTGGCCCGGGGGAAGCTGCCCGTCACGGACAAGCGGGTGCCGGTCGTGGATCTGCCGCTCGGCGCGACGGAAGATCGCGTCGTCGGTGCGCTGGACATCGAGAAGGCCCTGCGCAACGGGGAGAAGGCCTTCGAGCCGGGTCTTCTGGCGCGGGCACACCGTGGCTTTCTGTATGTCGACGAGGTGAACCTGCTCGAGGACCATCTCGTCGATCTGTTGCTGGACGTGGCGCAGACGGGGGAGAATGTGGTCGAGCGTGATGGCGTGAGCATCCGCCATCCGGCGCGCTTCGTGCTCGTCGGGAGCGGCAATCCGGAGGAGGGCGACCTGCGGCCCCAGCTGCTGGACCGCTTCGGACTGAGTGTCGAGGTCCGCTCCAGCGACGACGTCGCGATGCGGGTCGAAGTGATCCGTCGCCGCGACGCCTACGAGCGTGACTCGACAGCGTTCATGGCGCACTGGGAGGCGGCCGACGAGGCTGTCCGCGCACGAATTCTCTCGGCGCGCAAGAAGCTTCCGACCGTGCTGGTGCCGGATGCGGTGTTGCACCGGGCGGTCCAGCTGTGTGTCGATCTGGGGACGGACGGTGTGCGCGGCGAGCTGACATTGCTGCGTGCGGCGCGCGCAGCGGCTGCCCTCGACGGCGCGAAGACCGTGACGGACGCGCACGTACAGCTGGTCGCGCCGATGGCTTTGCGGCATCGTCTGCGCCGCAATGTGCTGGATGATGGAGGCAGTGGCACGCGCGTCTCTCGCGCGATCACCGCAGTGTACGGCACCAGCTGATGGTCGCGGTGCCGGTCACCGTTGCACCACCGATCGACCCGAGTGTCTCGCGGGCGCGTTCGGCGGCGGCACTGTCGGTGTTTGCCGTGGTGGGCGATCGGATTGGTGGCATCGTGCTCCGCGATACGTCGGCCGGTGCGCAGGAGTGGATCGCAGCCCTCCGCCTGCGGCTGCCTGCCGCGGCGCGGATCTTCCGGCTGCCATCGTCGGCGACGGACGACCGCATTTTCGGCGGGCTGGATCTCGCGGCGACGATTGCCACTGGCAAGCCGGTCGCCGAGCGCGGTGTGCTGGCCGAGGCGAATGGTGGTGTGGTCGTGATTCCGCTGGTGGAACGGATGCCGGTGGCGACGCAGGCGCGGCTCGGTGCCGTGATCGATACGGGTACGGCGCAGGTGCTGCGCGATGGTGTGCACGCGCAGTTCGACGCGCGTTTTGCGCTGATCGTCGTCGACGAAAGTGATGAAGAGGTGTCGGGGGTCGCGGCACCGCTGCGGGATCGGCTCGCGCTGGTGCTGGATGGCGACGTCCGCGTGGACGCGTCGCTCCTGCCGACCGCGGACGTGGTGGCACGGGCCCGAGCCCGGGTGGCGAGTGTGCACGCGGACGACGAGGTAATACGCGGCCTCGGTGGCCTCTGCGTGGCCTTTGGTATCGCTTCGGAGCGGGCAGCGCGCTACGCGCTCTGGACGGCGCGTGCGTTGGCGGCGCTCGACGCGCGCGATGAAGTGGAAGAGGATGATGTGACGCTCGCAGTGCAGCTGGTGCTGGCGCCGCGCGCGACGCGAATGCCGCCCGCCCAGGAGCCCGAGCCACCAGCCGAAGGGAACGAGGCCCCGCCGGAGCCACCACCCCCAACGCGGCCACGCAGCGACGCGGCGCCGCCCCCAGAGCCGCCTGCCGCGGATGCGCCACCGCCCGACGAATCGCAGCCTGAGCCGCCGAACGACGGCCAGCTCGAGGATCGCCTGATCGATGCGGTCTCCGCCGCGCTGCCGCCGGAACTGCTGGCGGCGCTGCTGGCGCGCGCGCAGCGACCGAGCCAGGAAATGGGACGAGCCGGCACGGAGAAGGAGAGCTGGACACGCGGTCGTCAGGTCGCCGCGCGACGGGGCAAGCCGGATGGCGTGCGCCGGTTGCACGTGCTCGAGACATTGCGCACCGCGGCGCCATGGCAGCGCGCGCGCGTGCGCGTCCGCGCCGAGCAGGGGCAGCCCGTGCGCTCGCTGATTGTCGAGCGCGACGATTTTCGCATCCGCCGCTATGTGGAACGTGCGGGTACCTCGGTGATCTTTGTCGTCGATGCATCTGGATCCGCTGCGGCGCAACGGCTTGGTGAAGCGAAGGGCGCGGTCGAGGCACTCCTCGCCGAGAGTTATGCGCGGCGCGATCGTGTGTCGTTGATCGCATTTCGCGGGACGACGGCTGAGGTCCTGCTGCCGCCGACGCGGGCGCTGGCGCGCGCGCGGAAGTTGCTGGCCGCGCTCCCTGGTGGCGGTGGAACGCCGCTGGCCGCGGCGATCGATGCCGCGATCATCGCCGGGATCGGTGCACGGCGAGCCGGCACGTTGCCCGTGATCGTGTTTCTGACCGACGGACGCGCCAACGTGGCGCGCGATGGCAAGGGTGGTCGCGCGGAGTCGATGCGTGACGTGCTCGACGCGGCGACGCAGTTCCGCGCGAGTGATCTCTCGGCCGTGCTGATCGACACGTCGCCACGGCCGGAGCCGATGGCGAAGAAGGTGGCCGAGGCACTTGGTGCGCGCTATGTACCGTTGCCGGTGGTGGATGCCCGCGCAATCGCGGGCGCCGTGGCGCTGGCACGCGAGACGGCATGACCGCACCACCAGAGGTGACAGTTACCGGTGCGGCGGCCAAGACGCACGTGGTGGCTCGCGGACCGTTCGCTGCCTGGTGTCACGAGCATTGGAGCGCAGTTGGGAAGGGCACTCTGGCCGTCGTCGGGTTCTGGTGGCTGGTGACTGGTGTGATCGTCGCGCTGCAGCGGAATGAATGGACCAAGTTTGCGGCGTGGGTCATTTCCACCGCCGTCGCGGTGTGGGCGACGTATGTGATTCACGCGCAGCGTGGTGTGCGGAGCGCGGTGTCAGCGCGTCGCACTTTTCTCGCGGCCACCGCGATCTGGATGTGGATCAACGTCGGACTCTATGGGGGCTGGATCGTCGGTCCCGGGCACGAGGCCAGTGGCGGTGGCGGAGCAACGATTTTCCGGGCGACGGAGGCGATCGCATCGCTGCTCTGGCACGAGTTGCTCTGTGTCCTCGTCCTCTTCGTGAGCTGGCTCCATGTGCGGACGTCGCCCAATCGTCTGGCGTTCAGTGCACTGGTCACCTACTGGGCAGTCCTCCAGGTGGCGAAGCTGAACATCTTCTTCGGCGTCGCCAATCCCGGGGCGCGCTTCCTGCCACCGCACCTGCAGTTCCTGCTGACGTACTACGGGCCACCGATCAACACCGATTTCCTGCCATTTTCGTTCTTTGCGGCGGTCGGTGTGGCCTTGCTGTTCTGGTGGAACGGCTGGCAGGCGAGGGAAGCGTTCCTGCGCCAGAGTCGCGCGCTGCTGGCGATGCTGATCGCGCTGGCGGCGGTGGAGTACCTGCTGCTGGCGGTGCCAAGTGATGCGCCGCTCTGGGAGATGTTTCTGAAGGCGCGAGGTTTCTGATCGGGCGAGCGCGTCAGCCTCTGGGACGACACAGGGATTGGCAGTCGAGCGGTGCGCGGCATTCCATCTGTCGCCGACATGGTCCGCGTCTGGGAGCCGACGGTGCGCACGGGGTACGTCACCGCCGGCTGAGGCCAAGCGCAGCAGCGCGCGGACGCTCGTGCCGAATGTGTTCACGAGCCGCGCACTGCGATCGGACCGCGGGCCGTCAATGTTGATTGGCGCCGCACACCTCACTCTGCGGTGTCTCTCCTCCATCCGTCGACGCACTCGGGTGGAGGAGGGCGGCGTCGCAACCGCGATTCTCGACGTGCATTCGGTGCTGTGAGTCGAACTCCTCGCGATATTCAGAGGGAATCGCGAGGAGCGCTGCCGTGCCTGTTGACAGAACTCATTCCGGCCGCTTCTGGTCGCCGCGTGCGTGACCCGGCCCACGCTGTGCTAAAACTTCTTCCCGATCGCTCCAATCATCCCGAGCGGCATCGAGAGCGGCTTCCACACCATTTCCGTCACCTTCCCGATGGCATCAAGCCCCATGCCGATCGGCTTGAACACGAACTCACTGACCGTGCCGATTGCAGTCAGCGCCATGCCGACCGGCGCGTACACGAGCTCCGTCATCTTGCCAGCCGCATCGAAGAGCGCCGAGAACGGTTCGAAATTCGTTGGTGCGCGATACGTGCGATCAAGGTCAGCGGCGCTGAGTTTGTCCTTCTCCATTGCGTTCAGCCGACCGAGATGATCGAGGAAGTAGGCCGCGAGGCCAATGATCACCATGATCCAAATGAAATCCTGCCCATGCATAACGCTGCTCCGTGTCAGGGGACGACGTGGGACAACATGGCACTCACAAGTCAATGCGACCGACGACTGGAAACGTACTACGTACAGCGCTGCGATGGCGATACCCAGCCGGTCACTCTGTCGCCCAACCAGCTCAGGCGGTGGCTGGCACGATCCGGCCACTGCGCTGCATCAAGGGCAGCATCGCGACGATCGCCGCCATCAGCATGACGATTTCGATCAGATAGACGACCGAGTAACCGGCTGCGGGTCCGCTGACCAGTGAGGTGCTCGCCGTCTGCTGCACGGTTGCGCTGATCAGGTCACGGATCACGCCACCCATCGCCACGGCGAGTCCCGCGGCGGAGGCCTGCACGGCGCCCCACGCCCCAAGTGCCAGGCCACGCTGTGCCTCCGGCGCGGATTGCATCGTGGCGGTCAGTGTACCGTGGCTGAACAGTCCGGCGGCGAAGCCGATCGTCGCAGTTCCAGCGAAGAACACCGCGGCTGAATGCGTTGGAGCCGCCAGCAACACCGATGCGAACCCCGGCACACCGAGCAGGGCACCGAGTCCGGACAAACGGAATGCATCCGTGCCGCGTGAGAGCAGCCGCGAGGCGAGCAGAAAGCCCGCCAGGCCACCGAGGCACAACGCGGCGGTGAGACGCGTTGTCGACGCAACACTGAGCCCGAGGACCTGCCCGCCGTACGGTTCGAGCAACACATCCTGCATGCTGAACGCCATCGTGCCAATGCCAACCGCAATCAGGCGACGCACCGCGGCAGGCGCGCTGATGAACTGCGCCCACGACTCCGCAAACCCGGGTTCGTTTCGTCCCGCCCGTGTTCGTTCCGGATTCCGGACCTCCTGCTTCCACATGGCACAGATGTTCAGCGCGACCGTGGCAACGGCTGCCCCCTGCACGACGCGCACCAGACGCACGGGATCGAAGTTCGTGAGGGCGGCGCCAAACACCAGGGCACTGACGATCATGCCCGCGAGCAGTGTGACATACATCAAACCAACGACGCGCGGCTGCGACGCCTCCGGCACCAGATCGGTGGCGAGGGCGAGTCCGACGGTCTGCACGGTGTGGAGGCCAGCACCGACCAGCAAGAATGCGAGACCGGCGGCGACCTGGCCGATCCAGTCCGGCGCGCCGATGGCATTTCCGCGCCCGACGATCAGCAGCGCGAACGGCATGATGGCAAAGCCGCCGAACTGCAGCAGCGTTCCTTTCCAGATGTACGGCACGCGACGCCAGCCGAGGGCGGAGCTGTGCGTGTCAGATCGGTGGCCAATCAGTGCACGAAAAGGTGCCGCGAGCAGTGGCAGGGCGATCATGATGGCGACAATCGACGCTGGCACGTGCAGCTCGACGATCATGACGCGATTGAGCGTACCGACGAGCAGAACGGTCGCCATACCGCACGAGACTTGGAACAGCGACAGCCGCAGCAGCCGGGACAGCGGCACGTCTGCGGTCGCAACATCGGCAAATGGGAGAAACTGCGGGCCGCGGTGTGCCCAGGCCCGCAACACGCGTTGACTGAGTCGGTTCATGTGACGAGGTGCACAGAGCAGGCCATTCACCCGCGGTCCGTGACGGAACCAGCGAGTGCCCCGCGAGGCCGGAATCCTGCGATCCCGGCCCCGGGAGGTGACTCCGCGCTTGCCAGCTTACGGCGTAACGGCGGGAGCGGTGGCAACCGCAGGTGCCTTCGCGCCACCCTGCAGGAATCCAGCGAACCAGGTGGTGTTCGTCAGGATTGCAAAGTGTACGAGCATGGAGATCACTGCCACGCCACCGAGAAAGAGCGGCACGCCGTGATTCGGCTTTACGACGGTCCAGATTCGTCCTTCATTCATGGTCAAGCCTCCGTTACTTCATCCA
>JANMHB010000005.1:0-62748 GCA_031374935.1 Gemmatimonadaceae bacterium | reverse complement strand
CTGCCCAACTACGCCGCCGAAGCCGATGGCGTGTCGTCCGACACGATCGTGAAGGATCTGCTGGCGCGGCTCGAGCCACCGCGCGGCGCCTTCGCGCCCTGACGCCGGCGCTGGCGATGGCGGTGCCAGGCCTTCACGAATACGGCGCATTGCTCGATGCGCTGCGCGGCGTGCGATGGATGGCCCGCCTGCGGCCACGCACGACGAATGTCGGCGCGCATGTCGCGCGACGGATCGGGCCGAACGTCGAAGTGACCGAGTACCGGCCGTACCGCCAGGGCGATGATCCGCGGCGTCTCGACTGGAAGCTGCTCGCGCGCACCGATCGTGCCTACGTTCGCCTGGCGCCTGACGTCGCCACCTCACCAACGCTGGTCCTGCTCGATGGCTCGGCGTCCATGGGCGTCGGACTTGGCGGTGAGTCCAAGTGGCGGCAGGCGCGCATGCTCTGCGTCGGCCTGGCCGCCGTTGGTCGTGGCGCTGGTGATCCGGTCGGCCTGCTGATCGCCCTCGGCAGCGGCGCTCGTCGGCTCGCACCCCGAGCGCGTGGGGACGTCGTGCGCGAAATGATTCGTGTCGTCGAGGACATCGCCGTCGATGGCTCACCGCCGTTGGCGCCACTGCTCGAAGGCCTGCGCGGTGTCGAACGGCTGGTACTCATCTCCGACCTGCTGGGCGATGCAGACGCGTTGCTCCAGCGTGGCGCCTCGCTGGTGGCGCGCGGTGTGGAGGTGATCGTGGTGCATCTGGTGTCGCGTGCGGAGTTGTCGCTGGGCGTCGAACGCGCGGTGGCCGTTGATCCCGAGAACGCATCGCTGAGACGGCCGCTCTCGCGCACCGCACGCGGCGCGTATGCCGCGACTTTTGGCGCCTTCCGTGCAACCATGCGGAACCGTTGGCTGGCGACAGGCGCGCGCTACATCGAGATCACCGATGGTCAGGCACCCGCAGAAGCAGTGAGGACACTCGTCCGTGCCGCCGCGGGCACTGGTGCGATGACATGACATGGCTGGCGCCGTGGGCGCTGGCGGCGGGCGGGATGGGCATGCTCGGCGTCGTCGCAGCGCATCTGCTGTCGCGGCAGCGCCCGCGCGCGCTCGCCCTCGCCACCGCGCGGTTCCTTCCTGCCGGTATGCTCGAAGCCACCACCCTGCAGACGGTTCCGATCGATAGATGGTGGATGCTGCTGCGCCTCTGCGTCGTGGCGCTGCTGGCGCTGGGTGTCGCGCAGCCCGTCGTTACCGGCACGAAGGTGCCCGCGCGAACGGTGCTGCTGCTCGACCAGACGCTGCCGCAGGACGTGCAGCGCGCCGCGCTGGCGGCGCTGACGCCAACTGATGTGGTGATCCCGTACGACACGACGGCAGTGCTGCTGGCGGCTCCCGCTGCAAGGCCAGCCGTCTCACCATCAGCCTCGCTCAGCGCGGCACTCGGCCGCCTGTTACGGGCGCGCGATTCGCTCGCGCAGCGCTCAATCACGATGCGAATTGCCGTCGCATCGCGCTTTGGTCCGGGCAGCATCGATCCGTCCACGCCGATTTTCCGCGCGCTGATTCCGGATTCGATCGTTGTGCAGCCGGTGACTGTTGCTCCGGTCACGCCGCTGGAACGCGGCCCGATCGTGGTCCGCGGCATCGGCGACGATCCGATCGCAGCTACGGCGTACCTGCTCGGAAGCAGCATTGCGCCTCGTGGTGCCGTGGTGCAGCGTGGGAACTCGCTGACCGCTCAAGACTCGATCGCGGCCCGGAACGGGGCGACCGTTGTCTGGTGGCCAGCCCGCGCGTCATCGCGCGAACCGATCCTGCAGGCACTCACTGTCGGATCGCGCACGTGGATCGCCGCGCTCGAACGTGACAGCAGCCGCGGCGCCGGAACGGCCGGGCGTGCCATCGGCTGGTGGGCTGACGGGTCACCCGCAGTCAGGATGCAATCACTGGGACAGGGTTGTGTACTCTCACTCGGTGTTTCGCTGCCGGCGTCGGGAGACCAGACTCTCTCGCTTGGTGCGCAGGCATGGTTGGCAGCGTTGATCACCGCCTGCGATCGCGACGTCAGCGGCGTTACCGCGGCGCCGGCGTGGCTCAGTGCACCGCCTCGTGGCGCGACTGCCACTGCTGCGGCGCCGTCGCTGACATCTGCTGCAGCACCATGGCTCGTTGCTGCATCGTTGTGCCTCGCTTTGACCGAACTCGTGCTTCGTTTCCGGCGGACGGCATGACACCGGCACAGCTCTCCGCCCGTCTCGATCAGTTGCGCAGCGCACTGCGGTCGATCGCCGCTGGGACGGTCGTGCTCTGGGCGATCGGCGCAGTTGCGGGCGTCCTCGCGACCGGAACGCTCGCCCGCCTGTTGTTCGGCGTGCCGGAGATCGGTCTGATCTGGGGGCTGGCCGCGACCATCGCTGCCGTCGTGGCCACGTGGCGCTGGTGCGCTGTGCGCCCAGATACCGTGCAACGTCTCGACGCGGCGTTGTGGGCCGAGTTGCAGGCGCCAGCACTTCGATACGCGCTGGTGACGTTGGCCGAACAACGCAGCGTCGACGACGCCGATCCCACCCATCGACGGTTGGCGTCCTATGCCACGATCACGGCCTGGCTTCCCGCAGTCGATCACGCGCTTTCGCTGCATCGTCGGCGTCTGCTGCTGCGAGGCGCGCTGCTGACTGCCGTGGCAGTGCTCGCGGCATTCCCATGGCGCACGCGGCCACTCGACGCCCGGGCGCTTGTGCGCACGGTGGCCGCCACAGCCGGAGTCACGATTCGCGGTCGTGTCGCGGCCAATACCGTCTTGATCCCGCCGGCGTACTCGGGTCGCGCCGAACGCCCGATGCAGTTCGGTGAGACGGTCGCGGCGCTCGCCGGCAGCGTGATCCGGATCGACGCCCGCGACGCGCGACGCGACGCGACGCTTCTCGTGCAGGAGTCATCTGACGGCGGTGCCGGTGCGCCGCGTCCGGTGGTCACGCTGCCGAGCGACGCGGGGTGGCGTGGCCTGATTCGCGTAGGAACCGTTCCGTTTGCGATCCGACTCCGTGATCCGGCCGGCGAGCGATGGCTGCTTGTGACACCGGTCGCCGATTCCGCGCCGGTGGCCACGCTGGTGCTGCCCGCCGCCGACACGCTGGTCTCCGACACCAAGGCCACGATCCGCTTCTCAGGGACGATTCACGATGATCTCGGCCTGCGCGATGCACGGCTGGAGTACATCATCTCGAGCGGTGGCGGGGAGCAGTTCACGTTCAAGTCCGGCACCGTCAATGAACGGCGCGGGCCTCTCGGCCAGAACCTCGTGCTGGACGCGACGTTGAATCTGGGTGCACTCGGCCTCAAGCCGGGCGATCTGATGCACGTCCGGTTGACGGCGCACGACGGCAACATGTTGAGTGGGCCGTCACTCGGTGCAAGTGAGACACGCACGATCCGGATTCCACGACTGGATGAGCGCGATTCGGTGTCGGTGGAGCAGCTGCCGCCGACCCCGGTCGACAAGAGCGTGCTGAGCCAGCGGCAACTGTTGCTGCTCACCGAACGATTGGTGGCGCGACTCCCGAAGATCGATCGTGCGACCATGCTGACGGAGGCGCAACGCATCGGCGCCGACCAGGCCCGATTGCGAAAGCAGGTCGCTGATATCGTGTTTGCGCGGCTGGGCGACACGCCGTCGGGCGAGCACGCGCATTTTCCCGGTGACGGGCACGATCACAATGCGGCCGAGCTGGCAAGCACCGCCACACCCGACGCCATCCTGAAGGCGGCGGATCGTGCGACGGGTGGCCTTGGCGGCATGCTGGATTCGCATGGCGACGAAACGCCCGTGGTGGCGGTGAATCGACCGCTGCTCGAGGCCTACAACGCCATGTGGGATGCGACCCGCGCCTTGCAAGGGGGAGTGCCGCGCGAGGCGCTCGATCCGATGCGGCGCGCGCTGGCGGCAATCCAGCGGGCCCGGTCGGCGGAGCGTGTGTATCTGCGTGGGACGCCGCCAGCGGCCGTGGTGGATCTGGCCAAGGTCCGCCTGATCGGCACGGATTCGGCGAAGTTCGACCAACGTCGCGCCCTCGAGTCGCTGCCCCCCACCGAACGTCGGCTGGCCGAGCGCACACTGCGCGGGCTGGCGCTGCTCATCGCGCGTGATTCAACTGCGGCAGACACGCTGCGATTACTGCGGCTCGACGCATTGGGTGGTGCGGAACGGTTGGCGTCTGCGCTGGGCGCCGTCATCGCCGCAGTGGAACAGCGTCGTGATGCGACGGCCGCGATCCTCCGCGCGCGCCGCCTTGCGCTCGCTCCGTGGCAGCGCAGCAGCACGCAGGGGCTCTGGCTCGGCGGTGCGCCATGAGGTTCACGTTCGCCACCGTGCAGTACGAGTCGGGTGACTGGGACTCCGCCCCGTTGCTGGCTGCAAACGTGATTGATGCGCTCGCGCGGTACACCAGTGTGGACGTGGCGCCATCGGGTGCGATCGTCCCGCTGTCGTCCGAGGCGCTGCTCCGGTACCCGTTCGCGTTCCTCACCGGGCATCTGCCGGTGCGCTTCACCGCCGCCGAGCGGGCAATGCTGCGCAAGTACTGCGACCGCGGCGGCCTGTTGTTCGTGGATGATCACAACCACGACGTCGATGGCATCTTTCATAAGACCTGCACTGAGGAGCTGGCGCAGACACTCGGCCCGTTGAAGCCGATTCCCAATACGCATCCCCTGTACCGCGCCTTCTTCACCTTTGCCGACGGACCGCCGACCACGTCACATGAGCTGAACGGGTGGGGCGACAACCTCGTGCATGATCATCTGCAGGGGATCGAACGCAACGGAAGATTGGCGGTGATCTACAGCAGCAAAGACTACAGTTCCGAGTGGTCGTTCCATCCGGAGAACAAGCGGTTTCTGTCGGTTGACAACACGCGCTTTGGTGTGAATCTGGTGGTGTATGCCCTCACGCGCTGAGACGTCGACGCCCGTGCATTCCATTCCCGGGATCGCGTGGGGCCGTGCGCTGCCTGTCATTCAAGCGGTGTTGCATACGGTGGCGCTCGTCTGCATGGCACTCGTGCTCTGGATCCTCGCCGCGCCGGTCAGCCGTGGCACGCTGCGGGTTGCCGTGTCGCCGAACGGCGCGACCGATACGGCACTACCGATGCTGCTGCGCAGCGCGGCGGAAACGCTCGATGTGACACTCACTGGTGTCCCGGATGCGCGCCTGCGCACGACGCTTCGTGCGCTGCGTGGAAGCGGGCTCGTCGTGCGTCTCTTCGCGTCACGTCCACTGCCATCGCTGGCAACAGCGGCCGAAGAGGAGTGGCGCATCACGGGCGGTACAAGAATCCAGTTGGTGTCGAGCGACTCCTCACTCGCATCGCTGAGCGACGCAGCGGGGTTGATCGATTCGGTCCGTGTCGGCCCGAAAGGACTCCAACCCGGCTCCGGGCCGGTGCAAGGTGCGTTCGCCATCGACGCCAGTGCTGCGCGCGCGTCGGTCGTACCGCTAGTTGCCGCCGCACCTGTTGTTGCCCGCGTGCTGGTGCTTGGTGATGCCACGTGGGAGTCGCGGTTCCTTGTGGCCTCGCTGGAAGAAGCAGGGTGGCCCGTGGACGCCGGCCTGACGCTGTCGCCACGTGTCACGATCACGCAGGGGGAGACGCTTCAGCCCTCGCGCTCGCGCCACGCACTGGTGGTGCTCCTGCCTGGTGCATCAGCTGCTGCCGTGTCGCGGTTGCCGGGTTTCGTGCGTGATGGCGGTGGACTGGTCATCGTTGGTGAATCCGCGCGGATGCCGGCGCTGGGACAGCTCCGCGCCGGAGCACCAGGCGCTTTGATTGCCGGAGAGCTTGGTGCCGAGGGCTCGGGCACGCCTCGTCATGGATTGGATCTGGTACCGATTGCAGCGCTGGCCGCGCGCAGCGTCGTCCTGGAGACGCGAGATGGGATGACGGCGGTCGCGGCCCGGCGGCTTGGTCCCGGGCGGGTGGTACAGGTTGGGTATGTCAATTCGTGGCTCTGGCGCATGGCCGGAGACGAGGACGCGCCAAGTGCACACCGTCGCTGGTGGACATCTCTGCTCGCGAGCGTCGTGCCGCTGAGCGCGCCGACGTCGCGCGTGGTCACGGTCGCCGAGGCAGACACCCTGACAGCGGCACCCGTCGCGGCGCTGGCGCGAGCCGTTGGACTTCCCGACCTGCGAGACGCCGGCGTCAGATCGACAGGTCGCGATATCCGCACGTCGATCGATCTGCAGTGGGTGCTCCTCGCGGCGCTGGTGTCGCTGGTGGCGTCCTGGGTTCTGCGTCGTTGGAGGGGGTTGGTATGAGCTGTTGCCGATGACCGTCGCCTATGTGTCGCACTCCGACTGCGGGACGCATGACACCGGGTGGAATCACCCCGAGCACGTCGGTCGATTGCGGGCGATACCGCGCGCGCTTCGCTACGACTTCGACCTCTTCGACACGATCGAACATCGTGAGGGTCGTCACGCGACGGCGGAGGAACTCGCACTCGCGCACGACCCTGCGTACGTCGAGCGTGTCCGCGCGTTGGCTGACGCCGGTGGCGGTCGCATCGACGGTGATACGGTGGTCAGTCCTGGCAGCTGGAATGCCGCGACGGCAGGTGCGGGCTGCGTGCTCGATGCCATCGACTGGGCCTTTGACGGGTCTGTCACGCGGAGCTTCTGCGCAGTGCGTCCACCCGGGCACCATGCGCTGCGCGCGACAGGGATGGGATTCTGTCTGTTCGGCAACGTGGGCATAGGCGCGCACTATGCGCGCGTGAAGCATCAGGCCGAGCGCGTGCTGATCGTCGACTGGGATGTGCATCATGGCAACGGCACACAGGATCTGGTGCAGGGTGACGCCGGCATCCGGTTTGTCAGCATGCATCAGTGGCCGTGGTATCCGGGGACAGGCGCCAGGGAGGATCGCGGGCCGCACCGTAACGTCTGGAACGTGCCGATGGAGCCGGCATTGCCGCCGTCGTCCTACGTGGATGCGTTGACGTCGGCGATCGGTGAAGCGACGGCTGCGTGGCACCCGGACCTGGTGCTCGTCTCGGCCGGGTTCGACTGTCTTGCCGGTGACCCACTCGGCGGGTTTACCCTCGAGATGGAGCACATTGCGCACCTCACCCGGCTGCTGGTGACGGGTGCCGAAGCGTGGTGCGGTGGGCGCCTGGTGAGTGCGCTCGAGGGCGGGTACGTCCCCGATCGACTCGGCGAGGCGTGTGTGACGCACCTGCGGGCGTTGCGGTAGGGCAGGGCCCTCCCGGTATCTTGCGGGCAATGCCACACATCCCACGCCATACCGAGTTGGCGCCATGAGCCGGAAGAGCCGCCGCACGCGCCCCATGGCGCCGCGGCTCCGACGCGGCGATGACACGCGGACCGTCAGCTCACAGGAGCGCGATGCCGTGGAGGCCGAGGAGCGCGGTGAGGCGCCGCGGCCGGCGGTGGCGCCCAGCAGCATCCCGCGCATTGCGTACATGATGGGCGGTGGTACCATCCGCACCGATCTGCACCCGGTGGAACTGCGCGATCTCGTCGCCAGTGGCAACATCACCGGCACGCTCTGGGTGGACATCGACAACGAGAGCCGACATCAGGTCGCGCTGCTCGAGAAGGTCTTCGATTTCCACCCACTGGCGGTCGAGGATGCCCTCAACCCGCAGAGCCGCGTCAAGATCGACGAGTACCGGAATTCGCTCTTCGTCATCGTGCGTGGGTTGCGCTTCTGCGACACGACCGACGATCCGTATGATGTGGAGACGTACAACCTCTGCTTTTTCCTGGCGAAGAACGTTCTCGTCACGGTGCATTCCGGCCCGAGCGCGCCGGTGGACATCGTATACGAGCGGATGATCGCCAATCCCGATCAACTCGAGCGCGGCGTCGAACGCGTGGCGCATGCGCTCATGGACATTACGGTCGACGAGTACTTCCCGGTGCTCGACAGGATCGATGAATTCGTCGATGGCCTCGAAGAGCGCGTCTACCATCGCTTTGACAGTGAAGTGATGCGCGATGTTTTCTCGGTCAAACGGCTGGTGCTGTCGCTTCGACGCCACCTGATGCCGCAGCGCGAAGTCTTCAACGTCATGACCAACCGTCCGACGCCGTTTCTGCCGCCGGAATCGCAGGTCTGGTTCCGCGACATCTACGATCACGTGCTCCGCATCAACGATTCGATCGACACCTATCGTGAACTGCTCGCCAACGTGATGGACAGCTATCTGTCGCAGGTGTCAAACCGGTTGGGGCAGGTGACCAAGGGGCTGAGCGTGATTGCGACATTGAGCGTGCCATTCGTCGTCGTCAGTGGCATGTGGGGCATGAATTTTCAGGACATTCCGCTGTCGCAGCATGCGCATGGTTTCTGGATCATGTTGGCGGTGCAACTTGGCCTTGGCGCCTTCCTCGTGTGGCTGCTGCGTAAGTGGTCGCTCGTCTGATGCCAACGCCCAGCGCCGGGCTTGTCACGGTGTCGTCTGCGCGCGGCACCGCCTACAGGCTGATCGGGGTGGTGCGGGCCGAAGCGAGCGGCGATGCGGTGCGGATGGCAGGCAGCGGTGCCGACCGGATCGTCTTCAACGACGTGAGCGCCATCGTTCGGCCCTGCGCCAGTCGCGCTGAGTTGGTGTCCGACGCCGCCCTGCTCGATCATCACAGGCTGATCGCCGGGCTCTCACGCGCGTCCACGATCATCCCGGCGCCTCCACTGACCAACTTCCGGACGGGCGCGAGCGTGCTGCAGTGGCTGGAGCTCCATGCGGTGGCTCTTGCGGATGGGCTCGCCTACGTCGATGGCCGCTGCGGTGGGCGTGTCACGGCCGAGCGCGATCTGGCCGGCGCCACCTCAGACCCCTCGGTCCTGCCGCCCTCAGCCGCCGCCATCGAGTCCTTCCGGAGCCTCCGGCGTTACGCCGCCGCCACCGTGCCTGTCTCTTCCGAGACGGTCGGAGACGGGACGACGATTGCCACCGAGGCCTTTCTGGTGGACCGCGCCTCGTGGGAGCGATTCGCGGCGGAAGTGGCGGCCGAGGATGTGCGTTCGCCGGGTCTCACGCTGCGCCTGACCGGTCCGTGGCCGGTATACGATTTCGTCCGACTTCAGTTCTAGCCCGAGCCCCGTCCTGCATGTTCTGCCCCGAATGTGGCACCTGGAATCGATCCGCTGCTCCGAACTGCGTGCGCTGCGGACAGCAGTTGCCGAATGTCGCGGCGCCGCCGGTCGATGTGCCGGATGCCGAGATCACCGCCCTGCGCCGCGCCACCGGCGGCCGGTTCGCCATCGTGCGCCGCATCGCCAGCGGCGGGATGGCTCATGTCTACGAAGCATCGCACTCCGTGCTCGGCCGCCGGGTGGTCATCAAGGTGCTCTATTCGCACCTGTCCCGCGATCCGGAAATGCGCGAGCGGTTCCGGCGCGAGGCGGAAGCTGCCAGCCGACTCAGTCACCCGAACGTCTGCACGATTCTCGACGCCGGTGTGACGCGCGACAGCACCTTCGTGGTGATGCCGTTCCTGCCGGGTGGATCACTCGCCGATCGCCTGGCGCGGCATCGCACCGTGCCGCCGATCGAAAGTGCCGCGATCGTTGCACAGATCGCCACCGGTCTCGATCATGCGCATCGGCATGGCATCGTCCATCGCGATGTGAAGCCAGACAACGTGCTGTTCGACAGTGATGGCACCGCCCTGATCACTGACTTCGGTATCGCCACGGCCGGCTTTCACAAGGGACTCACCGGCACCGGGCGGGCGATGGGTACACCCCATTACATGTCGCCCGAACAGGCGATGGGCAAGCCGGTGGATGGCCGGAGTGACGTGTATGCGTGTGGCGTCATGCTGTACGAAATGCTCGCAGGTGTACCGCCGTTCGACGGCGAGGATTCCTACGCGGTCGGCTACAAGCACGTGCATGAACTGCCCACGCCGCTCGACGTCACCGCGCCGGCGGTGTCGCCCGCCCTGTCGCAGATCACCATGCGCTGTCTCAACAAGGCCGCCGGTGAGCGATATCAGCGTGGCACCGACCTCGCCGATGCCCTGATTCGCGCCATCGACGGCGCCGCGCTCGACTCTCCCGCCGTCCGCGCGGCGCGACTCGGCCGACTGACGCCGTCACTCGTGCCATGATCCGTCTCGAAACGGAAATCATCACCGTCCACACGACACACCCGTTCGTCATCGCCCGCGGTGGATCGAGCGAGTGGCGCGTCGTGTTGGTGCGGCTGATCGACGACGCTGGCATGGAAGGGTGGGGCGAAGCGGCCCCCAGTCGTTTCTACGGCGAAACGGCAGAAACGGTGCTCGCGGCACTGGAACGGTTGCGCCCCATCATCGAGGCCGGCCACGCCGCCGAGATCGAGTCGCTGGAAACGGCGATGGTCAGCGCGTTGCGCTTCAATGCCGCCGCACGTTGCGCCGTGAGCGCGGCGCTCCACGATCTGCAGGGCAAGCGACTCGGCGTGCCGCTCTGGAAACTCTGGGGACTGACACCGTCCGCCAGCCCGCGCAGCAGCTTCACGATCGCGATCGCAGCCGATGATGAGACCCTGCGCGCGCGTGTGCGCGACGCCGTGGCCGCGGGGTATCCGATCCTGAAGGTGAAGCTGGGCAGCGATCGCGACCGGCGCATCATCCAGCTGGTACGCGACGAAGCGCCGAACGCCATTCTCCGCGTGGATGCCAACGCGGCGTGGACGCCCAAGCAGACACTGTCGATGGTGCCGCTGCTGCGTGAGCTGTGTGTCGAGTTCATCGAACAGCCACTGCCACCGCACGATCTCGATGGGCTGCGGCTCGTTCGTGAGCGCTGTGACCTGCCGATCATCGCCGACGAGAGTTGTCTGGTCGCGACCGATGTCGCGAAACTGGTCGGCGTGGTGGACGGCGTGAACCTCAAGCTCGCCAAGTGCGGATCGCTGCGTGAGGCAATCCGGATCATTCACGCTGCCCGGGCGCACGGCATGCTGGTGATGGCCGGTTGCATGATCGAGACGTCGCTCGGCATCACCGCCGCCGCGCACCTGGCACCGCTGCTCGATGCGGTCGATCTCGACGGCGCGGCACTGTTGCGCGACGACCCGTTCGCGGGGGCGACCATCGTCAACGGCGTCGTGGCGCTGCCAACCACACCAGGGCTCGGCGTCACGCGACGGTAGCCGGCCGAGCGTGGTAACTTTCCGGCGTGACCACCCTGCTTGCCGCTGTCGCATTACCTGTCGCAGTCCCGCGCGCCTACGTCTACTCGGTGCCGGATGACTTGCGCGCGCGCGTCACCCCGGGCGCGCGAGTGGTGGTCCCGCTGGGCGCCCGCAAACTGATTGGCATCGTGACGGCACTGGATGTCCCCGCACCGGCAAAGGGTACGCTGCGCGACATCCTTGCGGCGCCGGATGCCGATGCCGCGCTGACGCCGGCCCTGATCACACTCGCCCGCTGGATCGCCCGCTACTACGCCGCACCGCCGGGCATCGTGCTCCGGTCGATGTTGCCCGTAGCGCTCACCGGCGCTGCGGCACCGGTGGCGCCGCTCAAGCGGCACCGCGTTGCGCGCATCGCTGCCGTGCTCGAGAGCCTGCTCGAGCGCGATGCGCTCTTCAAGCGATCACCGAAGCAACGAGTGCTGTACGAGCTGCTCGAATCACTGGGCGGAGTTCATCCGGTTCGTGCCCTGCTCGAGCAGGGCGGCGTGACCGCAGTGGTGCTCGATGGGCTGGTCACCCGCGGACTGGTTGCGGTCGAATCGATGGCGCTGGTGCGCGATCCATTTGCCACCCGCGCCATTGCCGCACCACACCGACTCACGCCGACCGATGCGCAGCGCCGCGCGATTGGGTCACTGGTGGCGATGTCGCCCGGCGCCGGTGCGTTGTTGCGCGGCGTAACGGGCAGTGGCAAGACGCTCGTCTACATCGAGTATCTTCGCGAGGTGATCGAGCGGCGCGGCGAAGGCGCCATTGTGCTCGTGCCGGAGATTGCGCTCACGCCGCAGACGGTCGATCGCTTCCGCAGCGCCTTCGGTGATCAGGTGGCCGTACTGCACTCGGCACTTTCCGACGGGGAACGCTACGACGCCTGGGCCGCCATCCGCCGCGGGGAGAAGCGCATCGTCGTCGGCGCGCGCTCAGCAGTGTTCGCGCCGGTGCATCGCCTGGGCGCAATCGTCGTCGATGAGGAGCATGAAGCCACCTACAAGCAGGGGGAGTCGCCTCGCTATCACGCGCGTGATCTGGCACGGGTGCGCGCCGGGATCGAAGGTGCGACCTTCGTGCTCGGCAGCGCCAGCCCGAGCCTCGAGAGCTGGACGCAGGCACAGCGTGGTGAGCTGACGCTCCTTGAACTGCCGGACCGCGCCGGTGGCGCCCAGTTGCCGTCCGTGCACGTCATCGATCGACGCAAGGAGGCGCCCATTCCGCGGCCGCCGATGCATGGATCAGCCGGCGTTCAGCAGGGATCACAGTTCGGACACGCCATCACGCCCGCACTCGAGAATGCCCTGACGGCGCGACTGGAGAAACACGAGCAGTCGATACTGTTGCTCAATCGCCGTGGATACGCGCATTTCATGCAGTGTGCCGATTGTGGCACCGTGTCCCAGTGCCCCAATTGTGCGATTGCGCTGACGTACCATCGCACACCTGAGCGACTGGCCTGCCACTACTGCGGGCATCGTGAAGCACCGCCCGCGCACTGCCCCAACTGCAATGGGCCACCGTTGCGTGAACGTGGGCTGGGTACGCAGCAGCTCGAGCGGCTGCTGAACGAACGCTGGCCCCAGGCACGGATCGCGCGTATGGACATGGACACGACCGGGGCA
The DNA here is from genome assembly GCA_031374935.1 of Gemmatimonadaceae bacterium. Classification (GTDB taxonomy): domain Bacteria; phylum Gemmatimonadota; class Gemmatimonadetes; order Gemmatimonadales; family Gemmatimonadaceae; genus JACMLX01. Next base: position 49,934 of record JANMHB010000005.1, on the reverse strand, counting down.
AAGTGGGCGCACGCCACCATCCTCGATCGTGTCGCCTCCGGTGAAGTCGACATTCTGCTCGGCACCCAGATGATCGCGAAGGGGCTGGATTTCCCGAATGTCACGCTGGTCGGCGTCATCGATGCCGATGTCGGCATCAACCTGCCGGACTTTCGCGCCAGCGAGCGGTGCTTTCAGCTCCTCAGTCAGGTGGCGGGTCGCGCCGGTCGCGGTGCGAAGGGGGGCGAAGTGTTCATCCAGACACGTGAACCGACGCACCATGCGGTGACCTGCGCCGTGACGCACGACTATCTGCGCTTCGCGTCCGAGGAGCTCGAGGGACGCACTCGGCCCCCATATCCGCCCACGCTGTTCCTTGCCAACGCGGTGGTGAGTGGCACTGAGGAAGTCGCGACGGCGGATGCCGCGCGGGCACTGGCCGACTGGACGCGGCGGCTGGTCGAGGCGCGGATGCCCGGTGCGGTGGAGATCATCGGTGCCGCACCCTGTCCGGTGGAACGGATCAAGCAGCGCTGGCGCTGGCACTTTCTGGTCAAGAGCCCAGAGGCCAACGTGCTCGGGCGAATCGGCCGGTACGTGGTGGAGCACGGGCCGCTGCCATCCGCTGGCGACATGCGGCTGGCGTGGGATCGTGATCCGGTGACGTTGCTGTAGGGTGACGCGCTTCCCCCGGACTTGGAATCGAATAGTCTTGATAGGAGTACGATCGCGTTCACGTGATCGACGGATTCGTCTGGAATGGTGACGCTGTGTTGAAGCCGATGCGGATTCTCATCGCGACGGTGCTGTTCCTCTGCGCCGCCCCGAAGGGTGGTGCGCAGCAGCTCATCGTTACAGTCCGGGATTCATTGTCCCGGGCGCCGGTGGTGGCCGCGATCGTCACCGCCACCGATCAGGCGAACGGCACGCGAGCCTATTCACTGACCAATGCCGACGGCCGCGTCACCATCCGCCTGCCGAATCCCGGCAGCTGGAAGGCCTCGGTCCGGCGCATCGGGATCGTGCCGAAAGCCGCGGCTGCGATTTTCGTGGGGGCCGGAGCCACTATCCCGGTCCAGTTGGAGGTTGCGAACCTCCGGTTCACGCTGCCGCGTGTCCGAGTCGCCGCCAAGGCGGGGGTGTGTGGTCGTGCACCGTCTGGTATTGACCGGACGTCGGCGCTCTGGGAGCAGGTGACCCTCGCGCTTCGTTCGAGTGCGCTCGCGCGTGGTGACTCGGCGCAGGCGCCGCGACTGCGCGTCCGGCTGCACGAACGCGCCCGTGACATGGATCTCGCGCTGATCTCGTCGAACGTCGTCAAGACAGGCGAGGGCACGCGACGACCGTTCTTTGCCGCGGATCCCGACTCGCTCGCAGACTTCGGATACGTCAGGCGCGATCCTGACGGCATGATCGCCTACTATGCGCCGGACGAGATCGTGATGCTGTCCGATGCCTTCGTTCGGACGCATTGCTTCGGCACGCCGCTGGTTGACGCCAATCCCGCGCTGGCCGAACTCGAATTCGAACCGGCGCCCCGCCGGCGCGTGCCCGATGTTGCGGGGGTCGCCTACGTCGACACCGTCACCGGCGAACTCCGGCGCATCGTCTTCAAGTATGTCAATGCGTCGACACTCATCCCCAACGGTGCCACACATGTCGGGGGAGAGGTGGCACTCCGACGACTCGAAGACGGGCAGTGGATCGTCACCAACTGGACGATTCGCATGCCGGATCTCGTTCGGGTATCGTGGCAGAAGACCAGGACACTCGTGGGCTATCGGGAATCGGGTGGTGCGACGATGACCACCGATGAGGCGTTGCTCGATTCGCTGGAACTCGTGACGCTGCTCTCGGTGCGCGACAGCCTTGCGCGACTCCGTCCACCACGCGACACCAGCCAGGTCGTGACCAGCGCGGATACCTCGATTCGTGCCGTCGTCCGACCGAGTCTTCTGGCGAGACGACGGATCTACTTCATCAGTGCGCGGAAAGTCGAAGCCCGCACGCATTTCGCACGGAATCGGGCGGAAGGTGGCGGGTTCTTCCTCGACTCGGCGGCCATTGCGGCCACCGGCACGAAAGCCGTACACGAGCTGCTCCTGGGTGCGCCGGGCATCATCGCGTTCCGCGTGCCCGCGGACCTCGTGGCACCAAAGTGGCATCAGGACGTGCTGCTGGCTCGCGAATGGCGGTCCGGTGCAACGCTGCCGATGATGCGGATGCGTGCATCGTCCACGGACGCTTCGGGTGGCGCGCTGTGCTTCCCGAGGATGTATATCGACTACCGGGGGCTGCCATTGAGCATCGCAGAGCTGCAGCAGTTGCGCGCCGTGCAGATTGCTACACTGCAGATCTACCCGCCTGACACCGATGCCCTGCTCAACCGAAGGTTCGGTGAGTACCTCGTGTTGAACAACAAGTGTGGCTTGATCCACATGCAGTCGTACATCGACTATCCGTTCGTGGTGCCATGACGCATCGCCGGCATCACCGCGCGAAGGACTTGTTGCCGCCACGCGCCACCCGTCCAGGCGCGTGGGGCAACTGTGAGCCATCGCACCGTTGACCATGTGCGCCGCGACGGCGATGATTCAGCGCGACGCACGACGTCGCCGACGCGTTCCCTTGCGAGAGTCGGGTGACCTGTGTTGATGCGCTCACGGATGCTCGCCAACGTCGCCACCGCAGTCGCTCTCTGCGCCGCGGTTGACGCTCGCGCTCAACAGCTGGTCGTGACTGTTCGGGACTCTCTCGCACGCACGCCAGTCGCCGCTGCGATCGTGACGGCCACCGATCTGGCGAATGGCACGCGGGTGTTCGCGCTGACCAGCGATAGTGGGAGCGCTGTGCTCCGTCTCCCCAACGCCGGCGAGTGGTCGACCGCAGTTCGCCGCATCGGAATCGTGCCCAAGGCCACACCCGCCATACGTGTCGACGGCGGTGCGTCCGTGGCGGTCGTGCTGTCGGTCGCCAATCTGCGATTCACCCTTCCCGGCGTGCGTGTCACGGCGGCCGCCGGCGTCTGCGGGCGAGCGCCTTCCGGCGTCGATCGCGCCGCCGCACTCTGGGAGCAGGTGACGCTGGCGCTTCGCTCCAGCGCACTGACGCGAGAGGACTCGACTCGGGGACCGAGACTGCGCGTCACGCTCTTCGAACGCTATCTGTCCACTGACCTCGTGCTGCGCTCGTCGCGCGTGATCCGCCAAGGCGCCGGAGGCGCCCGCCCGTTCTTTGCGGCCGACCCGGATTCCCTGGCCCGATTCGGATATGTTCGCGCAGACCCGGATGGAATGATCTCGTACTTCGCGCCTGACGAGACCGTGCTGCTCTCGGATGCGTTCGTGCGGACGCACTGCTTTCGTACGCCCGACGAGGATGCCAACCCGGCGCTGGCTGAACTCGAGTTCCATCCCGTGCCGCGGCGCAGCGTGGCAGACGTCGCTGGTGTGGCCTACGTCGATACCGCGAGCGGTGAACTCCGTCGGATCGTATTCCGGTATGTGAATACCGGCGTGTTGATCCCGAGGAGTGCCAGCAACGCTGGCGGCGACGTGTCGCTCCGACGCCTTGGTAACGGGCAGTGGATCGTCTCGGACTGGGCGATTCGCATGCCACAGGTGGTCAGTCGGTCGTGGGCCGATGTCAGGACGCTGACGGGCTATCGCGAAACCGGCGGCGCGATCGTGCCCGCGTCTGACGAACGCCCTGGTGACGTCGCAGGCAACGCTCCCGTTACGTCGCAGGACACGATGCCGATGCTCGGCGATACGGATCAGCCGCGTCGCATCGCGACCAGCCGAGATACGTCGATTCGCACGATCATCGCATCGGCGGCGCTGGACAACCGGCTGGTGCGATTCGTGGATGCGCGAACCGTGGAAGCCCGGACTCACTTCGCACAACGTCGGGCCGAACGTGAGGGGATCTTCTTCGACTCGGCGGGGATCGCCAGCCGCGGCGCGAGCAACTCGCTGGACCTAGTCATCGGCGCCCCTGGCGTGCGCTCGTTTCACGTTCCGGTCGATCAGCACGGACCGACGACTGAGAGTGATCGGGCTCTTGCGGCCGAGTGGCGCGCCGGTGCGGAGCTGCCGATGATGTCGATGGCGACAATTGCCTCGGATGCTGCGGGCGCCAGACTCTGCTACCCGAAGATCTTCCTCGACACACGCGTGGCACCGCTTCGCGTGGCCGAGCTCAGGCAATTGCGGGCGATGCAGATTGCCACGATGGAGATTTACCCGCCGAACTCCCGTGCCGCGATGAGGGCCCGAGTTACCGGAGCCGTTACGTACAGGGGGAATCGCTGCGGCCTGATCCAACTCTGGTCGTATGTTGACTATCAGCCGGTAGCGCGATGAATCGACTGCTCCAGAACGCCCTCGCGACCTCCCTTGCGATCGCCGGTTGCGCCGGCACCATCGCTGCGCAGACCGTCCGCCTCGAGCTGCGCGACTCCGCCACCAACACCGCCGTTATCGGCGCATTGGTGAGTGCCTTGGATTCCCTCGGCCGGCAGCGAGTCGATGGCCTCAGCAACGACCGCGGCATGCTGACGCTGCGGCTGCCGTCGGCCGGGGTCTGGTCCTTCGGCATTCGCCGCATCGGCATCACACCACAGCAGGTGACCGGCATTCGGGTCGAATCCGGCGCCGTGGTCTCGCTGCCACTCCGCATGACCAGCACACGACAGATGCTCTCCCAGGTTCGCGTCACGGCAGAAGGAGGGATCTGTGGCCGCGCGCCGGAGGGTGAGAACCGGACCGCCATGCTCTGGGAGCAGATGTCCCTCGCGCTGCGTGCCTCGACGCTCTCGCGCGCGGACACGGCGGCGGTCATGGCGCGCGTCGAGGAGTGGACACGCGATCTATCGCCGAAACTCGAAGAGTTGAGATCACAGGTGCTTCGCGATGGCAACGGCGTCGGTCGCCTGTTCATGGCGCTCGATCCCGACTCACTCGCATCGGTCGGCTACGTCCGCAAGGAGTCGAACGGTGACTTCTCGTTCTTTGCGCCCGATGAAGCGGTGCTGCTCAGCGAGGCGTTCCTCGGCACACACTGCTTCGACACGCCGAAACGTGATGCCGATCCGGCGCTGGCTGAGTTGCGATTCCGACCGGTGCGTGGCCGTTCGGTGCCGGATGTCGAGGGCACTGCCTTCGTCGATGCGGCGAGCGGTGAGCTGCGACGGATCGAGTTTCGCTACGCCTCGTCGAGAAACGTCATCCCGATCCCGGCCCCACACGCGGGCGGTCACGTTGCGCTGCAACGGCTTGGGTCGGGCCTCTGGATCATCACTGACTGGGCGATCCGGATGCCACGCTTCGAACAGGTGCCGCCTCCGATGAGGTATCCGGCGAGGCGTGACTTCCGGCTCACCGGCTATCGAGAAGTCGGAGGGACAGTCACCCCGCTCTGGAACCCGCGTCCGTAGTCATCAGCTTGGTGGCGGGGCTATGCGTGACGCCGATCCGGCAGCCGCCAGGCCAGCAGCGCCGAAACCGGTGCACACACCGCCAGCAGCAGAATCATCGAGTGCAATCCGCGCACATCGGCGACTCGTCCAAGCAACGGCGCTGCCAGACCGCCGAACGTCACCGCCAGTCCCACGGTCACGCCCGAGGCGGTGCCGACATGGCGTGGCAGATACGCCTGGCCCAGCACCACCATCACACCGCCCGGCGCGAATAGCCCGAGCGCCAGCAACGGCAGCGCCACCCACGCGGCCAGCAACGTGTTGGCATGCGCCAGCAGCCAGAACGCCGGACCCAGCGCCACGAAGCTCCAGAGAATGACGCGCTTCGCCCCGAATCGATCCGCCAGCCGGCCACCGATGAACACGCCGATCAGGCCGATCGCCAGCAGCATCGACAGGGCCAACGCACCGCTCTGCAGCGAGACGTGAAACGTGCGTGCCCAGTAGGTCGGCAAGAACGTGTTCATCGCCACGAACATCATGCTGCGAATGCCGATGGCCACGCCAAGCAGCGCGAATGCCCCCCACGCATCCGCGGGCATCCCGTCGTGCTGCGCGACGGCCCGCGACCCCGCCCCACGATCGCGTGGCAACGCTCCCATCGCGCGACTGAGGATCCACGCCGCTGGAATGCTCAGCAGGCACAGTGCCGCGAGCACGCCGCGACTCGAGGGCGTGGCCAGCGGCACCACGATGATCGGCGCCAGTGCAAAGCCGATGTTGCCACCGATGGTGAAGAAACTCATCCCGGCGCCTTTCCGTTCGCCGGAGAAGGTGCTCACGGCCCGCGTCGCTTCGGGATGGAACGCGGCCACGCCGATACCTGCCGCGGCGGCTGCGATCAACGCCAGATTGAATGTCGGCGCCAACACCGCCAGTGCCACGCCACCCGCGGCGAGGATCAACCCAGAGGTGGACAACCATGGCGTCGCGCGCCGGTCGGCCAGCCACCCGAAGAATGGCTGCAGTACCGCCGACAGGATCGTGGCCGCGAAGACTGCACTCGCGCCGCGAGCCAGTGTCAGATGGAAGGTTGCAATGAAGTAAGGCACCAGCGCCGGCACGGCGGCCTGATAGAAATCCGTGGCGCCATGGCCGAGCATCAATCGCAGCACCGATGGGCGGTCGAAGCCGCGTGCTGCATCGCGCATCGTCAGCGGAGTGGCAACCGCGGTCACAGCAGGCCCGCCACAGGAGCCGTCGCGTGTTGCAGGGAGCGCCCTGCACGCAGCAACGTGGTCACCGCAGCAGCGGCAGCCGCTGGATCGCCGTCCGCGATCGCGGCCAGCAGGGCGTCGTGTTCTGCCGTGGTGTCCACATCCTCGAATGCGCTGGCACGTTTGTGCAGCGTGAGCGACTGCACCAGCGTGTCACTCAGCACCCGGTAGAGATCGACCAGCATGGTGTTCCGCGTCGCCGTCACGATCCGACGATGGAAGGCAACATCGGCGGCGGCGTAGGCCCCCGCGTCGCGCGCCGCCCGTGCCGCGGCGCGAACGTCGAGCAGCTGCCGAAGCTCGGCCAGATCGTCGTCGGTGCGCCGTTCAGCGGCGAGGCGCGCCGCTTGCAGTTCCAGCGCTTCGCGGACATCGTGGATTTCGTGCAGCTGCGCCCGCCGGCAGCGCGTCGCGAGGCCTTCGTCGTCAGCTGGCCGGACGGTCACGTAGGTCCCGTCGCCCTGGCGCACCTGCACCAGCCCAACTCGAGCCAGCGTCCGGATCGCTTCCCGGACCGTGGAACGTCCGACGCCCAGCTGGGTCATGAGTTCTGGCTCCGCGGGGAGCCGGCTGCCGATCGGCCATTCGCCGCCGGCAATGCGGGCCTCGAGCTGGGCCGCGGTGGCGTCAGCCAGTGAGAGTCGGGCGATGGTCGTCATCCGGGAAACATCTGATGATCTGATGAATAGCGCAACCAGGAATGCGGACGCATCAGTCGGCGAATGTCGACGAGCTCGTCCGGCGCATTGAACCGGCACGTTCTTCCAGGCAAATTGATCTGTGGCCAACTACTCCCCGCCCGACTTCTCGGTTGCTCCGCTCGCCATGGCGCCGGACGCCACCTTTCTGGTGGCACCAGCCGACGGCGTGCTGCCGGAGGGGTTCTTCCCGACGACCAATCTGCCCACCTTCGCCCGGGTCGCCGGCCGCTGGCGCCTGCCGCTCGAGCCGCGGATGGATGGCGTGCTGGTGCTCGACGAAACCGACACCCTCTGGGTTCGCGAGGGGCGTCGCGTGCAGCGCGGTGAACGGGTGGCCGTCGGTCAGCACGAGGATGGTCGTGACGGCCTGTTCGTGCACGCTCGCGCATTCCGACCGGAGGTCGAAAGCGACGAATTCCAGTTCATGTCGTCCGAAGTCAGCCGTGAAAAGCCGATCGACTACCAGCAACTCGCGAAGCTGCTCGTCGACGAGCGTCAGCAGGGAGGTTACGTGGTCTGGGTCACCGGCCCGGCGCTGGTGCACAGTCGGGCGCGGGCAGACATGACCTGGTTCGTCGAGCACGGATTCGTTGGCGCACTGCTGGCCGGCAACGCCGTGGCGGTGCACGACATCGAAGCCGCGATCTTCGGCACCACGCTCGGCATGAATGCGCAGGGCACGCCGACTCAGGGCGGGCATGCCCAGCACGTGCGTGCGATCAACCGTGTGCGGGCCGCCGGGTCGATCCGCGCGGCGGTGGAGCAGGGCATCGTCACCACCGGCATCATGCACGCGATCGTCACCTGCAACGTGCCATTCGTGCTCACTGGCAGCATTCGCGATGACGGACCGTTGCCCGATGTGTATACCGACATGCTGCAGGGTCAGGACGCGATGCGCGTGCACACCGTGAAAGCCACCATGGCGATTCTGGTGGCTACCGCGCTGCACTCCATCGCCACCGGCAACATGTTGCCGGCCTACGTCCAGCACTCCGAGTCCGACATCCGCGAGTTGCCGACGATCTGCGTCGACTCGAGCGAGTTCGTGGTCAGCAAACTGAAGGATCGTGGCACGCATCAGGCGTATGGTGTGGTCACCAATGCGCAGGACTTCATGCACATCCTTCGCCTTTTTGTCGAGCGTGAGCTCGATGTGCGTCGCGGCGGCGTGGCCGCCACCGCCATCACTGGATCCCACCGATGACCGAAACGCAGGAACGCTTCCTCCGCACCGTGCTCTCCCGTGTGCCACTGGACCGGGTCGTCGAGTTGCATCTGTTTCCGCCGATTCGTCGCGGGACACTCGAGACCGGCGTCGCGGTGATTGCCACACTGCTGCCGCCGGCGCCGGTGGCACTGGTGGCTGACGGCGCCGAGGAGAAAGCGGCCGCCAGTGCCGTGGATGAGCAGACTGACACGGAGCGCACTGCAACGGCTGACCACACGGACGATGCGACTGCGGTCGTCGAACTGGGTGGCGCCGCCGAACTGGGTGGCGCCGTCGAACAGCGTGACGGTGTCGAATCGTCCGGCGCGGTTGTGGCTGATGCCGGCCTCCAGGCGGCCGCCGACGACTCGCCATATCGGGACGACGCGACGGATGCTGCGACCGCAGAACAGAACGCCGACGCTGCCGAGCCGGCGAGTGACGCGGCCGCACCCGTCGCCGTGCCGTCGCCACGCATGCGGATCCTCACCGCGGCCTATCGGCACACGATCAAGGGCCTCGATCGCGGCAAGTGGTCGGTTGACGTGCAGGAAGAGGCCGACGCACCACTCGACGCGGTCGAAGCGGTGCTGCGCGGCGTGCGGCATCGCAGCACCGAGCCCGCCGATCCGGAGCAGGTGAGCCTGGAGGCGTTGGGCGCCCTGCTCACGCCGTCACACGTCGCACCGGCTGCCGCGTAACCGCGTCGCGGAGCCGCGTCGATGGAAGTGCGCAACGATCTCGAGTTGTTTCGGACCTATCTCCGGCAGCACAACCTGCCGGTGACGCAACAGCGCCTGGCGATTGCGAACGTGGTGTTCGCGTCCGACCGGCATCTGTCGGTGGAGGAAGTGGCGCACGACGTCGCCGCCGAGGGCGAGCATGCCGGCACGGCCACCATCTATCGCACGCTGGATCTGCTGGTCCGGAGTGGCCTCGTCGTCGAGCGTGATTTCGGCGAAGGGTTCCGCCGCTTTGAACCGTCGCGTGGCATCCCGCATCACGAGCACATGCTGTGCACCGTCTGCGGTCGTGTGGACGAGTTCCGCGATGAGCGTCTCGAGCGCATGACGACCATCATCGCCGAAACACATGGCTACAGCCGACAGCGGCACCGCCTGGTGATCTACGGTGTGTGTGCCGAATGCCAGCGCAGCGGCGGCCCGCGGCGCGGCTGATCCGGCCCGCGGTGCCGGCCGCCGCGATGCTCGCACGGCGCTACACCGCAACCGCATCGAGTTCGTCGCTCATCTGCTGACGGCGGAGCAGTTGCCAGTACCGGCCACGCATCGACACCAGGGCGTCGTGTGTCCCCTGCTCGACCAGCTCCCCCTCGTCCAGCACGATGATCCACGACGCGTCACGCACCGCGCTGACGCGATGTGACGCGATCAGTGCCGTGCGCCCGGTGAGCTCGTCGCGCAGCCCCTGCAGGATGGCTGCTTCGGTGCCGGTGTCGACCGCGCTCAGCGCGTCGTCCAGCAACACGATCTGCGGATTGCGCGCCAGCGCACGTGCGATCGCGGCCCGCTGCTTCTGACCGCCGCTCAGATTGATGCCGCGTTCGCCGAGCATGGTGTCGTAGCCGCTCGGCAAATCGACGATCGCCGCATCGAGTTGCGCCACCGCTGCGGCACTCCTGGCGGCGTCCTGATCGTTGCCGCCGTACGTCAGGTTGGTCAGAATCGTGTCGCTGAACAGCACCGACTCCTGCGGCACGTAGCCGATGCACGCGCGCAACGCCGGCAGCGGTGCCTGCTCGACCGGAATGCCGTCAACCAGGATCTGGCCTTCCTGCGCGTTCCAGAAGCGCGGAATGAGGTCCATCAGCGCACTCTTGCCACTGCCGGTGGCACCGACGATGCCGACCGTCGCGCCGGCGGGCACGGTGAACGACACGTGGCGCAGCACCCATCGAGGCACACCACCGTCGGCAACGGGATAGTGATAGCCCACATCACGAAACTCGATCGACCGGCCGTGCGTCGTGGCCGGCGGCAGGGCGGTGGGACGGGCCGGTGTGACCACTGACGGTGCCGTGAGCAGCACGTCATTGATGCGCTGCATGCTGGCCGCGCCTCGCTGGAACAGGTTGATCACCCACCCCAGCGCGATCAGCGGCCAGGTGAGCATGCCGAGATAGAGCCCGAACGCCACGAAATCGCCGACGGTGAGGGTGCCGCGCAGTGTGGCCGCGCCGCCGAGGCCGAGCACCGCCACCGCGCCGATGCCGGCCAGCAGCTGGAGCCCGGGTGACATCAGGCCGTACAGCCGCGCCAGCCCCATGTTGCGCCGCAGATACTCGTCATTCAGCTCGGCGAAATGCGCCTGTTCGGCGCGCTCCTGCCGGAAGGCGCGCACGATCCGGGCCCCGCTGATGTTCTCCTGCGCGTGTGTCGTCATCACGCCGAAGTGTTCCTGCACCGCCTCGAACCGGGTGTGGATCAGCGACCCGAGGACCGCCATCACCACCGGCAGCAGCACCATCGGCAGCACCGCGATGCCGGTGAGCTGTGGACTGATGCGGAGCATGAAGATGATCGCGAAGACACCACCGGCGATCGTGTTCATCAGATACATGATGGCTGGCCCCGCCACCATCCGCACGGCCGAGAGATCGTTGGTCAGGCGGGCCATCAGGTCGCCGGTGCGATTGCGGCCGAAGAATCCGGCGTCGAGTGTCAGCAGATGCCGGAACATTGCGTTCCGCAGATCGTATTCGACGTAGCGGCTGATGGCGTTCAGGATGTTCCGCATCTGAAAACGGAGCATGGCCGTCACCAGCGCGATCCCGATCATGGCCGCTGCCAGTCGCCAGAGCTCCCGTGGCGGGGCCTGGGCCGTGAGATCGTCCACGGCGCGGCGCAGCAGCCACGGGATGGCGCTGGCAATGGCGCTCGATCCGATCACACAGGCCAGCCCGAGGACCATCCGACCACGGTAGACCCGCACAAAAGGCACCAGGGCACGCAAGGCGCGGAGACTGCTGGTACGAGGCTTGCTCATCAATCAGGTAAGCGCTGCAACGACAGAGACTTCAGATGTCGTGGCGTGACCATCTGCACATGGAGAACACATGCGAAAGACTGAACTTATGCCCCGCTCGATCCTTCCGCTTGCCGCGGCCGCGCTGCTGGTCCTGGGCGCCTGCGGCGGCGAGACCGCACAGACTGCCACCGACAGCGCCGCCGCCGTGGCCACCGCGATGGGCGATTCGGCGGCCCGCGCCGGCATGGCCGATTCCGTCGCCTCGGTCGAGGTCATCCCTCCTCCCGCTGCCGAGCCCGTCGCGCCGGCGCCGGTGGTCGCGCCGGCTGGGGTGAAGCCAAAGGCCGTTCCCAACCGGCCGCGAGCCACGCCGCCAAGGGCCACGGCGCCTATGGCGTCGAAGCCCACGCCGGCACCGGCCGAACCGGCTCGTTCGAGCGGGACCATCGCCGCTGGCACGACCATCGGGGTCACCAGCGGTGCCAAGATCTGCACCAACTCCGCACAGGTGGGTGACGCAGTCTCGGCCACCACCAACTCGGTGGTGACGGCCTCGAACGGTGTCTCCTTGCCGGCGGGATCGCGTGTCGGTCTGATCGTCACCAAGTCCAAGACGTCGGCGAATCAGGGTGACGCGGCGGAACTCGCCTTCGATGTTCGCTCGGTGTCCTTTGGCGGAGAGACGTACACCATGAGCGGCGAAGTGACCACCGAGGCGGTGGTCAAGGAACGGAAGGGCGGCGATGGCAAGAAGGTCGCCATCGGTGCTGCCGCCGGCGCGGTGATCGGCAACATCATTGGCGGTGGCAGCCGCGCGCAGCGGACGGTGGTCGGTGCGGCGGCTGGTGGCGCAGCAGGTGCGGCGGCGGCCGCCCTGTCTGGCGATCGCCTCGCGTGCCTCCCGGAGGGTTCGTCGCTGACGGTGCGTGTCGGGAGTCCGGTCACGATCAGGAACTAGGACTCTGCCTGAGTCCGCACGCACCACCCTGCGTGCGGGCAGCGGCAGTCGAGGTGTTGGGAACTGGTACGGGGTACGCCCGGGTCTGCAGACGCAGCCCCGGGCGTTTTCCTTTCAGACGCTGTGCGTTCCGTGTGATGCCGTCGCCCCGGCCCGCGTGCTGCCGGGAAGCGTCGTTGGCCGTAAACCTTTCGTCGCGATGCAACGTCTGACGTCCGTTCCGCGTGCTCTGCCGAGCAGTCCCCATTCCCTCCGTCAGCCCCTCGTGCGCCTTCGTCGTTTTGGCTTGTTCCTCTTGTGCGCGGTCAGCATGTTCTGCTCTCCATCACTGCTGGCGCAACAGCTCGACGTGATCCGTGGCGTGATCACCGGTCCGGACTCGATTCCGATTGCCGGCGCGCGGGTCACGGCGACCTCGCTGTCCGGCAATGTGAATCGCAATGCCCGCACCGATACCAAGGGTCGATTCACCATCACCTTTCCCGGTGGCGACGGTGACTACTTCCTGACGGTGACGGCGCTGGGATTCGCACCGAAACGGTTCGAGGTCAAGCGCACGGCGGACCAGGAAGTGCTCCTCGCCGATACGCGGCTCTCACGGGCGGTCACGCAGCTGGATGAGGTGCGCGTCGTTGGTGATCGGCCACGCGTCACGCGCGATGATCGCACGCCCGACATCGGTGGCAGCGAACGCGCGGTGAACAACGGCAACGTCGCCGCGGGTCAGGCGGGTGATCTGGCCGCGATGGCCGCATCGTTACCCGGAGTGCAACTGGTGCCGGGGGCCGAGGGTGATCCGTCCGGATTCTCAGTGCTGGGCCTGACGCCCGACCAGAACAACAGCACGCTCAACGGACAGAACTTCGGCGGGACGAACCTGCCACGTGATGCGGGTGTCTCCAGCGCGCTGGTCACGTCGCCCTACGACGTCGCGCGCGGCGGATTCAGCGGCGCCCAGTTCCAGCTGCGCACGCCGAGCGGCTCGAACTTCACCTCGCGCACGATGAGCCTGAATGTCGATGCGCCCGCGCTGCAATTCACCGATGCCGCCGCGCGATCGCTGGGCCAGGAGTTCAGCAACTCGTCACTGGGTGGCCTGATCGCGGGCCCCATCGTGCTCGACAAGGCGTTCTACAATCTCTCGTATCAGTTCGGGCGTCGCAGCAACGATCTGCGCACGATTCTGAACACCCCGGCCGGCGGACTGCTCACCAGTGGCATCGCACCCGATTCCGCCGCGCGGCTGCTCGGCATCCTGCAGCGCCTGGGTGTGCCGTCGGTGACACCGGGCATTCCGGGCGACCGGCTCAGCGATCAGGGGAGCCTGTTCGGCACCATCAACATCGCCCCGCCTGGATCGCGCACCGGGCAGGCCTTCACGTTCTCGGGGAACGGCTCGTGGAACCGCACGTCGCCCGCCGGTGGCTCGATTGGCGAGCTGCCCGCACACAGCGGAGCGCGTATCAACTGGAATGGCGGATTCGCCGGCCGGCACTCGGCATACTTCACCAGCGGCATCCTGACCGAGACGAACGTGAACGTCAGCGCGTCCCGGACCTACGGAACGCCGTTCCTCACACTGCCGAGCGGCACGGTGCGAGTGAACTCGACGCTTGCCGATGGATCGACTGCGCTGCGCACGGTCTCGTTCGGGGGCAACCCATTTCTCGAAGCGTCATCCGGCAGCTTCAGCGGCGGTGTGCTGAATACCCTGTCGCTCTTCTCGCGCGACAACAAGCACCGCATCAAGCTGACCAGTGAACTGCGTCGGGATGACTTCACGCTCGATCAGATCACCAACCGACAGGGATCGTTCGCCTTCAACTCGCTTGGCGATCTGGAAGTGGGCCGCGCGGTCTCGTACACACGGCAGCTCGAACCGCGTGAACTCCGCGGCAGTCAGTACACGGCCGCTGTGTCGCTGGGTGATGCGTGGCGGCAGAGCAGTGACCTGCAGATCCAGTACGGCGTGCGTGTCGATGCCAACCGGTTCATCAGCGGACCGACGGAGAACCCGGAGATCGCGCGGCGATTCGGCACGACCAATGCCGCCGTGCCGAATCGCGTCTATGTCAGTCCGCGCATCGGCTTCTCCTGGACGCTCGGCACGGCGCCGCAGATTGCAGGATTCGACGGCGCGGTGCGCGGTCCGCGGGCGGTGATTCGCGGTGGTGTCGGTGTGTTTCAGAACACGCCGCAGGCGACGCTGCTCAGCGGTGCCCTGAACAACACCGGCCTCACCACCGGCGTGCAGCAGCTCGGCTGCTTCGGGGCGGTGGCGCCAGTGCCGCAGTGGAGCGCCTGGCTCGCAGATCCGTCGGCGATTCCGCCGGTGTGTGCCGATGGCAACGTGAACTCACCGTTCGCCAACCGTGCGCCAAACGTGACGCTCTTTCCGGAGGACTGGGCCGCGACACGCAGCCTGCGCTCCAACCTGCAGTGGAACGGCCCTGTGCTGCGCAATCGCTTCAATGGCAGCATCGATGTCACGTATTCGCGGAACATGAACCAGCCGGGCATCGTCGATCTGAACTTCGCCGGCGTGCCACGGTTTTCGCTGGCGGTCGAGGGGGCACGCCCGGTGTTCGTGCCGCTCACCAGCATCGATCCGCTGACCGGCGCGTTGGCGCCCCGCGATTCCCGGCTGTCTCCGCAGTTCAACGCGGTGAACGCCAACCAGTCCGACCTGCTCAGTGAATCGCGTCAGGTGAGCCTCCGGCTCTCGCCTGCGACGTTCAGCTCGTCGCTGGGGTGGAGCCTGAACTATGTGTATGGCAACGTCCGCGAGCAGTTTCGCGGTTTCCAGAGTACGGTCGGAGATCCACGTGCGATCGAGTGGTCGCGGTCCTCGTTCGACTCGCGGCATCAGTTCCAGTACTCGCTCAACTACAACTTCTTCGACGCGGTCCGGGTCAGCTGGTTCGGCAACATCCGCTCGGGAAGCCCGTACACTCCCGCGGTTGGTGGTGACGTCAACGGCGACGGCCTGGCCAATGACCGCGCGTTCGTGGTGGACCCAGCGCGAACAGCCGACGCGGCGACGGCCGCGGGCATGCAGCAGCTGCTGGCCACTGCGGGGCCTGACGCACGCGACTGTCTGCAGCGACAGCTCGGGACGCTCGCTGGCCGCAACAGCTGCAAGGGTGTGTGGACACAGACGGCCTTCCTGAGTGTGTCCTTCAATCCCCTCAAGCTGCGCCTGCCGCAGCGCGCGACTCTCTCGTTCCAGGTCAACAATCCACTCGGCGCGGCCGATCTGCTGCTGCACGGGGGGCAGAACCTGCGCGGATGGGGCCAGCCGGCGACACCCGATGCCGCGTTGCTGTACGTGCGTGGCTTCGACGCCGCGACCCAGCGGTTCCGGTACGAAGTGAACCAGCGCTTCGGCGCCACACGTCCGGCCTTCACCACGTTGCGCGCACCGGTGACGGTGACCGCACTGATGCGCTTCGACTTTGGTGCCGCGCGTGAACGGCAGGTGCTCACGCAGCAGCTCGATCGCGGACGCCGGTCGCCCGGGCAGAGGCTTGCCGCGCCGTCACTGAACGCGATGTACGGTTCGGGGAACGTGACGATCAATCCGCTGGCGCAGATTCTGCGGCAGCAGGACTCGCTGCAGCTGACCAGTGTGCAGGCCGACAGCATCGCGACCATGAACCGGCGCTATACCATCCGGCAGAGTGCCATCTGGGCACCGGTGGTCACGCAGTTTGCTGCACTCGATGATCGCTACGATCAGGACATCGCCTACCACCGCTACCAGAAGGCGCGCGAAGCCACGATCGATCTGTTGCGCAGCATGGCGCCGGCGATCCGTGGCCTGCTCACGCCGGAGCAGCGTCGCAAACTGCCACCGCTCGTCGCCAGTCATCTCGATGACCGGTACCTGGCCTCCATCCGCTCGGGGACGATCGGGGGGGGACAGTTTGGCGGTGGCCAGTTCGGCGGCCTGGCCGGCGGTGGCCTGAACATTCCGCAGGGTGGAAACGCCACTATCATCGTTCGATGAATCACTATCTCACCAGGCTGGCCATGATGCTTCCACTTGTCCGATCCCTGTCGCTGTGCGCGGCGGCCACGACACTCGCCGCCGGGTTGCGCGCGCAATCGTTGCCGCCCGTTCGCCCGCTCGGCCCGGTGACACGAGTCTCGGCGACCGATCAGCTGGGCAGCGTGTCGTCGGTGCGCCCGTTGCCTGGTGGCCGAGTACTCGTGAACGATCTGGTCCGCCGACAGGTGGTGTTGCTCGATTCGATGTTCGCGCGCGACGTGATCGTCGCCGACACGACCGCCGCGACGGCCAATGCGTACGGTGCGCGTGCTGGCGGATTGATTCCGTATCGTGGCGACTCGTCGCTGTTCATCGATCCGGCCTCGCTCTCGATGCTGGTGATCGACGGCGCTGGCAAGGTGGCACGAGTCATGGCCGTGCCGCGACCGACCGACGCGCAGTTCATGGTCGGCGGCCCGTTTGGCACGCCGGGATTCGACAGCAAGGGGCGCATCGTCTACCGCGGATTCACTCGCCCGAACCTTCCGCCACCGGGTGCTGGTGGGCCAGGTGGGATGCAAGTACCCGAGCAACCCGATTCGGCGCCGATTCTGCGCGTCGCACTCGACACCCGCACCCTCGACACAGCGTCGTTCTTCAAGATCCCGAAGACGAAGGCCAGCGTCACGCAGAACGATCGTGGACAGGTGTCCATCAGCATGGTGATGAACCCGATGCCTGTCGTCGACGACTGGACGCTGTTACCGGATGGCACGCTGGCGGTGGTGCGAGGCGCGGACTACCACGTCGATTGGCTGGCACCGGATGGTGCGCGGACGAGTACACCGAAGATCCCCTTCGACTGGCAACGGATGTCGGATGAGGCGAAGGCGACGTTTCTCGATTCGGCGAAGACCGCGATGGAAGTCGCCCGATCACGCATGGTCACCACGGGTGCGGCTGGTGGCAACGTCGTCACTTCTGGCGGCCCGCCGGGTGGCGCGGGTGCGATGGGAGGGGGCACGGTGGTGATGCGCTTCGACGCTGGCCCAGGTGGTGGTGGTCCACCACCCGCAGGCGGCAGTCCCATCGCGATCGCCCCACCTGCCATCAACATGGTGACGCCGGCTGAACTACCGGACTATCGCCCCGCCTTCGGCACCGGCGCCACGCGCGCGGACCTCGACGGCAATCTCTGGATCCGCACCAGCAAGGTGGCCAACGGCGGCCCGGTGTACGACGTCGTCAATCGCCAAGGTGTCCTCGTCGATCGCGTCGCATTCCCGTTCGGCCGCGTGATCGCCGGCTTCGGCCCGGGTGTCGTCTACATGGGTGTCCGCGACGACAACGGCGCCCGACTCGAAGTCGCGCGCCTGCGCTGAGTTCCTGCCGCCAGTCGACTGCTCGACGGTGGATTCAATCGTTGCGTTTCGCAGTTCCGTTTCCGTCGCCTGGGCACCTGGTCCGGCGGCCTCGCTGGAAACAAGTCAGTACCCGATCGCCGCACCGAACGCTCGCGGCTCCGACACACCATGCCAGCCGCCCGGCACGCGCCGGATGGCGTTGACGTTGGCGATGCCGCCGAGGAAGCCGATGGTATGCCCCATCGCCTTCAGGGAGTCGACCGTGGCGGCCGGGAACCCATTCGTCTCGAGACGCAACTCATCCGGCAGCGCCTGATTGTGCAGGCGAGGGGCGCGCATCGCATCCGCCAGCGGCATGCCGAATTCGATGACGTTCAGGATCACCTGGCTGGTGGCCGAGATGATGCGTGGGCCACCGGCGGCACCCGCCACCATCTGCACGCGGCCATTGGCATCGAGCACCACGGTCGGCGACATCGCCGACAGCATCCGCTTGCCCGGCTGGATCGCATTCGCTTCACCCTGCACCAGGCCGAACATGTTCGGCTTGCCCGGCTGTACCGCGAAGTCATCCATCTCATCGTTCATCATGAAGCCGACGCTGGTGAGATAGACGCCGCTGCCCCACGAGTTGTTCAGCGTGGTCGTGGTCGCGACCGCGCTGCCATCGCCGTCCACCACGGAGTAGTGCGTCGTGTGGGTGCCTTCCGTCATCTGGCGCGTGACATCGGGCGTCGGCGTGGCACGGGTGCGATCGATGGACTGGTACAGGCCGCGCGCGTACGTCTTGCTGGTGAGCTGCGCCATCGGCACCGGCACGAAATCGGGATCGGCGATCTTGCTGTTGCGATCGATGAATGCGCGCTGATAGGCGCTCCCCATCAGGTGCAGATAGGCCACGCTGCCGAAGGCCGGCATCGCCGTCTCATGCTCGATGATGTTCATCGTTTCTGCCATCGTCACACCGCCGGATGACGAGGGCGGCATGCCGACCAGCGTGTAGTTCCGGTAGGTCCACACCAGCGGTTCACGCCAGCGCGGCGTGTAGCGGGCGAGGTCGGCCGTGGTGATGATCCCACCGCCGCGCGCCTCTTCGGCCGCGATGCTGTCGGCGATCCAGCCCGTATAGTAGGCCGCGGCGCCATCGCGCGCGATCGCGTCGAGCGTGCGCGCCAGCACCGGCTGACGAAACGTCGTGCCGATCGGTGGCGCGCTATCGCCGGGCAGAAACACGGCGCGGCCGGCGAACCGCATCAGGAGTGCCCGGCTGCGCGAGATCGATGTGTAGATGCCGCTGTCGATCACGAAGCCGTCGCGCGCCATCCGTATCGCGGGCGCCATCACCTGCTGCCGCGTCAGCTTGCCGTACTTCGCCTGCGCAGCGACCAGACCGGCCACCGCGCCGGGGACGCCGCTCGAGCGCCAGCCGATGATGCTGCCATCGGTGGTGCCATCAGGCTTGAGATACATGTCCCGTGAGGCCGCCAATGGCGCCACTTCGCGGTAGTCGATCACCTCGCGGCGACCGTCGGCCATCTGAATGACCATGTACCCGCCACCACCGATGTTGCCAGCTTCAGGCCAGACAACCGCCAGTGCAAAGCCAGTGGCGACGGCCGCGTCCACGGCATTGCCGCCCAGCTTCATCACTTCCGCACCCGCCGCACTGGCCAGCGGTGCATTGCTGCTCACCATGCCGTGTTCCGCGAACGTCGCCGGGGCGTTCTTCGCGAATCGCCAGCCGTCGGCAAAGACGACTGGCGTCCGCCGCACCGAGTCCTCGCGAGCGCCAGCATCGGCGCGCGGCGGAGCACCTGGCGCGGCGCTCGTGATTGGGGTGGGAGTCGTCGACGGCTGCGGAGCGCGACAGGCGGCGGCCAGCAGCAGGGCCGCGAACGAGATGAAGGAGCGACGCAGCGTGGCAGCGGAAACCATCGGGGGATCAGCGGAAGGGTGGCAATGCGACGCAGTGCAGAACGCACCACGAGGCAGACGACGCGCGCGGGCCGTCGCCGGGACAGCCGACAGAGTATCTTTGCCCGACCCAAAGATTACCCGGGCACTCGTGAGGCCGACAGCGCGCGTCGGTCCCGGGTTCTTGTCGCCTTGCCCCTCTGACCACGCTAGTGACCGCCGACACCCCAGCGTTCCGCGACCCGCGGGTCACCGAACAGCGGAATCCCCAATCGGCGACCATCGACCTTGCGTCGCCGATCGAAATCGTCGACATCATCGCAGCCGAGGATGCGCGCGTTGCGCCGGCAGTCGCCGCCGCGCGTGATGCGCTGGCTTCGGCGGTCGTGGCCGCCGAACGAGCGCTGCGATCGGGCGGTCGCATCATCTATGCTGGCGCCGGCACGTCGGGCCGACTCGGCGTGCTGGATGCGAGCGAGATCCCGCCCACGTTCGGCGCTGAGCCGGGACTGGTGGTCGGCCTGATCGCCGGCGGTCCGCCAGCCTTGCTGAAGGCGCAGGAGGGTGCCGAGGACAGCCCCGACGGCGGCGCACGTGATCTGGACGCGATTGCGGTCGATGCGAGGGACTTCGTCGTCGGCATCGCGGCCAGTGGCACGACGCCCTACGTGCATGGCGCGCTGCGTCGCGCCCGGGCCGTCGGCGCCACCACGGGGATGATCGCCTGCACTGCGCTGCCGGTGAGCATTCGGGATGCCATCGACATTCCGATCGTGATCGTCGTCGGGCCGGAAGTGGTGACCGGCTCCACGCGCATGAAATCGGGGACCGCCACCAAGCTTGCCCTGAATATCATCAGCACCGGCGCGATGATCCGTATTGGCAAGACGTTCGGCAACCTGATGGTCGACGTGCGCGCGACCAACGCGAAACTGGTCGATCGCAGCCAACGGATCGTGGCCGAAGTCTGCGGCATCGATCGTGACGCCGCGCGCGAGGTGCTTGCGCGGGCCGACGGTGTGGTGAAGCGCGCGATCGTGATGCAGCTGTTGCAGACTGACGCCCGGCATGCCGACGCGGCGCTGGACGCGGCACAGGGCGTCGTCCGTCGCGCCGTGGCAATCGAGCCGCCACCAATTGTCGCCGGAACGCCGTGATGGCGCTGGATGCCCCGTTGGCCGACGCGCCGATTCTGGTGGGCCTGATGTCCGGCACGTCGCTCGATGGCATCGCAGCCGCTGCGGTCCGTTTTCATCGCACGGCCGATGGCGATCGTCCCGAACTCCTCGCGTTCGAATCGGTCGCCTACTCCGCTGAGCAGCGGGCGCGACTCGCTGCCGGCATGGTGCAGGGTACCGCCCGGGAATTCTGTCGACTGCAGGTGGATCTTGGCCGCTGGCTGGCCGATGCCGCTGCGCTGGTGATGGCGCGGGCCGGATTGGCAGCGTCCGACGTGGCGGCCGTGGCGTCGCATGGCCAGACGCTCTGGCACGAGCCCGGGCACTCGACCTGGCAGATCGGCGACGCATCGGTCATCGCCGAGCAGCTCGCGGTGCGGGTGGTCCACGATTTCCGGTCGCGCGATGTGGCGGCGAACGGGCAGGGCGCGCCGCTGGTCTCGCTGGCCGATCTCCACTTGTTCGCCGCCCGTGACGGATGGCGCGCGCTGCAGAACCTCGGCGGCATCGGCAACGTGACCGTGGTCCCGCCGCGGGGTGTTGATCTGCCGGTGCTGGCCTTCGACACCGGACCGGGGTGCGGGGTGATCGATCGGGTCGTCGCCGCGCTGTTCCCGAACCGGCATTTTGACGCCGACGGTGCGCTGGCCGCTGCGGGGCGACCGGTGCAGGCGGTGCTCGAACAGCTGCTCTCGGATCCATGGTACACGCTGCCGCCGCCAAAGAGCACGGGGCGCGAAAAGTACGATGCGGCCTTCGTTTCGGGCCTGGTGGAGGCCTGCCGCGGCGCACGGCGTGACGTATCCGATGAGGACGTCGTCGCCACGGCGACAGGCCTGACGGCGCGAACGATGGCGGCCGGGTACGACCGATTTGTCCGGGGAGACCTGCTGGATGTCGTGCTCTCGGGCGGCGGCGCGCGAAATCCAACGTTGGTTCGCCTGATCCGTGAGGCCATGCCATTGCGCACGGTGCGTACCTTCGATGAGTTCTTTTTTGACGGCGACGCCAAGGAAGCCGTGGCCTTCGCCTATCTCGCCTTGCAGCACTTACGTGGACTTCCCGGGAATGTACCAGCGGCGACGGGTGCCACTGGATCCCGAATCCTCGGTACCCGCACGCTCCCATGACCGGCCACACGTGATCTCATGTCGCCGAGCACTTCGCCGACCCCCGATAGGCGCATACACGATGTGCCTTCGCCAGAAGGCGGCCGTCGGATGAGCGACGCCGCGGCACTCTGCATCGCGGCAATTCGCTGGGATGCCGCACGGGGCTACGGCGACGCGCGGCCGCACATCGATGCGGCACTGCGACTTGGCGTAGGGGGCTTCACGCTCTATGGCGGCACGGCCGAAGCGGTGCGTGCGCTGACGCGCGATCTGCAGCAACGATCGAAAACGCCGCTGCTCATCGGCGCCGACATGGAGCGCGGGGCAGGGCAGCAGTTCGAAGGGGCCACCGGCCTGCCGCCCGCCGCTGCAATTGCGTCGTTGCGAGACCGCGATGCCGTGCGCCGCGCGGCACGCCACATCGCACGGGAAGCCCGCACCATGGGCGTCAACTGGAACTACGCCCCCGTCGCCGATCTCGACGTCGAGCCCGTGAATCCGGTGGTCAACACCCGTGCGTTCGGCTCGCAGCCAAGTGAGGTCGGCGACTACGTGGCGGAGTGGATCGATGCCTGTCAGAGTGAAGGGGTGCTGGCCTGTGCGAAGCACTTTCCTGGCCACGGTCGCACCACGGAAGACTCCCACCTGACGCTGCCGGTCGTGAGCACGCCGCACTCGGTGCTGATGCAGGATGATCTGCTGCCGTTCCGTTCGGCCATCGATGCCGGTGTCGGCTCGATCATGACCGCGCACGTTGCGTACCCGTCGCTCGATCCGAGCGGGATGCCGGCCACGTTGTCACGCGAGATCCTCACCTGGGTGCTGCGGCAACGCTGTGAGTACGACAACCTGATCGTGGGCGATTCGATCAACATGCAGGCGGTGTTGCAGGGGATTGACGAAGGTGAGGCCGCCGTCCGCGCGATCCTGGCCGGCTGTGATCTGGTGCTGGCGCCCGGCGATCTGCACAAGACCGTGCAGGCGCTCGAGGGTGCCGTGGCCGATGGCCGCATCGAGCGCGATCGCTTGCGCCTGTCGCTGCGTCGCCGGCTCAAGTGGGCCCAGTGGGTCTCACCGCCGAATGACTATCGCCGGCCGTCGGGCACCGATGTGCTGTGGTGTGCGGGGCTCGCCGATCGGGTGCTGCAGGTGGTGCGTCCACTCACCCGTGGTGTGCGTGCCCCGGTCGAGATCTGCTCGTTCGACAGCGACACGCACGGTGACTATCGTGCGCCGCGCCTGGCGCTGATGAACACACTGCGCACGCTGAGTGTGGACGCCCGCGTGGCTGATCGCTCCAATGGCCCGAGCCGCGGCACGGTGGTGATCACGGCGTTCGGTGAACCGGTGCAGGGGCGTGGGTCGCTCGAGGTCGCGGCCCCGGTGCGTGACGGTGTGCTGCAGCTCTATGCCGATGCGCGGGCCGCGGGGCGCGATGCGGTCATCCTCTGGTTCGGCCATCCGCGACTGGCCAGCGCCTTCGGTGAGGAAGCGCCGCTGGTGGTGGCGTGGAGCGGTGACACCTGCATGCAGGCGGCCGCGGCGCGATGGCTGGCCAAGCAGCGCGGCTGAGGCGCCGCGGGTCGATCAGGCGCGACGGAGTGTGAAGAGGGTGATCTCGGGCCGCACGTTCAGGCGAACCTGCAGGTTGAATCCCACCCCGCGGCTGATGTAGACGCGCCGGCCGTCCTCGAGCGCGATTTCACCCGACGTGTAGCGTGTGTTCTGCACCGGCATGATCGGCGGCGCGAGAAACGGCGAGCGGCATTGCCCGCCATGCGTGTGCCCGGACAGCACCCAGCCATCGTAGCCGTTCCAGCGCGTCCGCTCATCCATGCAATCCGGATTGTGATTGAGCACCAGCGCTGGCGTGTCGCGTGTCCATTTCGCGAGCGCCTGTTCCGGTTTGGCAAAGGGCGACCAGTAGTCGTCGATCCCGATCACGGAGAGCCCGTCGACCTCCAGCGCCGAGTTGCGCAGCACCGGGATGCCGGCGAGCTGCACTCGATCGACGATCTCTTCGGCCACCCGCGCATCGCGCCATCGGGCGCCGTAGTCGTGATTGCCGAGGATCGACATGGTGGCCATGCGTCCGCGCGGCATGTGCGGCAGATGATGCTCGATCTGTTGCAGTTGTTCCGGCCCGCTCCACGAGACCCAGTCACCGGTGTAGGCAACGATGTCAGGCCGCAATGCGGACCCGGTGCGCCAGACGCGCGCGAGATAGTCGTCGCTGACCGGACCGAGATGCAGATCACTGAGGTGCAGCAACGTCCTGCCGTCCAGCGACGACGGCAGGCGGACAATCGGCAGCTCGGCGTGCGTGACATCGAGCCAGAACGGTTCGAGCCAATGGGCGTAGCCGATGACGCCGGCCAGACTGGCGCCAGCCGAGAGCAGAAAGGTCCGTCGCTTCATCATCAGGGTCCGGTCACGTCCAGCGGCAGCGCTGGTCCGACGTCTGTACGATCAGGGCGTACCGAAGTTCCCGAAGCGCCAGATCGCCCATGCGACGACGACGATGACCGAAAAGATGGCGACGTAGAGATACGCCTTGGCCGGATCGCGCGGCGGGATCGCGCCGCCCGCGCCTCCCGCATTCGCATTCGTCACGCTCTGCACACCGAGCGCCGGCGTGGGCGGTCGCGTCACGGCGGGCACGGCACCGCTGCGCATGCGGCCACGCATCCGGTCCAGCGTCGGTGCACTGCTGTCGGGCAGCGGGTAACTCTGGTGCCCGATGCGGCGTTCCAACTCGTCGTGCTCCGGCAACCCGTCACCGGTAAACTGCGTCACCACCACGGTGATGTTGTCGTGACCACCCTCGGCGTTTGCCGCAGCGATCAGCTGTGCGCAGGCGTCGTCCGGTCCGTCGCTGGCACCCACGATCCGCGCGATGTCGGTCGCGCGCAGGTGCGTCGTCAGGCCATCGCTGCAGAGCACCAGCGTATCGCCGCGCGCCAGCGGCTGCTGGGTGAAATCGGGGCGTACCGTGCTGTCGGGGCCCAGCGCCTGCAGGATGATGTTGCGGCGTTCGCTCACTTCAGCCTGATCTGCAGTCATCTCCCCTGCTTCGATCAACTGCTGCATCAGCGACTGGTCCTTCGTGATCTGGCGCGCGACGCCATCGCGTACGATGTAGGCACGACTGTCGCCCACCTGCGCGAGATAGAGCGACGTACCGAAGAGCCCCGCGATGGTGGCCGTGGTGCCCATGCCCGCGTGCTCTGGATGCGCGCCGGCGTACGCATAGATCCGATGGTTGGCGGTGTCGGCGGCGTCGCGGATCGTCTCGACGAACGTGTCCGGATCACGGCCCACATTGCTCATCCATTGCGCGCGGAAGGTGTCGAGCACGGCCTCGACCGCCATCGCACTGGCAATCTCACCCGCCGCCGCGCCGCCCATGCCATCGGCAACCACGAGCACGACGCCACGCAGCCCGACATCGATGACGCCAGCGTGCAACTCCGCTTGAGTCTGCCCGGTGGAAAGATCGAGGAAGGCGAAGGCGTCCTCGTTGTGATCCCGCGTGATCCCGACATCCGTCAAGCCGGCCAGCCGCAGTCGCACGCCGGAGCGTGGGATTGGCGTCTCAGACGGCGTGGGGTGGGTCATGACTGGCACAGTCGGCGCGTGAAGAGGGTGAAAGCTGCAGCCCGCCCGCGAGTTCGTTCCCTCCGAACGTGACCCGCGTACGGAGAAGCTAGGACGACGCGCATCAGCGGGTCAAATCGAAGCGGCACAGGACCGCACTATCTTTGATCATGCTACGCGCTCTGCTCCGGTCCGGTTTCGAGGTGCGCCATCCTCGCGCGCTCCCCACGCTGATGGCCCTGGTTCTTGTTGCCGCGGGCTGCGCCAGCAGCACCGCCAGCGGTCCGTCCCCATCATCTGCTGCCTTGCGACCGGTCTGGCCGGCGATCCCCCGGGTCGAGGGGCCGCTGGCGATCCGGGTGCAGTACCCGTCGCCCAACGCCCTGATCGCCGCGCGGGATTCGACCTTCCTGCTCGGCTCGGTGAATCACGGCGGTGCAACTCTCGCCGTCAATGGTGCGCCGGTCGCAGTGCAGCCGAACGGGGCGTTTCTGGCCTGGGTCGCCATGCCGTCCAGAGCCCTGGCCCAATTCGAACTGGTCGCGACGCTAGCGGGCGGTGCCACCGAACGGCTGGTGCTGCCGATTCGCCTGCCGGCAGTGCGGACAGCGGTCGAGGGCGGTCGGCCGCCGTATCTGGACACCACCAGCATCACCCCCCGTCGCGGCTTGGCGTACCGTGCCGGCGACCCAATCCGCGTCTCGGCGCGGTTGGCGGCCGGAGCGCGCGCGGAGTTCGCGCCGGCGCCCTGTCCGGGTTCAACTGCACCGTCGGGTGCGGGCGTGCCGCTGCTGCTGGCTGATGGGGCCGAGATCGCAGCCCGGGATGTGCCGGCCGGCGAGCTGCGCTGCGGCGGCACGCTGACCGTCTTCGGCCGCGGCGATTCCATCCCGGTCGTGCGCGCGGTTCCGGCCGTTGACGACGGCGACCGGCTCGGGCTGGTGCGCGTCGGTGTCGCGGCCTCCGACACCGACGCCGTCGTGATCGCGCGGCCGGTGCCCGGGGGCACCTACAAGTGGTTCATCCTGCCAGGGACGGTGCTGCCCGCCACCGGTCGTGAGGGTGATGCGTTGCGTGTGCAGCTGGAGCCGGGTCTCGACGTCTGGGTGGATGCCGACGCGGCAACCGCCTTGCCGCCGGGCACGGTCGCCCCGCGCCGCACCGTGAGCAACGCCCGCGTGGTGCCGGCGGATGGATATGTGGACCTTGTGCTTCCAATGAATGCGCGACCCGCTTATCGAGTGGAGGTCGAGGGGCGCACGCTGCGATTGACCCTGCACGGCGCCACCGGTAACACCGACATCATCTGGTTTCAGCGAGCCGACTCCCTGGTGCGTGACATACAGTGGACCAACGAGGCCACCGGTCGCGCGGTGTACTCGGTGCAACTGGAGCAGGAGGTGTACGGCTGGCTGGCCTTCTGGCGCGGCGACGCCTTCGTGCTGCGCATCCGCCGCGCGCCGACGGTGGATGCGGCCAACCCGCTGCGCGGATTGAAGATCGCTGTCGACCCAGGTCATCCGCCGGCCGGGTCGACCGGTCCCACCGGCCTCTACGAAGGCGTGGCCACACTGGCGATCGGCGAGCGTGTGCAGCGCCTGCTCACGGCTCGCGGCGCGACCCCGATCATGCTGCGCACCACCGCGGCGCCCGTGGCGCTGGGTGACCGGCCGATCATGGCGCGACGAGCCGATGCGGCGGCATTCGTGTCGATTCATCTCAATGCCAAGCCGGACGGCGTGAATCCGTATCTCAGCAACGGCAGCGGCACCTACTATTTCCAGCCACTCAGTGCCGGACTGGCACGCGCGATTCAATCGCGCCTGCTGGCGCGGCTCGGCCTGAACGACGAGGGCACCTGGTTCGATAACCTGGCCGTCGTGCGAGGCGCGTGGATGCCGAGTGTGCTGGTGGAAGGCGCGTACGTGATCGTGCCGGAGCAGGAGGCGGCACTGCGCACGCCGGAATTCCAGGAGGCATACGCGCTGGCGATCGTCGAGGGGCTCGAAGCGTGGTTCCGGACGCAGGCCGCGAAGGCCGGCCGACGTGAGTGAGCCGGCCCGGTTTCGTGGCCCGCCGGAAGTCGCGGCCTCGGCGTTCGTGCATCCTCGGGCGTCGGTGTGCGGCACCGTGCTGCTGGGCGACGAGGTGAGCGTCTGGGGCGGCGCCGTGATTCGCGGCGACACCGAGCAGATCACGATCGGTGCCGGAAGCAACATCCAGGACCTGACCATGGTCCACGCCGATCCGGGCGTGCCGACAGCGGTCGGCGCCCGGGTGACAGTCGGTCACCGCGCGATCTTGCACGGCTGCACGATCGAGGACGACGTCCTGATCGGGATGGGTGCCATTCTGCTCAATCGGTGCCACATCGGTACGGGGAGCATCGTCGGCGCCGGGGCGTTGGTGGCCGAAGGGGTGGTGATTGCCCCGAACTCCCTGGTGCTCGGCATGCCGGGGAAGGTGGTTCGGGGTACCACCGAGGCGGAGCGCGCCAGGATCGCGCAGACGGGCGCGACCTATCGGCGCCTCGCCGGTGAGCACCGGACCGGGCAGGTGCGGTACCACCCCGCCGGGTAACGGTTTGGTCGCGTGGCGGGCCCGGCCCGGGCCGGCGCGGACGCCTCCGCCGGGCTTGCCTGGTTACACGCCGGCCCGTCGCGCGTCCGCCGCAGCCGCTGTCGTGGCATGTGACGTGCAACCGGGCAATTTCCACTCGTGTGGACCAGTGTGGATGGTGTGGAAAGACGGGGGCTGCGGCTGGAACGCGAGGCAGCAGTAGCACGTAAAGCGCTATATCACAATGCTTTACGCCACCTTGTGTTTTCCCGGGAATTGATGGTTTTGGCTGGATTGGACGAAGCAGGGGCGTTCGGAGCAGGTTCACAAAACAGTACAATTGTGATCTTGGAACCGCTAAACTGTTGCTCCGTTACGCCTTTGCGAGACGCTGGCGCGGACACACGAACGGCCGTACTGTCCTGCTCCGCGCTGATTGCCGGTCTGTTTCGGTCGTGTCACGCCGCGCTCCATCGTTTCTTCTCCCCCGCAGTACCACGTTGTGTCATGGCCCCGCAGCAGGCGAGTGGTTGGATCGCTGCGGGACCGTCCGTGTCTCTGTTGATGAGGCTCGGGCGACGGGGAGGGGAGCAGCAAGGATGGGGTTGGGTGACCGGACGTGAGCGGGCAGTTCCACAGGCAGCACAGGCGGGCTCACATGCAGCATCCGAATTCGCAGGACCAACCACCCGTGGGGACAGATATGGCGACGGTGCTCTACCCGGAATCTCTGACGTCGCAGATGACGTCGGCCGCAGACAAGGCAGTGAGGAAGCGTGACGGCCGGACGGCCGACTGGGATCCGGAGCGGATCGTACGGGCGATAGCGCTCGCCTTCTACGCCGCACGCAACAAGGGCGCGGACAATCCGCACCGGGACGACCAGGCCAAGCACTACGGGCTGAGCCTGATGGATCACGCCGATGTGCTGCGCATCGCGGGGATGGTGACCAACACGGTCGAGCTCCGCGCCGCGCGCGGCGTGCGCCCGTCGGTCGAGGAGATCCAGGACATCGTCGAAATGATGATCGCTGGAGCCGGCTTCTTCGACGTGGCGAAGGGGTACGTCCTTTATCGCGCCAGGAAGTCCGAGGCGCGCATCGCCAAGCACGGTGTGAGCGGCATCAGCGACTACATCGCGATGTCGAAGTACGCCCGCTACCGCGAAGACCTCGGCCGCCGCGAACTGTGGCCGGAAGCGGCCAAGCGGGTGTTCGACATGCACCGCTCGCGCTTCTCGGCCCTGCTGGAGAACGAGGTCTTCGGTCTCGACCGCACCCTCGGCCAGATGATCGATGCTGCGGAAGGCGCCGTGCGCGACCGTCAGGCGCTGCCGAGCATGCGTTCGATGCAGTTCGGCGGCGACGCCATCGAAGTGAACAACGCGCGGATGTACAACTGCACGTTCGGTCATATCGACAACGTGAAGAAGTTCAGCGAGGCGCTCTGGCTGCTGCTGAGCGGCACGGGTGTGGGCTTCAGCGTGCAGAAGCAGCACGTGACGCGCCTGGCGCCGTTCCCGCTCCGGGCCAGCGCCGAAGATCTGCCGGTGCGGCACTTCACCATCCCGGATACGATCGAGGGCTGGTCGGATGCGATGCATCAGCTGGTGACGAGCTACTACGACGGGACGTACGTCGAATTCGATTTCTCCGAGATCCGCGCCAAGGGTGCCGTGTTGCGCACCAGTGGCGGCCGGGCCCCGGGCCACCAGCCACTGAAGAAGGCGCTGGAGAAGATCCGTGGCGTGCTGGACGCCATCCCGGGCCGCAAGATGCGCCCGATCGAGGCCTACGACATCCTCATGCTGGCCGCCAGCGCGGTGATCAGTGGTGGCATCCGTCGCTCGGCCACCATCGCGCTCTTCAGCGCCGATGATGAAGAGATGGTCAACGCCAAGACTGGCGAATGGTGGAAGCACAACCCGCAGCGCCAGCACAGCAACAACAGTGCGATGCTGGTGCGCAGCGACGCCACCAAGGAAGAGTTCATGGCGCTGTTCAACGCCATCCGGCAGTTCGGCGAGCCGGGCTTCTACTTCACCGAGAGCGCCGAGTACGGGGCCAATCCGTGTGTCGAGATCGGGCTGGCGCCGACGCTCGTCGTGGACGAAGCGGTTATGGGCAAGTTGATGAAGTATGGCTACAACCAGACCGTCGGCATCGGCGACACGATCAGCGGCTGGCAGCACTGCAACCTGACCACGATCAACGGGCGCGTCTGCGAGACGGCGGAGAAGTTCTACGAGCTTTGCACCGTGGCAGCCACCATCGGCACGTTGCAGGCCGCCTACACCGAAATGAGCTACCTCGGCCCGATCACGCGCGTGATCAATGAGCGCGAGTCACTGCTCGGCGTGAGCATCTGCGGCATCCTCGAGCGTCCAGATGTGCTGCTCAACCCGACCGTGTTGCGGAAGGGAGCTGAGACCTGCGTGATGACGAATCGCGCAGTCGCGGAAGCGATCGGTATCGAGCCGGCGGCACGTGTGACCTGCGTGAAGCCGGAAGGCACCGCCAGCCTGCTGCTCGGCACGGCCAGCGGCATCCACCCGCATCACGCCAAGCGGTACTTCCGTCGTGTGCAGGCGGCGCGCACGGAGCCCGTGTACAACTTCTTCAAGTCGTGGAATCCGCAGATGACCGAGGTGTACGGCATGAAGGCCGACACCACCGACGTCATCACCTTCCCGATCGAAGCCCCGGAGGGCGCGATCCTGAAGAAGGACATCAACGCGCTGCAGTTCCTCGACATGGTGAAGCTGGTGCAGGAGAACTGGGTCGTGCCCGGCACGGCGCACGAGAAGTACAACCCAGGCCTCCGCCACAACGTCAGCAACACCGTCACGGTCCGCGAGAACGAGTGGGAGCAGGTGGCGGACTTCATCTGGGAGAACCGCGCCTACTTCACCGGCGTGAGCCTGCTTGCCGCCAGCGGCGACAAGGACTACCAGCAGGCGCCGAACGAGGAAGTGACCACGCCGGCCGACATCGCCAAGTGGAACGGGCTGACGTACGAGCCGGTGAACTACGCGTTGATGAGCGAGGCGGCGGATTACACGTCGCTGAAGGAGACGGTGGCGTGTGCGGGTGGGGCGTGCGAGATCATCTGATCGCCTTGCGCTAGCGGGCTGCTGCTTGCAGTGGTGAACACGGGGGCTCCGGGTGGCGGGGCCCCCGTGCTGCGTTCTACCACGCGGACGGAATCACTGCCGTTTACCGAAACGTCAGTCTTCGATTAGAATCGAGGCAGCCCCAATACCAGGTCATGACTGTGACGACTCGACGGTACCGACGAGGAACCGTGCTTTGCGGGCTTCTGCTGATGGGTCTGGCACGACCCGACGGAGCGCGCGCGCAGGCCTCCGCCCTGAATCCGGCTGCCCCTGTCTGCGCCGCGGGGAGTACACCGGAGATGCGATCAGAAACGGTCATCCTCGATCTCGCCGCTGGAGCGAAATGGAAGGAGCGACACTTCTCCGACGCAGACCAGAAGACGATCATGTTTTACGCCGATGCGATCCGCCAGCGTTTTGCGCCCCCATCGTCGCTGGGGGCGATCCCCACCGTCGCCGAAATGGATCGCACGGGCGCCGTTGACGCCGAGGGCGTCAGTTCGATACTCGGTGGACGCCTCGTACTCATCGCGCGGCCGAACGGACGCGTCCGTGAGCTGTTCTGGGAAGAGCTTCCGATGGCGACCCCAGTTGCTCGAGCGGTGTTCACCGCTGCAATGGCGGCGGACAGTACGCGCGAATTCGTGGGCATCCCGCGGATCAACAATGCCGGAGACGACACCATCGTCGTTCGCATCGTGGCGCGTCGTGATGCGGATGACACGGTCCTGCCACTCATGCGCGCCAGCGTGTCAAGCTACGTCGCGGATCAGCCACCGCAGGTCCTGAAGGCGGCCACGCTCGACTTTCCCCGCAGCGCCGGTCGCGCAGGAGTCGGCTCGCCTGGGCGCGTGCGTTTCGTCCTCGGGAGTGATGGGCGAGCGATCATGTCGACGTTGCAGATCACGCGCGTGGACTGGCGTGACTTTATCCCAGCCATGACGCGATGGGTCGAGCGCACGACATTCTCGGCCGCGATGAGTCGTGGGTGCGCCGTGCCGGCACTGGTGGCGCAGGAGTTCGGTTTCACCGTCGAGCGTTCCTGACAGGCGTAAAGCACCGGAGGCCGAAACGACATTCCCCGACCATTTCTCCCCCGTCGCGGCTCACTACGCCGCCAGTCGGCCGCGCTACCCGGATGCGCTGTTCGCCTGGCTCGCCGAGCAGAGCCCATCGCGCCGTCGGGTCTGGGATGCCGGCTGTGGCTCCGGACAGGCGAGCATCGGTCTGGCCGCGTATTTCCACCAAGTGGTCGCGACCGATCGTAGCGCGGCGCAGATCGCGAACGCCGAGCAACACCGGCGCATCGAGTACCGTGTGGCGGATGGGACGCAGTCCGCGCTGGCCGACCAGAGCGTCGACCTCGTCACGGTGGCGCAGGCGCTGCACTGGTTCGATCGACCGGCGTTCTATTCGGAAGTGGCGCGGGTGCTCAAGCCGGACGGACTGCTGGCGGTGTGGACGTATGGGATGACCACGATCGCGCCGGATGTGGACGCGGTGGTCACGGCGTGGTACCACGACACGCTCGACGCCTACTGGCCACCGGAGCGCAAACTGGTGGAGGACAACTACCGCGCCATCGACTTTCCGTATGCGAGACTGCCGGTGCCGGCGCTCCGTATGCGCGAGGAGTGGACGCGTGCGCAGTTCGTGGCCTATCTGGGGACCTGGTCGGCGGTGACCGCGTTCCGCGAGCGCGAGGGTGGGGACGCACTGAGCCTCGTGTTGCCTGGGCTGCTCGCGGCGTGGCCGGACAACGAGGTCCGCGCGGTATCGTGGCCACTCACGCTGCTCGTTGGCGGCCCGTCG
Organism: Gemmatimonadaceae bacterium; assembly: GCA_031374935.1. Classification (GTDB taxonomy): domain Bacteria; phylum Gemmatimonadota; class Gemmatimonadetes; order Gemmatimonadales; family Gemmatimonadaceae; genus JACMLX01. The sequence continues at coordinate 16,760 of JANMHB010000005.1, read as the reverse complement.
CGCAGATGTAGGTGAGCCGTAGGCGTGCCGCGGGCAGCACCCGCGCCTCGACGGAGCCCCGGCCAGCGTTCACCGCTTGCGCAGCGTAGCGCAGGAGTGGTGATTCTGCCCACGACCCGCGGCGCCGCTGCCGCCCCAGGATCCTGCCCCACCCAAGGAGATTTCGCGTGACGTTCACGCTTCCGCGATCCGATGCCCGCCGCATCGGTGCAATTGCCATGCTCGGCCTCTTGCCGCTGGGGGCGGCGCTCGATGCGCAGGCGACCCGGCCCGCGCCCCGCACCGCGCCAGTGCGTCGCGAGGTGCCACCCGCACCCACCGGCCCGCTGACCTTCGACTCGACCGCCTTCAGCGCCATGCGCTGGCGTGAAGTCGGCCCTGCGCGCGGCGGCCGATCGGTAGCCGCCGCCGGCTCCGTGCAGCGCCCGAACGAGTACTGGATGGGCACCACGGGCGGTGGTGTGTACAAGACGACGGACGGCGGTCAGAACTGGGCCGCCACGACCGACAACTATTTCGGCGGCACAATCGGCGCCATCGCGGTCGATCCTCAGAACGCCGATGTGGTCTGGGTCGGCGGTGGTGAAACAGACATCCGCGGAAACACGGCCGGCGGCGATGGCCTCTGGAAGACGCTCGATGCTGGCAAGACCTGGACGCGACTCGGCTTCCGCGATGAGCACATCGCGGCGATCCGCATCCACCCGACGAACAAGGACATCGCCTGGTTTGCCGTCTTCGGCAACCCGTTCAAGGCGGGAACCGAACGCGGCGTGTTCAAGACGACCGACGGTGGCAAGACGTTCACCAAGATCCTGTACGTCAACGACTCCACCGGCGCGATCGACATCCAGCTCGATCCATCGAACCCCGACATCATCTACGCGGCCACCTGGCAGGCGTGGCGCACGTCATGGGCGATGTCGTCGGGCGGCATGGGCAGCGGCATTCACAAGTCGCTGGATGGCGGCGCGACCTGGACGAACCTGACGCGCACGGCCACTGGCCTGCCGACAGGCGTGATCGGCAAGATCGGCCTTGCGGTATCGCCGGTGAAGCCGAGCCGTGTGTGGGCGATCATCGAGCATGACTCGGGCGGTGTGTACCGCTCCGACGATGCCGGTGCGACGTGGAGTTACATCAACCGCGAACGGAAGCTGCGGCAGCGCGCGTGGTACTACTCGAACATCGTGGCCGATCCGAAGGACACGAACGTCATCTACGCGCTCAACGTCGGCTTCTATCGCTCGCGCGATGGCGGCAAGACGTTCCGCGAACCGATCAACGTGCCGCACGGCGACAACCACGATCTCTGGATCGCGCCGAATGATCCGATGCGCATGATCGAAGCCAATGATGGCGGTGCCACGGTGAGCACGAACGGCGGCAAGAACTGGACGGAGCTCGACTTCCCGACGGCGCAGTGGTATCACGTCGATGCCAGCAACGACTACCCGTACCAGATCTGCGGCGCGCAGCAGGACAACTCGACGCTGTGTGGTCCAAGTCGTGGACCAGGCCGCGTGAGCCTTTCCGACTGGAAGGACGCCGGTGGCGGTGAATCCGGATACGTGACCCCGCATCCGACCAAGCCGTGGATCGTCTTCGCCGGCAGCTACGGCGGGCTGCTCACGCGCAAGGACATGCGCACCGGCTTTACGCGCGACATCACCGTGTACCCGGTGAACCCGATGGGGTATTCGTCCAAGGATATCGCGGTGCGATTCCAGTGGACCTTCCCGATCGTGTTCTCGCGGCACAATCCGAACGTGGTGTACGCGGCCGGCTCAAAGCTCTTCCGCTCGACCAACGAAGGGGAAAGCTGGACGGAAGTTTCGCCGGAGCTGGCCCGCCGTGACCCGAAAACGATGGACGCCTCGGGCGGCCCGATCACGAAGGACCAGACGGGCGTCGAGACGTACGCCTTGATCTTCGCGTTCGACGAGTCGCCGGTACAACCAGGGCTGCTGTGGGTGGGGACGGACGATGGCCTGGTGTGGATCTCGAAGAACAGTGGCGGCTCGTGGGAGAATGTCACGCCGCCCGACATCGGCGACTTCACGCGCGTCTCGATCATCGAGCCAAGTCATTTCGCTGCGGGCACGGCCTACATCGCCGCGAACCGCTATCAGCTTGGCGACAAGCGCCCGATCATTTTCAAGACGACGGATTTCGGCAAGACCTGGACGAAGATCGTCAACGGAATCAACGACGAGCACTTCCTTCGCGTGGTGCGCGAGGACCCGGCGCGTCGCGGGCTGCTCTACGCGGGCACGGAACGTGGTGTCTACACGTCATTCGACGACGGAATGAACTGGACGTCGATGCGCCGCAACCTGCCGCTGGTGCCGGTGCACGACATCAAGGTCAAGGACAGCGATCTCATTCTCGCCACGCATGGGCGTGGCTTCTGGATCATGGACAACGTCACCCCGCTGCGTCAGCTGACGCCGCAGGTCGTCGCGTCGTCGGCGCATCTCTTCAAGCCGGATGACGCATGGCGCACCGAGTGGGGCGGTGGCTTCTTCGCGATGCTCCAGGAGCTGACCGGTGGCGGCGGGGCACTTGGCGCCAATCCTCCGGGCGGGGCGCGCTTCCAGTACTGGCTCAAGGATCCGAACCAGACGGTGAAGTTCGAGTTCCTCGACGCGACAGGGAAAGTCATCAACGGCTTCACCAGCGATCAGGATCCGGAGACGGCCGCCGACTCGGTGCGCCAGGAAGGAATCAAGGCTGGGTTGATCGACTCGCTGGTCACCAAGGCCGGCTACGCGCGCGACTCGGCGGTGAAGACGATCACGGCGCGGTTTGCCAACCCGGCCGCCGCAATGGCGGGCATGGACATCGAGGAACTGTTCTCTCGCGCACCGCGCCCGGTGCGCGTACCGAACAAGGCTGGCATCAACAGCTTTGGCTGGAACATGCGCTATCCCGATGCTGCGCGTTTTGACGGCATGATCATGTGGTCTGGTTCGACCACCGGCCCGATGGCACCCCCGGGTGCGTACAGCGTGCGGATGACCGCAGGCGCCACCACGCAGACGCATCCGTTCCGCCTGAAGAAGGATCCGCGCAGCGATGCGTCGGACGCCGACCTGCTGGCGCAGTTCAGGATGCTGCTCGCGATCCGAGATCGGACGACGGATGCGAATATGGCCGTTCGCACGGTGCGCAACATGCGGTGGCAGGTGGCGGATCGCGCACCGAAGCTGACGGGTCAGCCGTCGGTCGAGTTCCGCGCATTGGCCAACGACATGATGGCCGAGTTGAGCGGGGCCGAGCAGGAGGTCTATCAGACGAAGAACCAGAGCGCGCAGGACCCGCTCAACTACCCGATCAAGTTGAACAATCAGATCGCGGCGTTGTCGGGTTCGGTCGGCGAAGGTGAGTACCGGCCGACGCAACAGGCGCAGCAGGCGTTCACGATGCTCAGCGGCAAGCTGGAAGTGCAGCTGGGCGCCATCAAGAGCAGCCTCGACACGCGGCTGCCACGATTGAACGCGATCCTCAAGTCAGCGGGGCTGCCGGAGCTCACACCGAGCACGGAAGAGATCAAGCCCAACCGCCCGAAGATCGCGATGTAGTCACGACGCCTGGCACACAGTTCGCCGCCGATGGCGGCTGTGTGCCTGACCTCGCATTTTCCGCCTGATTCCCTGCCTGGAACTGCTTGAATCCGCGGCCTACTTGTGTGGCGCCGGCTGTCCACGGAAGAGTGCGACGTACTGGCCGTAGCCCTCGGCCTCGAGCTTGTCGACCGGGATGAAGCGCATCGAGGCCGAGTTCATGCAGTAGCGCTGGCCGGTGGGCTTCGGGCCGTCGTCGAAGAGGTGGCCGAGATGCGAATCGGCGTTCTTGCTCCGGACTTCAGTACGCGTCATGAAGAACTGACGATCGGTCTTGGTCTTGACGTTTGCTGCTTCGAGGGGCTTCGAGAAGCTTGGCCATCCAGTGCCGGACTCGTACTTGTCGAGTGAACTGAACAGCGGTTCGCCCGAGACGATGTCGACGTAGATGCCCGCCTCATGATTGTCCCAGTACGCGTTGCGGAAAGCACGCTCGGTGCCTTCGTGCTGCGTCACCTGGTACTGCTCAGCCGTGAGCAGCGTGCGGAGCTCGGCGTCGGTCGGCTTGACGAAATTGCGAGGTGCGGTCACTGAAGGTCTCCTGACGGTCGATGCGGTGCGGACTTGCGCACTCGCGGCAAACGGGAAAACGATGGCGGCAAACAGCAGGGTGGTGCAGCGATACGGGCTCACGGATGTCACTCGGGTGTTGAAGCGCTTGCACGCGGCGATCGGCACAGTCTCGCCACGTCACGCGCGTTGAACTCACTGTTCACACATGACATAGTCGGGCGCGCGTGTCTTCGTTCCCGACCGGAGGCGGCCTGCCATCCGCGGATGCGGGCCCAAATGACTTACGCGCCAGACGCATGCGGGAACACCCGGCGCGCGGGCGTTGTCGCGCGGTGCGCTATGGCGCGGACGGTCGCGTGCAGGCCGCCGGTGCGAGTCGACAGGCTTTCGCAAACAGGGTTTGCGCCTGCGCCGAGTCGCGGGCCACACCCAGTCCGCGACGGTGCGCGATGCCCAGGTTGACGCATCCCGCGGCAAGGTCGCCATCACATGCCTGCGCAAACAGCCTCGCCGCGCGCACCGGATCACGGCGCACACCGCGCCCCTCGGCAGTCAAGGAGCCGAGGTTGAGGCACGCGGTGAGCTCGCCGTCGCGGCAGGCGCGGCCGTAGAGGGCGGCGGCGCGCTGGGGGCTCACCGGAGCGCCGCGGCCGGATTCGAAATGTGTGCCGAGATTCGTGCAGGCCGTTGGCACCTTGGCGTTACACGCCCTGGTCAGCAACGCGGTGGACCGGGCAGCGTCGCCGCCAACTGTCATCCCCGAATCGAGCAGTGCGCCGAGGTTGGCACAGCCGCGGCTGTCGCCGGCGGTGCAGCCTCGTTCGTAATACGCCGCGGCCTGTGCCTTGTTGCGCGTGATCCCGGCCCCGACTTCGTACATGTAGCCGAGTGATGTGCACGACTTCGCGTCACCCGAGGTACAGCCGGTGCCGAAAAGCGCGAAGGCGCGCCCAGTGTCGGCCCGGACCCCGAGGCCCTGTCGCAGCATCCACGCCGTCTGTCCGCAGCTGCGCGCGCTGCCCGCGCGGCAGGCCTGCTCCATCAGGCTGACCGCCCTGGCGGTATCGGCCGGCAGCGGTTTCCCGGACAACAGCAAGTACGCCATTGACTGACATGCCGCGCTTTTCCCGCCGGTGCAGCCGGCGAGGAGCGCCGTCGTGTCAGGGCCCGCCGCCGTCCGGCGGACCGGCTGTTGGCGTTTCTGGGCAGCCGCGCTCTCGGCCGCGCCAGCGGCGAGCAACAGGGCAAGCAGCACCCGGCAACCGGCTCGAAGCCGAGATGAATGACCAGACGAATGGCGCATCAGAGGCGGGGCGGGAAGGGGCCAACATCGGCTCGATTCACAGCACTGACAAGTGAGCAATGTACGTCGATGGCACGATGCCGGTCACCCGAAACGGATCTCTGTCAGTGCAGGCTCATCCGGTAAACGTCGCGGTTCAGAACGCCAGCATCCGGGTCACCTTGAGCGCGATGGAGCGTTCATTCTGCGCCCACGATTCGCTGTCGCGGCGGTCCGTGTACACCAGGAAGACATCGCTCAACGGAGCCCACCGCCAGTTGACCCGCGCGTTGGTGCTGAACGACCGGGTCTGTGTGTTGTACTGGATGAAGGCGCTGCTCAGCAGCGTGGTCGACCAGGCGTAGCGCATGCGCAGGCCGGCGAGGTTGGCCACGAAATCACCGGTCGCCAGCGCGATGCTGTTGCGCTGATAGCTGGTCTCGACGGCCAGTGATGGCGAGACGCGCCACGTCACGCCCGCGCCGGCGCTGCGACGCGACCCCGAGTAGAAATCGCCGACCGTGGCGTTGGCGGTGCCAAGCAGTCGGCTGGCCGGCGCCATGGTGTACTTCACCGTCGCCTCGCGCCAGGAGTAGGCGCCGGGCGCCACCGTGCGGCCTGGCACCAGCGTGAATGTCTGTTCGATGCGGTCGAACTGATCGCTCACCAGCATCGACAGCACCGCCTCGGACTTGAGTGTCACATCGAATCCGCCAGACACGGTGCGCGTGTCGAGTTGTGATCGGAGGTCGGTGATGTAGTCGACGACGACATACGGATTCAGCTCAGCCACACCGGGCAGGCGCGGCCGCGGATGTGCGCCCACGGTGCCGTAGAACTGCTGAAAGTCACGCCGCCGCACGAAGCCGATGCCGGGCGCGAAGCCCTGTGATACACGCTTCCACATCAACGAGTTGTTCCAGAGTCTGCCGCGATACGCCACCTGTGCGCGCGCGGCGGTGCCATCACGTGTTGTATCTGGTGCGTCGCTGCGGGCGGCGTAGGCATTGACGATCAGACCACTGCCGAGGCGGACGTTGGCGTCCACGCCGACACTGCGATTCCAGGTGGTGCTGTCGGTCGCGGCGCGGTTCTGCAGCAGCACACCGACATCCGACTTGCCGAAGAGGTTCCGGCGGGCGCGCAGGACCGCGAAGTTCTCCGCCGGAATGCTGGACAGTCGTTCCGTCTGCATGTTGAGCGCTCCGACATCCCATTGTCCGAGGCGGCCGGTCAGGCGTGCGCCTCCCACGATCGGGATCGGACGACCGTCGGGGGTGAGTCCGATCTGCCGCGAATTGAAGAAGGTGAAATCATTCGGACTGGCGCCCATCCGGTAGTTTCGCTCCACGACGTCGCCGAACTGGAACGACCCGGAGTTCTCGATGAAGAATTCGCGTCGTTCGGGAAAGAGCAGCGAGAACCGCGTCAGGTTGACCTGTTCCTGATCCACCTCGACCTGCGAGAAGTCGGTGTTGTAGGTGGCATCGAGTGTCAGCGACGGGGTGACGCCGTACTTGACGTCGAGGCCCACATCGCCCCTCGTGCCGAGCGCACTCGCCGGCACCTGCAGCCCGACCGAGTTGCCGCCAACGACGTACGGTTTCACTTGCAGGTTGCGTCCGGGGCGAAGGCTGTCGAGGCCCGTCAGTGTTCCCGCCTTCGACATGCGATGCACGCGGTACTGTCGCTCGAGTGGGGCCCAGTACGATGTCTCACTGGCGCGACGCACCCGTCGGATGAAGTTCACGCCCCAGTCCTGCGGCGAGCGTGTCGCGTCGAACCGCAGGGTGCGCAGCGGGATCTCGAGTTCCACCGTCCACGACGAGTCGCCGATCGAGGTGCGCACCCGTGTCACGCCATCCCACGCATCCACCACGGTGCGCGAATCATTGTACGTCTGCTCGTCACGCATCGCACCCGATGGATTGACCACGAACAGAAAGCTGTTCCGTCGATCCTTGAATGTGTCGAGCACCAGACCGAACAGGTCGCTGCCGCCGGAGGTGAAGTCCCGCTCCTTGCCAGCGGTGATCGCCTTCCTCGGCTCGGGATCGTAGAGCATGGCACCGATGTAGAGATGGTCTTCGTCGAACATCACGTGGACCACGGTCGGGAAAGTCGCCGGATATCCGGTGCGTGGCAGCTGCTGCACGAAGTCGGTGATCGCGGGCCCCAGGGCCCACTCCGGTTCACTCAGCTTGCCATCGATCACCGGGCGCACACGCGTGCGGTACGCCTGCGTCGTGGGGCGCGGCGCGGTCTCGACGTCGATCGGTAACGCGGGTAGACTCGCGACGGGCGGGGGGGCCGCGCCAACGGGCCGGCCCGGCGCCGCCGGCTGAGCACCGGCCGCGAAGGCACAGAGGAGCGCCGCTGCGCAAGGCAGGAGGCTGCAGACGACTGAGGTGGACGGGAGGATCGGCACAGCGTCTGATACGCGATCGGTGCGGCGTTCGCTGCCGATCGGTATCACGCGAGTCGCACTGCAGCGACTCCGGCGTCGATTCCACACTGGATCCGTGGCAGGTCATCGCCCACCGTCGTGCGCCAGTTGCTGAAGGCGGCTCTGGCACCGCGGTGGCCGTTGTACGCGCCCGGGGTGAGGAAAACCTCGCCGGTGCCCGCCACCGCCGTCAGAAAGCGGCCAACGACCTCAGCCTCGTCCCGGCCCGCCAGCAGAGCGTCGGACAGACGGAATGGCACGATGTTGAGTGTGACCGGCGCCAGCAACTCGAGATCCGGATGCGCGGCGATCCACGCACCGAGCGCCGCGGCGCAGGCACAACACTCGGCGACGATATCTGCCATGCCGGATCGCCCGTACGCCAGCAGTGAAGCCCAGACGGGCAGCGCACGCAATCGCCGTGAATTCTCCGGCCCGAAATGGAACGGATCCGGCAGCGGGTTGTCGCTGAAGAAGTACGTGGCAGCATTCCGAAAGACGCGCCCCTGCACGTCGGCATGTCGCGTGAGCACGAACCCGCTGTCGTAGGGCACGTTCAGCCACTTGTGGGCATCACCGCAGATGGAATCGGCGAGCTGTAGTCCTTCGAGTTGGCGCGCGTGCGACGGCAGCAGCCGCGCGAACAGCCCGAATGCGCCATCCACGTGCAACCATGCCTTGTGCGCGCGTGCCAGTGCCGCGATCTGCGACAGGTCGTCGAATGCCGTGGTGGTGACGGTGCCGGCATTGGCAACGATGATTGTCGGTGCATCGGTGGAATCGAGCGCTGACTCGAGTGCGGCAAGGTCGACCTGCTCCGTGCCGGCGATGGTCGCCACCTGCTGCACCGCGCGTCGCCCCATGCCCAGCACCGCGGCGGCCTTGATGGCGCTGGAGTGTGGCATGCCGGAGAGAATCCGCAGTCCCGGCAGCGCCGCCGCACCACTCTCGGCGACATCCACGCCGCGTTGCGCGCCAAGCCATTGCCGCCCCGTCGCCAGCCCGACGACGTTCGCCATCGTCGCGCCGGAAACGAACCATCCGGCCGTGTCGGCCGGCAGCGACAGCAGGTCCACCAGCATCGCGATCGCCTGTCGCTCGATCGTGATGGCGGCGACACTCGATGCGTCGGAGGCGTTGTTGTCCACCGCACTGGTGATCCAGTCGGCCGCCAGCGCGGCCGGTGTGCCACCGCCGGTGACGAAGCCGAGGTAGCGCGGACCGGCGCTGCCAGTGAAGGCCGGGAGCACGGAATCGCGCAGCCGGTCCAGCACGACCTGCGTTCCGGCGCCGACTTCCGGCAACGCCACATCGGGCAACGCTACCGCACCGGGCTGCACCGGTCGGTCGGCGAGACAATCGAGAAACTGCCGCGCGAGTGCCGCGGCGCCGTCGAGCAGGACGGGCAGGAGGTAGCGCTCGTCGCGCGGCGATGAAGAGCGGTGCATGGGTGGAAGCGGCAAGGGTGTGGTGACGCCCCGCAAGCTATCCCGAATTCGGGTGCGGTCGGGCCATCGTCGGCGCACGGGCCGCGCGCGGTGGCGACGATCCGACCATCTTTGCTCGGACATGCCCTCCTCCCCTCGTCGATCCCGCTCCCCGTCGCGCCCGGCTGGCCCGCCCGCTCCGCGCGGTACGGTCTCAGTCGCGCGCGCGCTGTCCAAGCTCGGGATCTGCTCGCGCTCGGAGGCCGAGCAGGCGGTGCGTGACGGTCGCGTGCGCGTGAACGGCCGCCGGGTGACCGACAGCAGTCGCCGCGTGGTGCCGGAGACCGATGTGATCAAGCTCGATGGCACCGGTGTGCAGGCCGCCGAGCGGGTGTACGTCATGCTGAACAAGCCCCGCGGGCTCCTCACGACCCGGACTGATCCCGCCGGTCGCGCCACTGTGTACAGCTGTCTCGACGATCCGGCGTTGCCCTTTCTTGGCCCGGTGGGTCGCCTGGATCAGGCGAGCGAAGGGCTGTTGCTGTTCACCAACGACACGCAGTGGGGCAATGCCGTCAGCGCGCCCGAGTCGCACGTGCGGAAAACGTATCACGTGCAAATCGATCGCGTGCCGGACGACGCGCTCGTTGCCGCATTGCGTGGCGGCGTGCGCGACGGCGAAGGGGAGCGGTTGTCTGCCGTGCGGGTGGAGATTCTGCGCAGCGGTGGGCGCAACGGCTGGCTGTTGATCGATCTGGATGAAGGCCGCAACCGTCAGATCCGCCGGATGGTCGAGGCCTGTGATGCCACGGTCATGCGGCTGGTGCGCGTGGCGATCGGTTCGCTGGCGCTCGGCGACCTGCCCAAGGGAGCGTGGCGCCGACTGACGCCTGCCGAAGTCACGGCGTTGCACGCACGCGAGGACCGGCATCACGCGGATCGGGCGGTACCCCGCACCAGCCCCGCCGGGCGCGTGTAGGATTTCGAGATGCAAGTGGCCCCTCCCGAACTCGATATCGCGCACGTCATTCAGCAGGCGGTCGCGCCGGTGTTTCTGCTCTCCGGCGTCGCCGCAATGCTCAACGTGCTCACCAGCCGCCTCGGGCGCGTCATCGACCGCGCTCGGCAGTTCGAGCGCGAATACCATGACCTGCCGGCTGGCAAGGAACGACACGACATGCGTGACCGACTGGCGGCGCTGTCGCGGCGTTCCCGGCTGATCAATCTGGCCATCACACTGTGCACGATGTGTGCGCTGCTCATCTGCCTGGTGATCGTCACGCTCTTTGTCGCTGCGCTGCTGCAGGTGAGCGGCTCGCGATGGATCGCCGGGTTGTTCATCGCGGCGATGCTCGCGCTCGTCGGTGGACTGATTGTGTTCCTTCAGGAGATCTTCATCGCGACCGCCAGCGTCCGGATCGATCCGCCGCAGGACCGCATCCCGGCGTACCCCACGCTCCCGTCATGATCTCTGATCCGTCACCCGACGACCGGATCGCCGCCAGCTGGACCGAGAACGCGTTGGCCTGGACGCAGGTCGTCCGCGACGGATTGATTCCGAGCCGCACCGCCGGCACGGATCAGGCGATCATCGGCGCGGCAGCGTCACTCGCGCCCGGCCCGATACTCGATATCGGGTGCGGCGAGGGGTTTCTGGTTCGGGAACTTGCCCTGCGCGGAATCGAGGCTCACGGCATCGACCTCAGTGCACCGTTGATCGAACAGGCGCGCGCGGCAGGCGGATCGTTCAGTGTGCTGACCTATGACGAGGTGCAGCATGATGCGACCGCCGTGCCCGGCCCGTGGCGCGCGATCGTCTGCAACTTCTCCCTCCTCGGCGATCCGTTGCATCTGCTGCTCGCAGCGCTGCGCCTGCGTCTCGCGCCATCGGGTGTGTTGCTGGTGCAGACCGTCCACCCCTGGAGCGCCAGAGGCGACGCCCCATACCGCAGCGAATGGCGCACCGAAACGTTCGATGCGTTTGCGATCGCCTTCCCGTCGCCGATGCCATGGTACTTCCGCACGCTCGGATCGTGGCATCGGGAGTTCGAGATGGCCGGGCTGCGCGTGACGCAGATTCAGGAACCGTTGCATCCGATCACCGGCGCGCCGCTGTCGCTGCTCTTCCACTGCGAGCCGTTGTGATTGACTGGCCTCGGGTGCTGCACGAACTCTCCGCCATGGAAGTCGCCGCCGCCACCGCAACGCTGGTCAACGTCTGGCTGCTGGTGCGGAACAACATCTGGACATGGGCCTGGGGCGTTGCGTCGGTGATCCTCTACGGCATCGTGTTCTGGCGCTCGCACCTCTGGTCGAGCACCGGATTGCAGCTGCTCTATTATCTCCCGATGCAGGCGTACGGGTGGTGGACCTGGCTGCGTGCCGGCCCGACACATCACGATGACCTGGCCGTCACGCGACTCTCGAATGGCGCGCGGATCGGCTGGGTTGCCGCAACACTGCCGATGGCGGCACTGCTCGGCTGGGGCATGTCCTTCACCGGGGCGCAACAGTCGATGGTCGATGCACTGGTCACGGCGGTGAGTGTATCGGGCCAGTACCTGCAGACCCACAAGAAGATCGAGCATTGGTACTGCTGGGTGTTCGTCAACGCGATCTACGGCTTCTGGCTGCTTCCCAGGCAGCAGCTCTGGCTGTCGGCACTGCTGTATCTCGTGCTGCTCGGGTTCTCGATTCAGGGCTGGCGCGACTGGATGCGGCTGATGCAGGGCATTGACAGGCCGGCGCCGGCCATGAATGCTGACCCTGCGCGCTGAAGGCGCGCCGTGCACGACGGACTTCGGTCCGACCGCTGCCGTCTCGTCGTTCGACGACTCACCCGGGCTATCCGCATGCTCCGACCCCTGCTCGCCTTTTCGCTGCTGACCGTACCACTCGCTGCGCAGTCCGGCAGCACGGTACCCTCGATCGACAACCTCTTGTCGCTGAAGGCGGTCAGCGCGCCGCGCATCTCACCTGACGGCGCGCAGGTCGCCTGGCTGGTCACCGGGACCGACTGGACGCAGGATGCGTTCGTGCCGCAGATCTGGGTGCACGACACCCGCTCGAATGCGGCGCAGCAACTCACGCGGCACGAAGCCGGCGCGGGACAGGTGCAGTGGTCGCCGGACGGGCAGTGGCTCGCGTTCACCAGTACCCGGGTCGAGGGGCGGAGTCAGTTGTACGTGATGGCTGTCGGCGGTGGCGAACCGATACGTCTGACCAATGCCGCGGGCGGCGTGGGGGCATATGCCTGGCGCCTCGACGGCGGTGCGATCGCATTCACCTCGAGCCCGAGCGCCGCCGCACGGAAGTCCCGCGACACCACCCTCGGTGGCTACGAAGTGGTGCGGCGCGACTATGCCATGCAGGCGCTGTACACCATCGATGTCAGCGCGGCAGGGAACACGCCGCAACCCGGCACGCTGCGTACACCTGGCGCGGCGAAGTTCAGCGTCGGCGCGTTTGAGTGGTCGCCTGACGGCACGCGCATCGCGTTCAGCGCCACCACGGTGCCCGATCCTGTCGCGGGGAACACCGCGGACGTTCATGTGCTCACGCTGGCCGACAATACGATCCGCGCCGTGGTGACGCAGGCGGGCGCCGACACCGATCCGCACTGGTCGCCGGATGGGCGACAGCTCGTGTTCAGCAGTGCGATGGGCGACGTGCGCCAGAACTACTTCCGGAATTCGCGCCTGGCGGTGGTCAGCGCCGATGGTGGTGCGGTCCGGGCGATCACCGCGGCATTCGACGAACTCCCAGGATTCATCGGCTGGGGCTCGCGCGGTGTGTACTTCAGCGGCCTGCAGCGCACGGCGTCACACCTCTTCATCGTTGATCCTGTCAGCGGCGTGGTGACTCGCGTCACGGGGCCGGACAGCGGAATGTTTTCCGGTTTCTCGCTGACACGTGATCAGAGTGCTGCGGCGTTCATCGTGAGTGCCCCCACCTCGTTGCCCGAGATCGGCATCTCGCCGTTGTCGAATTTCGCGCCGCGTGTGCTGACGACGATGAGTGCGCAGGTGCGCGACTGGAAGCTTGGCACCCGCGAGGTCGTGCGCTGGACGAGCCGCGACGGTGCGGAGATCGAAGGCATCCTCATCAAGCCCCGCGACTTCGATCCATCACGGAAATACCCGCTGCTCTGCGTCATTCATGGCGGACCGACCGGGATCGATCGCCCAACCTTGCCCGACGCACGGTACTATCCGGTTGACGAATGGGTGAACCGCGGCGCGCTCGTGCTCAAGGTCAACTATCGCGGCAGTGCAGGGTACGGTGAACGATTCCGTGCACTGAACTATCGGAACCTCGGTGTGGGCGACGCGTGGGACGTTGTCTCGGGCGTCGATGCCCTGATTGGGAAAGGCTTCGTCGATGGGGCCAGAGTCGCGTCGATGGGCTGGAGCCAGGGCGGCTACATCTCGGCTTTCCTGACGACCAGCAGCACGCGTTTCGTCGCGACGTCGGTAGGCGCCGGCATCTCCGACTGGCGCACCTACTACTACAACACCGACATCACCCCGTTCACGATCAACTACCTCGGCGCTGATCCGGTCACCGATCCGGCGATTTACGCCAGGACGTCACCGATCGACTACGTGCGCGCTGCAAAGACGCCGACGCTCATCCAGCATGGCGAACTCGATCGTCGCGTCCCGATCGCGAATGCCTACCAGTTGCGTCAGGCGCTCGAGGATCGCGGCGTGCCCGTCGAGATGGTCGTATACAAGGGGTTCGGGCACGGGATCACCAAGCCGAAGTCGCAGCGCGCCGTGATGCAGCACAATCTCGGATGGTTCAACCACTACATCTTTGGTGATGCACTTCCCGATCTCACCCGGTCGGGCACGGCGTCGCTCCCGTAGCGAACCGCGCTACTGATCGCCCGAGGCGGGCAGGTCGCGGACGCGGGCACTCAGCAACACGCCGATGACGGCCGCGGTCGAGACGACGGCCGCGACCCGCCAGATTGCGCTCCAGTCGTGCGCACCACCGACGCCGGTGTAAATCTGAACCGTGCGACCTGCGATCCACGCGCCGCCCAGGTTGCCCAATCCCATCGTCGCGACGGCCATGAAGCCCTGCGCCGCCGCGCGCATCGACGCGGGCGCCCGTTCGTGCACCATCAGCTGGCCGGCGACGTAGATGCAGCCGTAGGCCACACCGTGCAGCAGGATGCCGACGTAGACGAGTGGCAGACTGCCGTCACTGCCCAGTGACAACAGCATCGCGCGGATGGCCCACGCCGTCGCACCCACCAGCAACACGCGACGAGAGCCAAGGGCGGTGTGCAATCGCGGCAGCAGCAGCAGCACCGCCACCTCGGTCGTCTGGCCAAGCGTCAGCAGCATCGCGGGATGCGGCGCCCTCAACTCCGTGAGGTACAACGCTGCGAACGCATTGTAGAACTGATTCGGCACGCTGAGGGCGATGCTCGCCAGCACGAACAGGGCAAAGAGCGGATCGCGCATCAGCCTCATGGCATCGAGGCCGAACAGCGAGCGCAGGTTGCGAGGTGCGCGCGACTGCAGCGGCGGTGTGGCGGGCAGCGACAGACAGTAGGCCGCCAGGCAGAGTGACACGACGCCGGCGATCTGCATCGGATATGGCGTCAGCTCGAGCCCCAGCGCCCCGATGACCAGCCCGGCGACGATCCAGCCGATCGTGCCGAGCGCGCGCAACGCCGGAAACTCCGTGGGTGGCGCCGCCAGATGTCGCATGACCAGCGATGGCACGAGCGACAGCGTCGGCAGGTAACAGAGCGCGTAGAGGAAGATCGCGATGTAGAGCGCGCCGAACGTCGTCTGCTGCGACGCCACGATGAGGATCAGTCCGCCCAGCCCGTGCAGGACGGCGAGCATTCGCTCGGTACGGGCGAGTCGGTCTGCGATCGCACCGCCAAGCATCGGAGTCACCAGGCCGGCGACGGCAAGGGTGCCGTAGATCATCCCGATCTGCGGTCCGCTGAAGTGGAGCGTCGCGCCCAACCAGCTGCCGAGCGAGACGAACCAGAGACTCCAGATCGCGAACTCGCCGAAGAGCAGCAGCGCGAGTCGGACTCGGAGCGGGGCCGGCGTGCGCGGTGCCAGAGTGTACGCCTCAGGCACGCGCCGAACGGATCAGTTCTTGTGGCGGTACACGATGCGGCCGCGTGTCAGGTCGTACGGCGAGACCTCGAGGGTGACCCGGTCGCCCGCCAGGACGCGGATGCGGAAACGGCGCAGGTTGCCGCCGATGGTGGCCAGCACCGTGTGCCCATTGTCGAGCGAAACGCGGAACATCGCGCTTGGGAGGACTTCGCTGACGGTTCCTTCCAGTTGCAGTGCTTCTTCCTTGGCCATACACCCTTGTCAGACGGAATCCGGATCGCGGACCCCGGGGAGGAGAGCCGCAGCGTATGGCGGAAACCTAACCTGTCCAACCGCTCAGTGCGGGTGACCAGTACGACCAAGGGCTGGCCCGCAGCGCGGGCCAGCCCTTGGTCCGACGACCTCCTGGGAGGCCGACGGCGTCGCTTAGCGCGAAGCCTTCGTGACGTTCTCTGCCGCTGGGCCCTTCGCGCCCTCGACGATGTCGAACTCGACCTGCTCGCCTTCAGCCAGGGTCTTGAAACCCTTCATCTGGATGGCAGAGTGGTGGACGAAGCAGTCCTTTCCGCCTGAGGCTGGGGTGATGAAACCAAAGCCCTTGGCGTCATTGAACC
The DNA here is from genome assembly GCA_031374935.1 of Gemmatimonadaceae bacterium. Classification (GTDB taxonomy): domain Bacteria; phylum Gemmatimonadota; class Gemmatimonadetes; order Gemmatimonadales; family Gemmatimonadaceae; genus JACMLX01. The sequence goes on along the minus strand of JANMHB010000005.1, from coordinate 757 downwards.
ACTTCACAGTGCCGGTCGTACGCATTGCTACAAACTCCTGTGGATTGATCGCGTCGGAGTCCGGCAATCCGGTACTGACCGACAACGTGACTCGTGGACAGACACTACCCCCACGATGAGCGCTGAAGAACGACAACGGGCCCGCGCTGGCGGACCCGTGGACCGAACCCAGCCCGCGTCAACACGACGCGGAGCACAGCGCCATAACCGTATAGTCGAGTTGTGTTTCCGTCAATAGACCACAATGAAGGAAAGACGCGGCCGCTTGGTTCCCTGCTATTGACGAGTCCGGTGGCCCGCCACTTGCAGCTCCTCCGATGGGGTTGGGTGGCGAGGGCGGGCCGGCGTCCAGCGTGACGCTGGGCCCGCGCGCCTGTCACTTGGCAGGCAGTCGAGCAGGTTCCCGGGGGGTCCATGCGGCAATTCAGGGTCGGGCTGACGATCGCGCTGTCCGCGTATGGGGTGGCCATTCTGGCGTCACCCTCGACCTGGTCATTGGTCGACAACATCAACCTGCCGGTCCATGAGGCCGGTCACCTTCTCTTTGGCCCCTTGGGCGAGACGCCGGGGTTGCTTGGCGGTACGCTGCTCCAGCTCCTGCTGCCGCTCGCCTTCGCGGCCTATTTCACCGCGCACCGTGATGAACACGCGGCGAGCGTCGCCATCTGGTGGGTGGGACAGAACTTCGTGAACGTCAGCATGTACATGGCCGATGCACTGCCGATGGATCTGCCACTCGTCGGCGGTGGAGAGCATG
>JANMHB010000003.1:0-10305 GCA_031374935.1 Gemmatimonadaceae bacterium | reverse complement strand
TCCCCGCGCCGCTCACCCACGCGCGCAGCTGGCCATAGCAACTCAGCCAGGCGTACGCGTCCTCATGGTCGACCGGCACGATCGCGGTGAGCTCGGCCTCGGACACGACGCGACGCGCCCGCAGCTGCGCGAGCAGCGGCGAGCACGCCTGATCGAGGTCGGTCGCGCTGAGCATCGCCAGAGCGCTCAGGCCGCGTACTGGACGAACTGCACCCCGGAGCTCGGCTGCACCGAGTACGGCATGCTGGTCGGGTTCTGGCCGCCCAACGCAATCGAGAAGTTGGCCAGATCCTGTGTGCAGCCCCAGAGCGTCAGAATGCAGACCGTGTTGTCCTGGGTGACACCTTCGAGGTAGATCGCCTGAATGCTGGAGGACAGCAGCGCCTCAGACAGCAGCAGTCCGTTCGCGCTGATCGCCGACTGCGGAATGCCGAGCGCCCGTGCGATCGCCGGCTGGTTGAGATCGTGCACGGCGAACGTCATGCCGGCCTGCGCGTTCTGGGCCTGCATGCCGACTGGCAGGATGCGGTTCTCGACGATGATTGGCGTGGTGCTCCCGCCGACGTTGAACGTCGCGCCGCCCTGCGCGACGGCGCCGAACGGGGTGCGGAGTGCCTTGATCACGCGGACACCAACCGCCTGCGCTCGGAGGAGCGGCGTACGGAGCGTCAGGGTGTTCACAGCCTTCGAGAGCACCCAGTGCACCTCGAGCTGGTCCTCGGCCGCCACCACAATCCAGTCGTTGTTGAGGATGTTCGTGGCGTCGGCCACCACGAGCGTGGTAGCGCCTGCTGCAGCGGCGGTGCCCACCGTCGTGGCCGCGACCGCGGCGTCCGAGACCACACCCACGCCAGTCAGCTCCTTGAACAGCTTGCCTTTCGTGGCACGGAACGCCTGACTCGCGATGAACACCGGGGCCGCATCAAACTGTGCCGCGGCGCCGATCAAAGCGGCGCGCATCGGCACCGCGCCATTCTGCGCGCGCGCCAACTGCATCGAGACCTGGGTGTAGTCCATGTTCACGCCCCAGAACTCGAACACCGTGCTGGTGCCGTCCTGCCGGGTCGAGACGACGGCCAGCGACAGATCATTCACGCTGTCGACCGTACTGAAATCGGTGGTGAACGTCTTGATGGCTGCGAGGCTGGTGCCGGGGCCGACGATCGACGTGCGCGGGATGCCGCAGCAGAGCGCGAAGTTCTCAACGGTGGTGCCGAGGATCCGCGCGGCGAAGCTGCCGGATGCGTTGCCAATCAGCTTCCCGAAGCTGATAAACCGCATCGACGAGAACTGGTCGGTCGATTCGCGCGACATTGTGAGCGTCACGTCTCCATCAACGTCGCCGACATCCTCCGCCACCTGGGCCACGACCTGCACGCCGATCGCATGGGAGCGGCGGAGCGGGCGGGCGAGGGTGAGCACCGCACCGGCGACGTTGGTGATGTCGATGCGTTCGATGTCCTCGCCGTTGTTGATTCGGGCAGGGCCAATGATCGCGTTGGTGCCGGAGACGACGGTGATGCTGGACACCCCGGCAGCGTAGGCGAGGGTGGTCGTGGAATTGAGGACGCTGCCCGTGGCATCACGGAACGCAACGAGTTGCGTCGGGCGTCGAATGAACGTGCTCTTGATCGCCATGGGCGTGGTCTCGAATCAGGGAGTGGTGGGGAGGCCGAGCGCCCAGCCGTTGTGCACGGCGAGTCGGACGATCAGCCCATCGAGCAGCAAGCCGCCTTCAATCGCGGCCTGGCCAACCACGGCCGTGAACGTGTTCTGATCGGCGACGCCGATCTCAGCACCGTTGACGGTCGGATACTGCGATTGCACGAACTCCGGCAGCGCGATCGACAGCGCGCGGCGTGCACACTTCAAGGTCTGGTAGGCGATGATCGCGAGGTCGTCACGATCCGCACCGTCGGCCGTCTGCTTGGCGAAGAAGTGCACCATGCACGTGACGGCGTCGTAACCATTCCCGGCTGGCAGCACATCACCCTCGGCCGTCTGAATGCGCCGCACGATCAGGCCGGCGGTCGACTGCTCCTGCGCATCGTTCAGGATCGCCTGCGGCAACGTGTTCGAGGCAACCCAGGTGGACGACGCTTCGTCGAAGACATCGACCGGTGGCGTCACCGGCCACGCCGGCAGCTTCGGCACGTCGCCGACCAACGCATTCACGCCCGTCACCGGGTCGCGCAGCACGTCGGCGATCCAGCACACGGCTTCGAGGCTCACGTGATCACCGTGAACCATTCCCACGACCGATCGCTCGGCAGCGGGTTGGGGCCATCGGTCAGCTTGAGCGTGGCGCCATCATGCACCACGCGCGCGTTCGGCCCCGCATCGGGCCCCAGCGCGCCGGCTTCGACGAGCAGGATCTCGCCCACCTGATCGACGTCGAGGCCTTCGATCGTCTGCGACGCCATCATCGCCGACATGCGTGCGCCCTGAATGGACGGCCGCGTCGCCGCCCACTCAGTCCGGCGGGTGGGCTTGGCGAATCGCCGAAGCCACATCCGTCGCGCGCCTGCCGACACGATGGTCACTTCTTCTTGCCCTTCGTGACCGGGGCCTCAACCGTCGACGCTTCGTCGACCACGTCAGCGATCACCTCAGCGTCGACCACGTCAACGACGTCAGCGACCAATTCAGCGACGTCAGCGATCACCTCAGCGACCGGTACCTCGATCGGCTTGTCTGGATCGGTCGCGGCACCGCACGCAATGAGCCGCGCGGCCTCCTCGAGGGAGAACTCGTGGTACTCGCCAGGTGCAACCACAAACGTGCCGGCATCGATGGTCTCCATGGCGAAGACCATCTTCATCTCGGCCGACACTTAGTTCACCTTCGCGCGGAACGTCGCGTTGATCCGGCGCGGGGCCAGGACCGGGGCCGACTGCAGCAGCAGGTACTCGACCGACGGATCCTGCTCGCGGTACGTCTTCGCGAACACTTCGGTGGCGATCATGCTGTCGAAGTCCTGAATCGCACCGTAGTAGCGCGTGCCTTCAGCCTGACCCACACCGATGACGTCACCCGATGCAAGGAACGGCTGGATTGAACCGGCGTCGTCCTTGTACCAGTCCTGATAGGACCAGATCTCATGCACGCCGAATCGGCCGACGTAGTTCACCTTGCCGGCGAGCGGGCCGAGTTCGGCCGTCGACGTGCCGCCGCGATAGCTGGAGTCGAGCAGCGTGGTATCGCCGCGCACGCGCAAGCGCTCCTTGAACAGCGCGAGAGCGGCGGGTTCCATCACCCACGTGGTGATCGGCGCACCGAGCTCGGTCATCTGCGCTTCGCTGCTCCAGTCTTCGAGCGCCTTCAGCGGATTGGACGCCGCATCGGACCACAGCGCCACGCCAGCGAGCGTCTTGGTCAGGCCAGCCGCGCGACCGAAGTCGAGCACCCGGGTGCCATAGCCTTCACCGGAGATGGTGACCGTGCCGGTGCGCAGAGCCTGCACGGCCATCAACTCTTCGCGCCGGACGCGCTGCGTTTCCAACGCCAGCAACCGCTGCGCCATGAGCGCATCCTTCCGCTGCTGGGCCGAGAGTTCGCCACCGATCCGCTCACCAGCGATGCGCTTGATGGTATCCGCCGGGCGGAGCACCATCTTCGGCTTCAAGTACGCCGGCTTGATGAACGTGGTCTTGTAGCTCGACGCCTCGACCACGCGGCCGGCGACGAGCGGAGAGACGACCGGTGCCAGACGCAGGTCGTCCGACTCGCGGTCGAAGTAGACCTCTTCCGAGTCGAAGGTGTTGACGATCTGGAAGAACGTGTTGCGGAGGAATGCCGCGGGCGTCTGCAGGCTGCGCAGCACGCCGTTGATGACCGCCGTTGAGTAGTTGTCCATGGATCAGAGCCCCAGCACGGCCTTGAGGAAGATGCCGACCTGGCGCAGCGGCCATTCGACGGTGGCGGCGGTATGTCCGGCGCCGAAAGAGAGCTTGGTCGCGTTGAACTCACCGCTGAACGCGACCACGCCGACACGCGCCGCGCCGGAGACCGCGACGTCCTGCATCAGGATCGCGACCGGGGTCTGCGATCCATCGACGGCGGCACTGGCCGAGAGGAGGAACTGCCCGTTCGCGGTGATGCGGCCCATCACCGCACCGCGCGTGAGCGCGGCGCCGGCCGGGATGGTCACTTCCTTTTCGGTGATCGGAAAGTCGCCCGCATGCAGCGCGTCGTACGCCGGCGCGTTGCTCGAGCTGGTGCTCGGATCGTATCCCATTACTTCGCTCCTGATGTCTGCGCGTGCGCGCTGGTGATGCGAGCGATAACGGCAGCCTCGCTCGCGAGATCGGCATCGGCAGCGCCCGCATTTGGGAGCGCCATACCGGCGGCCTGCAGCGCGTTCTCATCGGCAGCGCGCTTGTCCTGCCACTCCTGATTGCCCTTCGGTGCGACCGTCGGCTCCGACGGTGCGGCGAGTGCCTGTGCCAGCGCATAGTCGGCGGCACTGGTGCCGTCGGTGATCGCCGAGCTCAGCCCGGCGTCCAGGCTCACACGCCCTACGGTCAGCAGCTGCGTGATTCGCGTGCGCTCGTTCGCCAGCGCGGGCGCGACGGCGGATGCCTGGGCGTCAGGCTGCGTCACAACGGGTGGCGTATCGGCGGCCGCCGTCGCCACCGGGGTCTTCTCTGGTTCCATCAAGCCCTCTGTGGTTGTCGTGGCGGCGGATGCGCGCGCACGCGAACTGCCGGCGCGCCCCGCCGGCTGGGACGGCTCTGCCGCGATACGAGCGAGCACGGCATCCTGCGTCTCGATCCGATCGATGAGGCCCATCGACAGCGCACGGGACGCGGCGAACACCCCGCCCTCGCCGTAGTTGCGCTGCACATCCTCGGCGCTCAACCCGCGGAAGTCGCCGACGTCCGCCAGGAAGACGGCCGCGAGATCATCCATGATCTGCTGGATTTGCGCGCGCCCGGCGTCGGTCTCCGGATCAGTCGCCTTGTTCGGCGACTGCGACGAGACGAACTCGAACGTGGTCCCGCTCGCGCTGTCGGCCTTGCGCTTGGTGATAGCCATGCGCACCCCGATCGAGCCGGTCACACTCATCGGCGCGCCACTGATCTCGCGCGCGGCCGACGCCAAGTAGTACGCGGCAGACGCACCCGTGCCTTCGACGTAAGCGTAGATCGGCTTCGACGCATCCGCGGCGCGGATCAATCGCGCGAGCTCCGTGACCCCAGTAACCTCACCGCCAGGCGAGTCGATCATCAGGAGCACGCGCTGGACGGCGTTCATGTCGAGCGCGGAGGCCAGCTCATCACGCAGCATGGCGAGGTCGGTGGCGCCGCTGATCTTCGAGAACATGTCCGCACGCCGCACAATCGGTCCGATCACCGGCAACACCAGCGTGCCGTCCGCGCGCAGGGCGCTGATGCGGCGCGGCAGCGGGTCGCCATCGCGCAGCGCCAACGCCTCCGGCGTGATGTTGGTACGGCTGATCACCGACATCACGAGCGCGAGCCCATCTTCCGTGATCATCCACGGCGTGCGCAGCGCTTCCGCCAGCAACGTGTCTGGAATGCGCTCGCTCATACGGTCTCCGGCGGAATGGGGTCGCCGAACGCGTCGAGTCCGGCCTCCGGGCCTGCGTCGGCCGGGACTGGGACTGGGGCCGCAACGGCCGCCACCAATCGGTCACGGACGCGCCACCGCATTTCCTTGGCGGACTGCGGATGGTTCTCTTCCCATGCGCTGCCGTTGTATTCGGCGCTTTCGCCTTCGAGCGTCGTGATGCCCACGCGCATGCGCGTCTCGGCGGCCGATGCTTCCTGCGCGGGGTTCAAGTGGCCGGGGACGGGCCCACTCCAGACATGGCCGAGGTACGCCGCGCGCACGAGGTGATCCTCGAAGTAGCCAGGCATGTCGACCAGCCCAGTCGCGGCGAGTTCATCGACAAAAGATTCGTAGACCGGGCTCGCGAACGTATCGACGGTATCGCCGCGCACGAGCCGGATCTGCCGCCAGCCTTCGTTGATCGCGCCCTTTGACGCCGAGAACGACGCGGTGAAGTGCCGCACGACCAACTCGAACGGCAGGCCAACTGCGCTGGCATAGATCTTCGTCCATGCCTCATGGAACGGTGCAAACTGCTTCGATGGCCGAGCGCTTTCGACCTTGTCGAGCTTCTCGGTGTCCATCTCAAGGTTGATCACGCCGCCGGACAGCAAGGGGATCTTCGGCGGCGCCTGCACCTGTGTCGCATCGGTCGCTGCCAGCGACTCGGCGGTGATGGCCTCGCCGGTCTCCGGATCGATCGGTGCCATGTCCGGCAGCAGGCGGCTGCCCTTCTTGCTGTAGAAGACCCCGGTGAAAATGGAGTCGTTCAGAGCCGCCGTCAGCTCGTTGTCGGCGAAGTCATTCAGCGCCTTCAGTGGCTCGAGCGCGGCAGAGAAGAGCGTGACACCACGCGCTTGGTTCGTCCGGCGACCACGCACGACGTGCAGGACAAGGCGCTCCATGTCCGGCGCGAAGATCGGCAGGCGCGCCCAGATCTTCTGCCCGAGGAACGTGAGGTCGTGTGGGTAGTGGTTGGCGACATGAATGGCGATCGCCACGCCGTTACGGTCGAACTCGACACCGTCAACGATCGCCGAATCCTGCGCCATGGTCTCTGGTGTGCACACGAGGTCAGCCTCGACGTGCTGCAGCGAGAGCGTGTAGGGCATGCCAGGCATCTTCCGGCGACGCTTGACGACCCAGTGATCCCCGTTCACCAGCATGGACGTCAACACGAGGCGCTGCTGCGCGCCCATCGCGGCCGATCCGCTGAACGACGACCAGGGCGACTTCGCCCACGCGCGGTAGTGGCGAAGAATCTCCTTCTCCTTCGCGTCGGCCGCATCGTCGGTCAGGCGGAGATACTCCCGGTCGATCCGTGGCGAGAGAATCAGGCCAGAGCCGACGACGCACGCTTCGTATGTGAGAATGGTGCTAGCGGCGAGCGCCATGTTCCGCACCGCATCACGCGCGCGAGCCCGCAGTGGCAGCTGGTCGCCGACGGTGTCATCGTTTGGCGAGCGCGCGTCGGGGGTCCACCCGCGCGTGTTCTGCCGATCCGTGCGTGCGCCGACGTACTGGCCCGGCCGCTGAAACCACCGGACGCTGGCTTCCGTGCGCGCGTCATCGGCGGTGCGCCGTTCCGCCCGCGCGCGGCCTGCAATCTCGCCGAGCTTGGAGAGATTCAGCGCGCTCGTCATCGGAAGTACTGGATGACGGGGCCGCGACCGCGACCGGCCGCACGCGCGGCCTCGCGATCGGCGATCAGCTCGTAGCGATCGCGGAGCAACCGCAACTTGTCGAGGTCCTGTGATCGGTACCGCTGGCCATTGACCTCGACCTCAAGCGCCCCGTCCTGCACGATCAGCAGGACAGCGTCATCGATGGCGAGGAGGATCTCAGCGGGAGTGGCCACGGGGGAACGCAGAAGAGCGAACCGACGGACAACACACCGACAGCGCAGGCGCTGCAGTTCAGGTGTGTTGAGTTGTCGGCCCGCTCTGGTTCAACTCCGGGGCGCTATCCTCTCACGACGAGAGGCCCTACGGGGCGCTTGGCCCACTGCGACCGAACGTAGGGGTCGTCGGTCCATGCGTCAACCCCGACCGCGCGACCGGCCAGGGCTACTGACGCGCGACGCGTCTGCGAGGGTGGGTCGAGCGCCGCGTGCGCTCACCTTTTGCTGCGCCGCGGCCCCGCGCGCATTCACCTGGGCGACGACGCTCGCCATCTGCGCCAGGTTGTCCGCGCCCCAGTCGTACAACGCGCCTAGGCTCTGCACCTCAAGGTCGATCGATTCGTTGTCGCCGGTCTTCTCATACACGTCGATGGTCTCGATCGAGTGCTTATTCTTCCGCCGTGACACCTTCGACTCGTTGCGGAACTGGTCCCAGTAGTCCTTCGGGAACTCGCCGGTGTCATCTGGCATGAGCGGCCAGTGCATGCAACCAGGGCCATCGCCGGTGAGACGCAGCCGACCGAACATCCGATCTTTGAGGCCGTAGGTGTCCATCAGGATCAGGCGCACGCCCGAGTCGCTCGCCTTGCCGGCGCGCACGAGCTCCGGCCGCCCATTTCGCTTCGGGACCTCGATGCCAGCGAAGTCCTTCTCGCCACGGATCGGCACCACGCCCCACGCCGCGCGAGCCTTGGCGTAGCGGTACACCACATCGGTCATCTCGCCGTCGGCGGAGTCGATCACCGTGCGGCTGATGCGGAGTCCGACGCCCGACTCGTGCACGTAGTGCTTCTGGAGCAGCGCGTCGAGCCGCTGCCAGGGCGTGGGGTCGTCGCCAGCCTTTGCGGTCAGCTTCGTGACGTCGCCGTAGAGCCGGTAGTGATGGATGCGCCATGATTCTTCGCCGACGCCCCAGCCGACGATCAGCACTTCGAGTCGAGCGAGCGCGCCGCCGCCCTTGCCGCGCTGCACGTCGACCGCGCAGGTGAGCATGCCAACCGACTTCGGCACCTCGGCATGGTACACCTCGCGTCGATCGCGGAGTGATTGCACGACGATCGGGCTGCGCAGCTCCTTGAAGACGCGACCGAGCTTCAGGTTGTAGAACGGCCGCAATTTGGCCGGATCGCGGCCGGCCGCCAGAAACTCCAGCGCCAGCTCGTTGATCTGCATGCCGGGCGCGAAAGACAACTCGCCGCGGATGTTCCACGACGGATACCCGTGATCAGGCCGAGCCGGCGCCCACGCATTCGCCTGGCCGATAAGTGTCTGTTGCGCGCTCCGCGGGATGTCGCACCCCTGCGGACAGCAGTAGTGCGCGGCGGCCGCGCGCTCGACGATGGTCCCATCTTTCGGCCAACGCACGTGCCGGAAGAAATCGAGCACGAAGCGATCGCCGCAGCTCGGGCACGCGCAATACCACTCCCGCCGGTCTCCGTCCAGGAACTCACGATAGGCGCGCGAGCCTTTCCCACGCTCCTCGCGCGTGGCTTCATCACCATCGGCCGCATCCATCCACACCGTGGGTGTCGAGCCGACCATGGTCTTCTTCCGGCCCATCGCGAACTGGATCTGCGCACGCATCATGAGCTTGATCACGTCGCCCTGCTCGGAGTCTGCTTCGTACTCGTCGATCTCGTCGAAGAGCAGCACCGGGTTGGTCGAGGATCGCGTCGCGGCGGTGGAGTTGCTGCCGAGGAGGCTGAGGAACGTGCCGGCGCGCGTCCGCTTGAGCAGGATCGTGTTGTCTGTGTCGCGGCTCCGCTGGATGCCGAACGCCTGGCGCACCGCGGGCGAGTTGTCGATCAGGCTGCGGATCTTGTCCTTCGAGAACTTCTCTGCCTCCTGTTCGCTCGGCAGCATGAGCACGATGCTCTCCGGCTTCGTGGCCTGGACGAACCCGATGTAGTTGCAGAGCACACCCACGCTGAAGCCCAGCTGCCCCGCCTTCACCACTGAGCCGTATGTGAACGTTGGCGACGCGAGCGTCTCGATGATCTCGCGCAGGTAGGGTGTGTACTCGAAGCTGAACAGGCCTTGCTTCGGCGAGGCCGGCGGCAGCGTGATGTGCTGTTCGATCCAGTCGATGACACCGAGTCGGGTGCGCGGCGCGAAGAACGTGTCGGCGATGCCGCGCACCCCGTGGCGCGCGGCGGCTCGCGCTTCGGGATACGTCGGCTGGATGCGCGCGAGATGCCGCTGGCGAATGAAGTCGACCATCAGGCGGCCTGCGCGGGTGGTTCGTCCGCGGGATCCGCGTCGTCGGCGTTGTGACCCGTGACTGCATCGTAGAGGCGGGCCCGCAGCGCTTCCTCAAGGTCACCCCAGAACGCATCGACCGTGGCTGGCGTCAGCTGGAGCGATGCATCGCGGTACTGTGCCCCGAGGCTACCCACTGGTTCTGCCAAGCGGCCCGCCATCGCCTCGATCTCGCGGAAGTGGAAGGCGAGCGACACATACTCCCCGCGCTTCTTCGCGAGCTCGAACTCGACCATGTCGGCCTGGGCATTCGCGAGGCGAGCCTTGGCCGCATCGGGGCTGTCGGTGCGTGGTCCGAACTTGGCGAGCGCCTCGGCCACGGCGGTGTCGATCTTTGAGCGCAGGTACTTCTCGCGCGACTCCGGGAACAGATACTCGCGCTGGCCACCCTTTCCGAGGCGCGCCTCGACCTTGCCCTCGTCGGCCAGGTTGGCGAGCTGCCGCACCGTGAGCCCGAGGATGAACGAGGCCACCTTGGGTGGCTGCCAGCCCGTGTAGTCCTTCGACGTCACCGAAACGGCGGACATCCCGAAACCGAAAGGCTCATACAGCCGGCCCGTGGCGCTGCGGAA